>CAZYAO010000004.1:85162-98865 GCA_964645715.1 uncultured Saprospiraceae bacterium
GCTGTGCCATTGGAATAACTAATATCCGAAAATCCCCAGGCTTGAGCCATATTCGTAAACCTCAGCTGTCCGTCATTGCGATAAGCATAATTGGGCAGCTTAATTTTGGGCATTAGCTCGGTGATTTTCAGATCTTTCTCGGTAATATCTTCATAATGAAGCCGCATCTGAAGATCATCGTCCGACATAAAGTTGATGTAGTCCATGTCATTAGATCTTCCGAGGATACCGTTGGCAATGAATATATCCTGCCAGCTGTCATTGTCCATATCCATGAACAGGGCTGACCAACTCCAGTCGGTCGCATGGATGCCAGAAAATATTCCCGTCTCACTAAAACGCACGCCCTTATCATCGCCTGGTAAAGGACCCTGATTAATTTGTAAGGTATTGCGGGCATACTGCGGATAATAGCCCGTATTGAGTTTCATATTAAAAATATCAAGCGGATCCTCTGCTGCTGCTGCCTTCAGGATAATAGGATCTTCAGGCAGCATATCCAGTGAAACCAATTCCGGATAACCATCACCCGTGATATCCGCCAGATCATTGCCCATGGAAAAACGGCTGGTGTAGCGGATGCTCTCACGCATAACGTCGCGGAAAGTGCCGTCGCCATTATTCAGGTAGAGATAATCGTCTTCGTGAAAATCATTGCCAATATAGATATCCGGCCAACCATCGAGGTTGATATCGCCCACTGCAATCCCCAGGCCATACCCCAGCGCATTACACTGAATACCCGCGTCCTCTGTCACATCCACAAACACATCACCGTCATTGCGCATCAGGCGATCACCAGCGGTAGGATGGCGTTTACCTTCGTAAGCCTTTTTGTCTCCAAAGGTGCCATTTTGGTGTACAGAATGGTTAAGCTGGTACATATCCAGATCCCCGTCAAGATCGTAATCAAAAAAAGCTGCCTGGGTAGAAAACCCAACCAAATCCAGCCCATACTGATCTGCCCGGTTTTCAAAAACAGGAACTCCCTTTTCATCAGTCCCCAGATTAATGTAGAGCTGATTTTTTCCCCGGAAGCCGATATAATCACCTAATTGTGAAACATAAATATCGAGCAGACCATCTCCGTTGACATCTGCCATAGTGACCCCCGTTTTCCAACCCTGATCCCCCCCTACACCTGCCTGCTCAGTGATATCTTCGAATCTAAAGTCACCCCTGTTCAGGTACAGCTTGTTGGCTGTCTGATTGGCCGTAAAATATACATCAGGAAGGTCATCTCCGTTGACATCTCCTACTGCTACCCCGCCGCCATTAAAAAAGTACAGATAATTAAAAATATTGATCTCCGGAGAAGCTGTCAGTTCGTTGCGGAAAGTTATGCCCGTTTCAGAAGATGGCATTTTCTCGTAGCGCGGAGTTTCAGCGGTATTACAGCCGGCCGCAAGAAACAACAGGCTCATAAGCCCCGACAGCGGGCGCCAGTAACCTGCAGAAAAGCTGAAAGAGTGCATTGTGTCGTTGATTTTTTGTTTCAGTAGCAAATATATTGCTGTTGATTACCCATAATTATTGCCATTCTAACAACTTCATTTCCGCATTGTTGCGGGCAATCAGTATGGCAGGTTTGCCTGCCAGCATGATCGTTTGCATGCGTCTTATTTCTCCATCAACCCTCAGTCCGCTTTCAGCAGCGCTGAGTGCTTCCCACTGGCCGGGCCGTTGCTGCTGTAGCAATACGCCCCTGCTTGCATCAAAGCGCCCCAGTTCGGGTTTCACCCGGTGCAGGTTGCCACCAAGCAACAGCTTTGGCAGTCCATCACCCTTGGCATTGCAGACCAGTATGCTGTACACCGGTGACTGCTGCGCCAGCATAGGCAATGCCTGCAGCTGCCACTTACCATCAGGCTGTTGGTAAAAAACTGTCGTAGCTAGTGTGTGTATCTGTCGGTGCTGCGCCCTAGCGAGCAACTGATCACCAAACACCTGCTGTACCGTCTTGTCCATGTAATCTTTATAAGTTACAAACTGCTTGTTAACGATACCGGGAAGCAGCTTGCCTAAATCCGCCTTCAGCGCCGTGGGATAACTTTTCCCCTGTTCACTCAGACAGTAAATCTGTTCGTAGGAGCCATTGTTATCAAAATCATGAACGTACAAATCAAAAGGTCGCAGGCTGTCGGCGTAAAAACGGCTATTGAGCCCCAGGTTGCCAGCAGCCAGGTCCGGCCTGCCATCTTTATTTAAATCAGCGACGGCAAGACTTAGCCACCACCCTTCAGAACCCGGAATGGGGCTGGCTTTGGTAGCCGGAAAACTACCTTTCTCATTGTACAAAATCGTTACCGGCATCCATTCGCCGGCAAGCGCGATATCCTGCCAGCCATCTCCGTTGAAATCAGCAGCAACCGCCTCCGTCACCATACCCAGATTGCGGATAGCCCCGGAGCGAGCCGACACATCTGTAAACCTGCCCTTACCGTCGTTGGCCAGCAAATAGCTACTGGCTGCGAGACCATAACCAGCGGGATTGATGCGGCCACCCACAAAAATATCCAGATCACCGTCTTTATCCATGTCAATACTCAGTACACAGCTCTGCACCCGACGAATGCGGGGAAATTGCTGTGACTGCCTTTCAAAAAGCAGGCTGCCACCAGGCTGTTGGACATACAGTCGCAGATCGAGCAAGTCGGACTGATAAAGGTGCTCATTCCCCCCACTAGCCACCAGCAAATCTATGAGTCCGTCGCCATTGGCATCAAAAAAGAGGGCATCGACGTCTTCATAGATAGCATCAGCCACCAGCGCTGGCTGATCAGATTTTTCAAACCTGCCGACAGCCGTTTGTAAATACAGTTGTCCCGCCTGACCAGATGCCCCGCCCATGTAAAAATCTTCTCGCCCGTCACCGTTGATATCTCCTACGGCCAGGGCAGGTCCTTCTGTTGACAGGGCGTGATACAACAGCTTATCTCTGTCAAAATCGATAAACACATTTTCGACATGTACTGGCGGTGAAGCCACCCAATCCCACTTTTCTGCCAGCTGCGGGCTGGCAGCGGCGGGCGTCAGTCCACGAGGTGGTAGCGCCTGTCGGCGGCTGATGCTGCCAGTCTCCGAAAAATCAATACGGTACAACTTATTGGCTGGCAAAGGACCCTGCATAACAATGACCTCACCATAAGGGGACCAAGCCACCAGCGAGTCGACGCTGTTTGTATTACCCAGTCCAAGTACTGCCCGATAGCCCATCGAAGACTGAAACCCACGCATGGGCATGTGTTCGTACGTCCGGCTCTCTCCGGCCGAGTACACAACCACCCGGGCACCGATGGCGTAGGGATTGCTGCGATTGCCGGCAAATTCAAGACTCAGGCTATTGGCATTCTCCTTTTGGGAAACCTCGTTGCGGTACACCTTTGCAGGAGCGTTGAGATTGCTGATGACAAGATCGAGGTCGCCATCATTGTCTAAGTCCGCGTAAGCTGCCCCGTTGGAATGTGTGGGCTCCCCAAAGCCCCACTCTTTGGTTTTGTTGGAAAAAGGCATACGCCCCTCATTGGAAAAAGCATAATTGGGCAGGGGCGTTGAAGGCATCATATCAACAAATTTCTTGAAATCAACAGCCTCACCCGCCTGGGCAGCCCGAATATTCTCATCCTGTGCAAGAAAATTCACAAAATCCTGATCAGTTACATCTTTGTATACACCGTTGCAGACAAATACATCCCGATAGCCGTTGTTGTCCAGATCAGCTAAAATAGCCCCCCAGCTCCAGTCGGTAGCGTGTACCCCTGCCAGTTGAGAACATTCACTGAACGTTCCGTCACCATTATTCCATTGTAAAGTATTGCGCATGTACTGATGATAAAGACCGTTCTGCTGATAAATCAGGTATTCGTCATAGCGCAGGAAACTGGTCGTCTGCTTGATACGGGGCAGATTATCGGGTAGCATGTCGGTCACAAAAATCTCCGGATAGCAGTCATTGTTGAGGTCAGCCATATCAGCCCCCATACTGAAATGCGAACTAAGACTCATACGCTCTGTCAAGGACTCCCGGAAGGTACCATCCTGCTGGTTGATATAGAGATAATCCCGCTCATAGAAATCATTGGAAATATAGATATCCATCCAGCCGTCGAGGTTGACATCCCCGACTGTTACACCCAGACCAAAGCCAATAACACTGCCGTAGATACCTGCTTTTTCACTCACATCGACAAAGCCACCCTTGCCATTGACCGGTGGTCCGTCATTGCGATAAAGCTTATCCCCCCCGAGCTCATCGCGGAAAGGCCTGAGATTGCGAAGACCGAGGGTTGAAATAGGCCGGAAAGAATTGTTGAGGACATAGCAATCCAAATCACCGTCCTTGTCGTAGTCAAAAAAAACCGCATGGGTGCTAAATCCCTTGTCCGCCAGTCCGTAAAGAGCCGCCTGCTCCGTGAAGGTTCCATCTCCATTGTTGATAAAAAGCTCATTTTCTTTATCATCGCCATCCACATCTCCAGAATTACAAACATAGATATCCAGCAGACCATCCCCGTTGACATCTGCCATGGCGACACCAGTACTCCAGGCATGCGCCCCCTGTACACCCGCTTTTTTACCAACCTCCTCAAACTGAAAGTTACCTTTATTGATATAGAGCTGATTAGGCAGCTGATTGGCCGAAAAATAGATATCCTGCAGACCATCGTTATTGACATCACCGATGGCAACCCCGCCACCGTTGTAATAGTTGCGATAGCGGAAAACGTCAAAATTACCTTCGAGATTAAGCTTATTGGCAAAGCGAACACCCGTAGAATCAGCGGGTAAATCCGTGAACAAAGTAGGCTCCTTTGAATCGGCTGGTATTGATTGTTGGCAGCCTGTGAGCAAGAGAAATACTGCGAAGAAGCCTGACAACCGTAGGAAAGACATACTGTAGTGATTGGATTGGTGAAACGTTGCAGTTCGGAAACAAAGATACGCCTCCACTGGCTATGAACCGTCAAGTAAGTCGCCCGAACCACCCAATAGCGTGCGAGAAAGAAAAATCGCTGCGCCTCTTATAAGTGAGACGGGACAGGCGAATCGCCTGTCCCGTCAAAGTTAGCCATAAATCCGCAGGAAGTACGGAATTAATAGCCAGGATTTTGCTTGAGGTTGGGGTTATTATCCAATGCCACTTGTGGGATAGGGAAAATAACCACGCGCTCCGGAGAAGCAGGCTTGAACGTCCATTCGTTGCGGAACTGCTCGAAGCGGATCTGGTCATTACGACGCCATCCCTCCCAGTACAATTCGAAGCCCCTTTCGTCCAATACCTGCTGACCATTGGCTGCAATGGAAGCAATTGGCTGAGCACCGCGGTGCGTGCGAATCTGATTGATAATCGCCAGTGCACCAGCAGCATTGCCTGTACGCCAAAGTGCCTCAGCTTTCATCAGCAGTACATCCGCAAAACGCAGGAGGTGATAGTCGTTGCCTGGAGAGTCAACGTTGCCAAAATCCGGTGGATACTTGACTACGCGTACACCTTCACGCTCGCTGGCGTAAAAGAGGTCAACATCAACCGTGAAAGCCAGTGGGTTACCACCGCGATCCGTAAGATTGTTGCCATTCTGGTCCTTCTGCTGGCCTTCGAGGAAGCCTGCACGCAGACCACTCACGTTGGTAACACCCGGAATAGCTGCACCTTTACGAACGTCACCACCGTCATTCCACTTGCTGTAGAAATCCGCGATAGTCGTGAAACCGTTCCAGCCGCTTGGATTCTGGTTGTAGTGCAGCGTCATACGGTGACGGCTCTGCATGTTACCACGGCCATTGCCCGTTTCAGCAACGATAGCAAAGATTGACTCCTTGGACAGCGCTGAATTGTTGGCGGTAAAGTTGTCCCAGTAGTTTGTAAGCTGGAATTGGGCTGAATTGATGACAAAATCGCAGCTCTGAATCACCTTATTCATGTCATCTGACGCAAAGGTGTAAGGACCTGCAGGATTCGCCGACGTGAATACAGCCTTGTTAAGATAAACCTTTGCCATCAGTGCATGAGCTGCCTCCTTGGTAGCTACACCCGCGTCTACGGAAGCACGGCTAGGCAGGTTAGGCAGCGCAGCTGTCAGATCTTCGATGATTCTGTTGACAGCCTCTGTGCGCGTGAAAACCTTTGGGACGGCGTCGAAACCTTCCGTAGCCTCACGGAAAGGTACCTGGCCATACAAATCTGTAACGTGGTACATAAAGTAAGCACGCAGGAAGCGAGCCTCAGCCTCAACGCGATCGTTATTGTCGCGGTCGGCAGCAGCAATAGCCTGCGTAGCCTGGAATACCCCTGAATTCAGCTGGTTCCAGCCGCTCAGTACGAAAGAGTGAGAAGCATCCCATGTGTGGCTGTGCAGCTGACGCCAGACACCGAAGTCACTCCAGTCTGTACCACGAGTAGGACCCATCATTTCGTCTGAAGGATGCTCCATCAGTGCGAAAGCATTGTCCTGGCTGTTGAGGCCATGCAGCTGCGAATAAGTGCCCCGAAGAGCAGCAGCCGGGTCAGGAGGCAGAGGGAGAGTACCGTCGACGACTTCTACGCCGATGGCATCTTCCGTTACATCCTCAAGGTCTGTGCAAGCCGGCAGCGCGAACAGCATACCAGCAGGCAGCAACAGGTAGAGAAATTTTTTATTAACTATCATTGTCTTGACAGATTAAATTTAGTTAAAACCTACGTTTACACCCAAAGAGAGCGTGCGTGATGAAGGATAAGACGTGTAGTCGATACCAAAGGAAGGTATACCATTGATAGCCTTATCTGTATTAACCTCAGGATCGAAGCCAGTGTAGCCCGTGAAAAGCAGCAGGTTCTGACCCGTCAGGAAGAAACGCAGTGAGCTGACACCTTTCCAGTTACGTGTATTAAACGTATAACCTAATGAAAGGTTCTGCAGACGCACGAAATCACCTCTCTCGAGGAAGCGAGTTGAAGCTTCGCCGAAGTTGTTGGGATTTTCGCCACTGTTTGCGACCTCTGTTGATACGTTACGACCGTTGCGGAGGTTACCCTTCAAGAAGATAGCGTTGGCCGTGTTGTTGTACACATCGAAGCCAAAAACACCATTGAAGAAGATACTCATGTCGAAATTACCAAACGTAAAGTTGTTGGTCAGACCAGCCGTAAAGTCAGGTAGTGGGTCGCCAGAGAATACTACTGCGTCACCATTAGGATAGATACCCAGACCTTCGCTGTCGAAACCACCAAACTCGCGCAGGTAGAAAGCAAACAGCGGTGCACCGCTGATGATACGTTGTGCGTACGCACCCGTAAGACCCTGACCGCTGATAGCACCTGTGTTAACGAAAGTAGGCAGATCGCGTACTTCGTTCTTGATGTAAGTCGCATTCAGCAATGCCTGCCATGAGAACTTAGAGCCCTCGACGATGCGTGCATCCAATGACAATTCTACACCCGAATTGAGCACGTTGCCATCGAGGTTAGTAAACTGACGTGGGTTGCCCGGAGCAGGTTGTGGAACCTCCACCTGGAAAATCAGGTTTTCAGTCACCTTGTTGAAGTAGTCGATAGAACCCAACAGGCGGCCACCAGCAAAACCGAAGTCAATACCGAAGTTGTACTGCGTAGTCTCCTCCCACTGGATGTTGGGGTTAGCCAACTGAACAAGACTCAATGAACCGTCGTTGTTCGGACGGAAGATAGCCTTGGCAGCATTGCCTGGGAACTCCTGGTTGCCCGTAACACCCCAGCCTGCGCGAAGCTTCAGATCGTAGAAGATATCAGGAACAAAAGACTCCTGCGTCAGGCGCCATGCACCCGCTACAGAAGGGAATACACCATACTTGTTGCCCTCACCAAACTTGGTAGAACCGTCAGAACGCAGGGTAGCCGTCAACAGGAAGCGATCACCGATGTTGTAGTTCACACGACCGAAGTAAGACTGAAGCTCCTCAACAGAACGATCAGAGAAACCGCGGTAAGCAGCGTTGTTGTCCTGTGCATTCACACCGTCGATGTTGTCAACCAGCGTGATATCATCCGTGATGAAGAACTGAGAGACGATGGCATGGCCACGATTGCTGAACTCCTGATAAGAATAACCTGCGATAGCGTCCAGGCGATTTTTACCCATCTGCTTGCTGTAGTTAAGTGTGTGCTCAACCAACTGGCTGGCAAGGTAACGGTTGTCCAAAATGGCACGACCGCGGTTGAGAATGTCATTGAAGTACAGATCAGGATCAATTCCCGTACGACGTACGGAAGCAGCATTATCCATACCCAGATTTACTCGGTATGACAGTCCTGATGCGATATGCCAGGTCGCTGACACGTTGCCGAGCACGCGCATGGTTTCACCTGTATCATCAATCAATTCCAGCATTGCCATCGGGTTACGCCAATCGAAGCTCTGATTGAGCGTTCCGTCTGCGTTGTACGCTCTGCGCGTCGGGTTGGCCTGCAGCGCAGCACCAATCAGGTTACCCTCAAAGCCGGCATTGTTTGTAACAGGTGCATAGGTATTGTTGAGGCGTGTAGCCGTCAACTGAACACCCAGCTCGATCTTGTCGTTCAGCATCTTGTGATTGGCATTCACACGAGCGTTGAGACGAGTAAGATCTGTGTTTTTAACAATACCCTGCTGGTCGAGATAACCCAGAGAGAAACGGTAGGTAGTCTTCTGGTTGCCACCGCCATAGCTCACGCTGTAGTTCTGCGTGATACCTGTGCGGAAGATCTCATCCTGCCAGTCAGTAGCACCACCAAAATTGACAACGCTCGCGTTGGCACCCGCCTTTACAGCCTGGTCAACGTACTCGCCGGCATCCAGCACATCAATTTTGTTGAGAATGGTAGAAGAGCTGGTCTGGGCTGAGAAAGACAAGCTACCAGTACCCTGCTTGCCACGCTTGGTGGTGATCAATACAACACCGTTGGCACCACGAGAACCATAGATGGCTGCAGCAGATGCATCCTTCAACACAGAGATGCTCTCGATGTCATCCGGGTTGAGGAAGTTCAACGGGTTACGGGCAGAAGAGGTACCTGCACCAAAATCAGAACCACCCGCACTGTCATCGCGACCGTCCAAAGGAACGCCGTCAATAACGAAAAGCGGATTGTTGTTACTGCGAACAGAAGAGGTACCGCGGATACGGATATTCACCCCTGCCCCCGGCTCACCGCTGGAAGCAGTAATCTGAACACCCGCAGCACGGCCTTGCAGCAGCTGCTCCGGTGAAGTGATCACACCCTTGTTAAACTCCTTTTCCCCAACAGCCACTACGGCACCCGTAGCGTCTCCTTTGCGGACAGAGCCATAACCCACTACTACTACTTCATCCAGTACCTGACCTGCCGACATCGAAATGTCAACTGTCTTGCGGCCAGCAATGTCAACTGTCTGCGTAGTGTAGCCAGTGTAGGACACCTCAACCTGCGTAGCGCCAGCCGGCACAGACAGGGAGTATGTCCCGTCAATGTCAGTTACCGTACCTGTCGATGTCCCGACCACCAGAATGTTTGCACCAATCAGTGGTTCATTGGTCGCTGCATCGGTTACTTTACCGCTAATGGTTGACTGCGCCATCGCAGCCGTGCCCACTACCAGCATAAGTACCGCAAGCAGCCACCGAGGATAAAAGTCGACTTTAAGCTTCATACAATACTTCGGTTTGGTTAATTAAACAATTACAACACTATACCCCGTACAGTAGGGTAATCTCTTGCGAGCAAATGCTCATGCTCTTGTATGTTGGTTGATTGGGGAAAAAACATAAGACAGGTGGCAAACATAACACTTTTTAAGAGCCTTACAGCAAAAAAAACAGGCTGATTAAATTTGTGTTAAAAAAACACTAAGTCGCTGCAAATCTCTGTAATCGCATTCAATTATCCAAGAACTTGAAAAGATATTTTACGTACATTGTGATTGCCAAATTTTATTTTACAGTCCGCAATGGTAAATTGTAAACGCTGCGGATTGACTTAACGCTGCCTTAACAGCCCGTTTTTGCTCAATTTAACTTTGTCGGGTGCTCCGTTGTTAGTTCACAAAGTGCTTTTCAGGTATGCATGCTGTAAAGATTCTGAAGCTGGTCATACTGCTGCTCATAAGCCTGCAAATGGTGGGGCAGGATATGCAATTGCTCCGTACAGCCCGAAAAGTTGATCTTCCATTCAGCTATGTCAATCGATTCATTGTTATTGACGTCCTGTTCAACGGGAGCCTTCCGCTCAAATTTATCCTGGATACCGGTGCCGAGAATACCATACTCACGCAAAAGGAGATTGCACAAGCACTCAATCTGCGTTTTCAGCGAAAAATTGCCGTCTACGGTGCCGATATGAGCCAGGAGCTCACGGCCTATCTTGTTAGTGGTGTACGCATGGATCTGGGTGCCCAGCTAGTGCTCCCCAACCGCTCCATGCTGGTACTGGAAGAAGACTATTTTCGCTTCGCAGAAATTGCGGGGGTATCCATCCACGGTATCATCGGCGCCGATATCCTCAGGCGCTTTGTCATACAGGTCAACTACCAGCGGCAGGTTGTCACTTTCTACGATCCCAATTACTTTCAGGCTCCCCGCGAGCACCGCAGCGAGTCGCCGCCGGTTATTTTTCACCGCCACAAACCTTACCTGCAACTGGATACACGCATTTCACCGTCCGACAGTACACGCTCATTCAGGTTTCTCATCGATACAGGGGCCAGTTTATCGCTGCTGCTGCACACGACCGCCGACTCATCACTCTCCCTCCCTCCCGGTGTATTGCCTGCCAATATCGGTATTGGCCTGGGAGGCTACCTGCAAGGAGCGGTTGGTCGTATCAACAGCCTTCAGATTGCCGGACACAGCTTGACGCAGGTGATTGCCTACTTTCAGGAGCGATCCGATTCGCTCGATACCGATATCACCTTTGACCGGGACGGGCTGCTTGGTAATCAATTGCTGGAGCGTTTCGTGCTAACCATCGACTACCCTCGCGAGCGTCTGTATCTAAGTCCGGGTCGGCGGATCGACCAGCGTTTTAGGTTTGACAGAAGCGGTATGAGTCTGCTCGCCTCCGGCCGTGATTTGCGCACTTTCGTGGTGATGAACGTAATCCCCGGCAGCCCAGCCGATCTGGCAGGGCTCAAAAGCGGTGATGTCATTAAGTCTTTTAACGGCTGGGGAAGTACCTGGCTGGAGCTGGGCACTGTCGTCAGTAAACTCATGGGAAAACCCGACAGGCAAATTCGCCTCAAAGTTTGGCGGGATCAACAGCTGCTCTCTTTTTCCTTCAAGCTGCGCGAGCTTATCTGATGCCCTGATGTTCTGCTCCGGCACATCCAGCCGGAGCTGCATTGAGCTGCCAGTTGTATGGCAAATAGCGAATGGTAGTCGATGCGGGTATGGGCTCCGGTAAGTAGTGGTTTACATAGGCTCGTACAGATCCGTGACTGCGCTCAAAATCTCCCGAAAACCATGAAAAAATTGGCGACAGATAAGCAGCCGAAGCCGCAGGCCTGTTGCGCACTTCGTCGAGTAAAAAAGCCCGCATAGCAGCATCCAGTTGCGCTTCAAGCCGATCTGCAGTATAAGCCTCGGCACGCAACTTTGGACAGGAAACAGACGCACAATTGATGGCAGCGTGTATACGTGCATCCTCGAACAATGGCCTTAGTATATTGTGTTCAAGCTGGTTAAGGTCGTACTTTCGACCCGCAATGTCGATGAATGAGATGTCCCATACACTGTTAATAAATGGTAACCCACGCCGGATATCCTTGATACTTTCTACCGGATAATGATCCATAATAAGTTTCACCGTAAAAGCATTGTAGGCATTTATCCAGTACGCCATTTGCTCAGACCTCGGCCATGTATCGGCCGATGGATGGCTGCTCCCCAATAGCTGCAAATAGCGATTAAGGTGTTGGCTATCCTGCATAAACCCCGCGTAATCGACCATGCCATCGGGGCAGACGTGCTTCCGCAAAAGACTGTCCCACAAAACATGGCTGACAGCTGTGTCATCGGTATGCAGTGATATGGTGTTGCATTGTGGCGCAAGTACAACCATAGTAGCCAGCAGCAGCACGCACAGGGCGTATTTGGTATTGGTCAGTATCTTCATTTTTTATTGTGTTTATGCAGGTAGATTCATTATTTTGAAAATCAAGCATGTAGCCTATAAAAACAGCTATCGCGTCGTTTTCATCAGCATCTACTACATACAAATTTGCTGATTTTTTTTGGTCCGGTGCAGCATTTGAGCAACCTAGCCGCTTTAGTGTACAGGAGCCCTCTCCCAGCGCTTTGTGCAACTTCGGCCGCTCAACTGCCTTTCAGGCAGGCAGGCAGGCGTTGTGGTTTTTGTAAAAAAATCAACAACAGGATAGCTGTCAAGTTGTTGCCGCTTTGGGCGGCAAAAAGCTGTATAAAAGTTGGCGCCCAAGGGTCGGATCCGCCTGTATTCCATCATCATTTGATTAATTTGCAATCATTTAATTTTTCAGTATGCAACTCAACCGAATCATCCTTTTTCTCCTGCTTGCACTTTCGCTGGCAAGCTGCCGAAAAGATACCGACGACATAAGTTTGCGCGACATCACCTATCAGCCCCCCGTCGTACGGGTCAATGGCAAACTGACGGGGCAGGTCGTAGACGCGGAGGGCAATCCTGTGGCCAATGCACAGGTGCGTGTCGGGCAGCAGACGGTACAGACCAATGAACTAGGGCTGTTTTTTTTCAGCGACATAGCCCTCAATGCCGCAGGTACCTTCATACAGGCGCAAGCTTCCGGTTACTTCCCAGGCTCCACCCGCTTTTTCCCCCGGCCCAATGCCAGCAACATCGTCCGCATAGGCCTCATACCACGCACCTACGCTGACCAAATTTCGGCTACAAGCGGAGGCACTGTCAGCCTGAGCAATGGTGCTAAAGTAACGCTGCCAGCCAACGGTATCGTCGATGCGGCCGGCAACAACTATAGCGGCAGCGTGCAGGTAGCTATGTTCTGGATTAATCCCGATGCAGACAACCTGCACGACCTCATGCCGGGCAACCTGCAGGGTGTTGACCGCAACAACCGCGAGGTGTCCATGGCTACCTGGGGTATGATGGCCGTGGAGCTTTTTAGCCCTGACGGGCAAAAGCTGCAAATAAAGCCCGGGGAAAAGGCCGTTTTGACCTTCCCCCTGCCGGCTGCCTACCGCGCCCAGGCGCCGGGCAGCATTCCGCTCTGGTATTTTGACGAAACCCTGGGCTTGTGGATAGAAGAGGGGCAGGCCAGGCTGCAGGGCAACGCCTATGTGGGCGAAGTGGGGCATTTTTCTTTCTGGAATTGCGATGCCCCCTTCCCGCTGATAGACATTACAGGTGTAATCAACATCAACGGGCAGCCAGCGGGCAGCACCCTGGTGGTTATCCGGGTTGACGGTCTCAACTCCGTAGGAAGCGGCTTTACCAATACCGAGGGCGTTTTTGCCGGCAAGGTGCCCAAAAATCAGGTGCTGACTGTTCAGGTAATGAGTGCCTGCAACAATGTAGTAGCCTCCATCAATATAGGGCCTTTTGCCAACAATACAGATGTAGGTACGCTGAACTTCAGCCTTACCGGCCCCACCAACTCAGTTGTCAGCGGCCAATTGCTCAACTGCGACGGTGAGCCCGTGACTGATGGAGCTGTCTATATTAGTTGGTCCGGTAATCAGCAATTTATCGCTGTCGGCGATGACGGGCAGTTTTCTGTTAC
>CAZYAO010000004.1:98965-112878 GCA_964645715.1 uncultured Saprospiraceae bacterium
CAACCTCATCAACACCCAGGGCCCCCTCAGTGTCAGTTGCGCGTATCCGTGTCAGGATATTACCGTAACCATCACGGAGGCTGGCCCCAACAGTGGTGATGTTATTTCGGGTACATTTTCTGGTGTGGTCACCGGCTTTGGCAGCGGGGCGGTGTTTGAGTTTCCTGTTTCGGGAAGTTTTTCGGTCCTTAGACCGTAGTATTTTATGGCGGCTGACGCCGCCATAAAATATTTTTCACAACGCGTATTTTGATTTTTGGGAAAAATCAAAATACGCGTCATGCAGCGGCTTATTTTGTCGCCCAGGGCGACAAAATTTGCTGACGCCGCCCAAAGGTATTTTTCACAGTGCGTATTTTTGATTTTTCTAAAAAAATCAAAAATACGCACTGTGAAAATTTGTTTTGCCGCATTTAGTGGCAAAAATTCATTCATTTTCAACCATTTACTACCGCCCACAAATTACCTTGATGACGGAAGCAGCTATCATTCTGGGGTGTCAGCAGGAGCGGCCTGCCTGCCAGCGGGAGTTGGTGGTCAGGTTTTCGCCTATGCTCATGACCGTTGCGCGCCGTTATGCGGCCGACGATCATGCAGCTCGCGATATCTTACAGGACGCTTTCATAGCCGTCTTACAAAACATACGGTACTACCAGCCAACAGGTTCGTTTGAGGCCTGGCTTCGCCGCATTGTCGTGACAACAGCCCTCAAGCGCATGGACAAGGCTGCCTTCAAGCGCGAGCAGAACGGGCTGCTCCAACTGCCCGATACGCTGGTTGAACCAGCAGTATACAGCCAGCTGGGCGCAGAGCAGCTGATGGCGCTCATTCAGCGACTACCCGACGGCTACCGCCAGATTTTCAACCTGTCGGTGATTGAGGGTTATTGTCACGAAGAAATTGCTGAGTTGCTGGGCATAAGTCCCGCCAGCTCGCGCTCCCAGCTAAGCCGCGCCAGAAGGCGGCTGCAGGAAATGATTTTACAACAAGAAAAAACCAGCTATGTCACAGGACCAGTTTGATGACTACATACGCCGACAATTTGCTGATCACAGCACAGCCCTCGATGCCGAACACTTATGGCAGTCGATACAGGCACGTCAGCAGCCCCGGCGAAGGATTATTGGCTGGGTGGCTGGCTGTATGCTGCTAGGATTGGGGCTGGCTACCTATGTCCTCACCACAGGAACAGGTCAAAAAAACAAAGTACAGCCCGAAAAGGTGGACAAACAAGCGGTTGCTGCAGCGCACACAGCGGTCGTCGCGCCCCGACTGCCCGGTACTGCTTCAGCTCCAGCGACCGACGCTACGGCTGCCCGACTGGCTACCGCCAGCCGGCCCTCGCTGGTTGGACTGGCTGCCAGCAGCCTGCCGACTTCGCCCACGGGGATGTCGGTGACTGATTATCCTGCAAATCCGTTTTCGGTACAGCCGACTACTGCCACAGCCTCCTCCCAAACTAGTCTTTATCGTTCAGAAGAATCATTATCGGCAATGGTTGCTGCAACTGCTGCGTCACCGCATGCCGTGGCACATCCATCCGATGAGCCATCGGCATTCCTGGCTGCTCCGGTATTGCTACATGTCGAGAAAGGTCCGTCCGACGAATCATCATCCGAATCCATATCTCTGGCGGCAGCGTCACTGCCCAGCCCACTTCAGGCAGCCGACAGCGAGCTACCGGCTGCCGCGGAAGAACCATTTTATCGCAAGCGGCTCTCCGGCTGGTTTATCGGAATAGGCGGCAGCACCTATAATCCCCTGAGAAGCCTGAGCAGCAGCGATCCGGAGAGCGAATTGCTGGCCGAGGCTATCCGCCACACAGAAAAACCGCTGGAAGTCGTGGGTGCCGAGTTGCAGTTGGGTCGCTACCTTCGGCCCGGCTGGAGCGTACAGACAGGCATAGCTGCTCAGCAGCAGACGGAGCGCTTTGAGTGGACCTTTGAACAGTTGGTTGTTGATACCATCATTGGTGTACAATCCATCATCATCGATGCCAACGGCGATTCTACCATCATCACAGGTCCGATTGCCCGCTACCAGCAACTTTCGCGCTTCAAGCGCACTTTCAACCGCTACACATTTATTGATATCCCCTTGCTGAGCAGCTACGAATTTGGGGAAGGAGCGCTCAAATTCAGTGTGAGCGGCGGGGCAATCATCAATTTGGTGATGCAGGCATCGGGCGACAGGCTGTCAGCGCAGGCACAACCTGTGGCCCTGGAAGAAGCTACCGCCTTTCGCATGCACGCAGGCCTATCCTTCCAGGCAGGTATGGGTGCCAGCTGGGAGCTGCATCCTCGCTGGCGCATCAACGGACAGCTAGCCATGCGGTATTTCCCCTGGACGATAACCGAAACAGACAGTCAGCTCAGGCAGCAGTATCAGTGGCTTGGGGCGCAGTTGGGGTTGCGCTACCTCCTGTAAGCCAATGCCGGTTTTTATGGGGTGGCTGAGGCCGCCCCATAAAATCATACTATCGGTTCAGGCTTCCATTTCAGCCATCACCCAGTAGGCGTCCAGCATGAAGCCTATGGCCAGTAGCGCCAGCCCGGTGCCGAAGGTAGCGGCCACTGCCCAATCGATCCATTGCCAGCCGGTAAGATGCGCCAAGAGGAGAAATAAGGCGGTGGTCACAGAGCAAATAACCAGTATCAGCAACGATTTGCCATGCCAAGGGCTTTGCCACAAGGAGCGAAGCCCCTGCCAGCCAATCAGCCAAAGCAAACTATGGCCGCCAACACTCAGCCATATCACCGGCAGAGCATCTGCTGAGGCGAGGTAGTGACCCTGTTCATACCAGCGCACATAACATTCATTAATCAGATACCCGGAGGCCAGAAGCACCAGTAAACCCAGCAGCAGTTGGCCAGCTGGCCGGAGAGACTCCAGCCGATGGCGGAAAGAGAGCGCAACGCCCAGTTCGTCTGCCATCAGACGACTCAGGACGATGGTTAGTACCAGCTGAAGCAAGGCGTGGTAGCCAAGCAGAAGACTTCCTGTGAGCTGACTAAAGCGCCACTGGATAAGCGCAATCAGCAGCGCAGGGATGATACTGAAGGGTAAGAGCATAGCAGAATACTGAACATATTACGGAATGGGGTCTGCCGTGTTGTTATGTCAGGTAAAGGTCATAATGAAATGCGAATTCTCTGTTAAATCTGTGCTAAATAATTGTCATTTACATAACTGAACCTCCTTTCGGCAGGGTTGTGGGCTGGTGACAATTGTCGTGAGACACTCTTTGGCGGCTGTCGCCGCCAAAGAGTGTCTCGCGGAGGGGTTTTATTTTGCCGCAAAAGGCGGCAAAATTTTTATGAGACAAGCTCCGGAGCGCCTGCATCACTCAAACTCAAACAAAGTACCAGCGCGACCCGGCATAACCAACCCCAGGTGCCGCCAGGTTTTTTCGGTCGCTTCGCGACCGCGAGCAGTACGTTGCAGGTAGCCCTCCATGATGAGGAAAGGTTCGTGTACTTCTTCTATCGTTCCGGCCTCCTCACCAACGGCGGTGGCGATGGTTGTAAGCCCCACAGGCCCCCCTTTAAATTTGTGGACAATTGTACTAAGAATTTTGTTGTCCATCTCATCGAGCCCTCCTTCATCTACATTGAGCGCATTGAGCCCAAACTTAGCGATCTCGAGATCGATGCTGCCGTTGCCTTTGACCTGTGCGAAGTCGCGCACACGCCGCAACAGTGCATTGGCAATGCGCGGCGTACCCCGGCTGCGACGGGCTATTTCATAGGCTCCCTCCTCATTGATAGCCACCTGCAGGATACCTGCCGATCGCTGGATGATGCGCATCAGCGTAGGCACATCATAGTAATCGAGGTGGCAGCTGATACCAAATCGCTCCCGCATGGGCGCCGTCAGCAGTCCTTGCCGCGTAGTAGCCCCGACCAGCGTAAAAGGATTCAAAGATATCTGAATGCTGCGGGCATTAGGACCACTGTCAATCATAATATCGATGCGATAATCCTCCATGGCGGAATACAGATACTCCTCCACGACTGTATTGAGCCGGTGGATTTCGTCAATAAAAAGCACATCCCCGGTATCGAGTTTGGTGAGCAAGCCCGCCAGGTCGCCGGGTTTCTCGAGTACTGGTCCGGACGTCATTTTGAGGTCTGCCCCCATCTCGCGAGCCACGATATGGGAGAGCGTAGTCTTTCCCAGCCCCGGAGGACCATGCAGCAGAACATGATCGAGCGGCTCTCCCCGCTGCCGGGCCGCCTGGATGAAGACGGTCAGATTTTCCACAATACGAGGCTGGCCCGAAAATTCTTCGAGACCTTTGGGGCGTAGAGCGCGTTCGACCTGTTGGTCTTCGCGCGGCATTTCGTCCTTATCTGCCGACAAATTTGGATTGCGCATGATCTTGAACCAGTGAGGGGCTGCGTTTGTCAACCCTTGATTTTTACCACTTTTACGAAGTTAACAAGCTGACAACTGAGCGGTTTACCGACTACAATCGGGAGAAATGATTACCTTTGCGCTGCTTCGCGAGCCGCTCAGCTGTCATTCATTTTTTAGGGCAGTTGACCGAAGGTAGCGCTGTTGTGTACGAGCTTGCGCAGTAAAGTTAATATTATTCATCAAAATTTTCCTAACCATGAGTGGAACGAAAATAACCATCCAGGACGGTAGCCTGTTGGTGCCGGACAATCCTATTATCCCTTTTATTGAAGGAGACGGCACCGGACCGGATATTTGGGCTGCTTCTGTGCGTGTACTTGATGCGGCTGTTGAAAAGGCTTATGGCGGCAGTCGCAAGATTGAATGGGTGGAAGTACTGGCGGGTGAAAAAGCTTTCAACCAGACAGGTGAGTGGTTGCCACAACGGACACTAGATCTGATAGAATCTCACCTCGTTGCCATCAAAGGCCCTCTCACCACGCCTGTCGGCGGTGGTATTCGTTCGCTCAATGTGGCGCTGCGCCAGCAGCTTGACCTGTACGCCTGCGTACGTCCTGTGCAGTATTTTGCCGGTGTTCCCAGCCCTGTAAAGCAGCCCGAACAAGTAGACATGATTATTTTCCGGGAGAATACGGAAGATATTTATGCGGGTATCGAATTCAAGTCCGGTACCGATGACGTCGCCAGCCTGCTGCAGCTGCTCAAGGATCACTTCCCGGACCGCTACAAGAAAATTCGCTTCCCGGAGACCACCGGACTTGGCATCAAGCCTGTTTCTCAGGAAGGTACTGCCCGGCTCGTACGCGCAGCCATCCAGTACGCCATCGAGAATAACCGCAGCAGCGTTACGCTCGTTCACAAGGGCAATATCATGAAATTTACGGAAGGATCTTTCATGGACTGGGGTTACCAGGTAGCAGCGCAAGAATTTGGTGCGCAGCCACTCGATGGTGGTCCTTGGCATGTCATTACAACGGCTGCCGGCAAAGAGATTGTTGTAAAAGATGTCATCGCTGATGCCTTCTTGCAACAAATCCTCACCCGCCCCGCTGAGTACGATGTAATTGCTACCCTCAACCTCAATGGCGACTACATCAGCGACGCGCTGGCAGCGCAGGTAGGCGGCATCGGTATTGCTCCGGGAGCCAATATCAACTACGTCAATGGCTGCGCCATTTTCGAAGCTACACACGGCACGGCACCCAAGTATGCCGGCCTGGACAAGGTCAATCCCAGCTCGGTCATCCTGTCCGGCGAGATGATGTTCCGCTACATGGGCTGGAAGGAAGCGGCCGACCTCATCCTCAAATCAGTCAATGGCGCCATCGGAAAGAAGCGTGTTACGTATGACTTCCACCGCCTGATGGAAGGTGCCACTTTGCTGAAGTGCTCTGAGTTTGGCGATGAGCTCATTGCCAACATGTAATAATTTTTTTGGCGGCTATGGCCGCCTAAAAATACAAAAAGCTCTTTGGGGCCTCGGCCGCCAAAGAGCTTTTTTTCAGCTCCCGCACCTAGTCCTCTTTCAATTCAAGCGATACAATGGTATTCTGCACCCGCTGATCAAAGTAGCCCACCACCTGCTTACCATTCGCACCAACCAGTTCCGGCGTGACAAAGAAAGGAAATGCCTCTACATGTTCCTCTTCTGTTTGGATGTACAACATACCCGGCAGATCGCCAGTCGTCTCCGTTTCTGCACCGCTCAGGATACCCCTGATTTGTTTGAGTTCCGCCAGATTTACCCCCGTCGTCTTCAGCAATGGTTTGCCATTGTATTTAACTTCCAGGAGCGCATTTTCGACCAGGCTTACGTATTCAAAAGCGGCATATTTACCGACAGCAGCTGCCATTTTGCCGGGATCGAGGTCCGGAAATTCCTCCAGATTAAGTTGAAAGTTTTCTGAAAACTGCCGCTCGGGAAACTCGATGGTAAGCACCATGAACGGATAACCAGCATCTTCAGCAGCCTGGATAAGGCCAAATTCTTTGATGGGATCGGCAGGCGGGTTGCCCTCCATTGTCTCGCTCACAGGAGCAGCTGTATCGACAGCTTCCTGTGCCGCTTCGGCGCCAGCGCCGCCGGACTTGCAGGCGAGTAGAAAAAATATGCCACCGATGGCGAGCATGCGCAGCATCCCTGGTGTGTTTAAGTTGCTCATCTGATATGTGATTTTTATGATAGAATTGAAAGCCCGTAAATATTTTCGGGCGGCTGGGGCCGCCCAAAAATATTATAGCCGTGTAGCCCTCTTTGACGGCTGTCACCGTCAAAGAGGGCTTTGAGTGAAACTATTTAAATACTTACAGGTGGCACAAAATCACCAGTCCAGAAAGTTCTGGCGGGCGCGCCTTCCCATATTATCCATCACATCGGTTCCCTGGATAAAATCCTGCGAGTGCTCACTGGGTGCAGCGCGATACAACTGCAACTGCCACTGGGGATTATTCCTTTCGCCTATCACATCACTGTGCAGCAGAATATAGTCGTCTGCCGCCAGACTGGGGTTGTAGAAGACGAAGCGGACGTTATTTTGATTAGTTTGTTTCACCTCGTCATAGCTCCAGATTTCATACGGTGGAGCGGAGGGCTCGTTTTCCTGTCGAACGATATCATTGGGTCGGCCATATTTGAGGTATACATAGCCCCTGTCGGTTTCAAAACCATAGCGGAAACCTGAATCAAATTGCTGATCGACCGCCCGTGCCACCTCCATGTATTTGTCGTAGGCATCCTTGGGACTGACAGCATTCTCCTTAGACCAGAAACTAAGCAGGTATATCTTTTGCGCGCGCAGACTGTCGTATCGTAGCATAAGATTGACCACTTCTACATCCCGCTGGGGCAGGAGCGGCTGTATGGCCAACAGGCTGTATTTGAGTTCGGCAGCATCCATATTACTCACAAAAGACCCACCCATCTGCTCATCGTTGACCTGTCGGTACAGCACCTGCAGATCGAACTGAGGATTGCTCCGCTGGAAGTCCGTCTTTTTGCTGCTCAGTAGTTGGCGGTTCCGGTCTTTGACTTCGATCGTCAATCGATAATTGCCACTGGGCAGATCCGTGATGTCCATCAGTTGTACAACCGGAACGACCGCTGTAGCCTCCTGACGCTTGTGCATTGTACGCACTACTTCTGTCTGTGCCCCATTGAGTCGCTCGATGACAAACGAGACAGCAAACGGCTCACCGATAAGCTTGTCGGCCTGATAAATCTCGTGGTAGAGTGCCAGCGTTGTCGCGCTGCGTCCGTAAAAATTATAGGGAAGCAAGTCAAGATCAAGGCCATTTTTGGTAAAAGGGCCTTCAGCGGCAGCTTTTTCCACCGACGCCAGCAGGCATATATCGGACTGCTGCACACGATCCGTAGCAAAAGCAACGTCCAATGCCGACTTGTGCATCAACTTATTCTCAGGCTGATTAGCGTCTGTCATGAGAATCTCCATGACATAGGCACCATTGGGCAACGCATAGCGTTTAAGATCGCGGAAGTTTAACGCGCTGCGACTCTGAGGACTATTGAGCGTGAACTTATCAAACTGCACGATCCTGTCGCCATTGCTGAAAGTAATAACCACCTCAACGGCCGACACAAAGGTAGAATCGGGTTGTGGCAGTCTGGTAAGGCTCCGCCCCCAAAAGAAGAAGCCCACCTCTACGTAAGGCTGACCAGGGCTGTAATAGAGGTGATGACTGACACTGGCATCCAGTGCCTGCAATCGGCCAACACCCACAAAGACAAGACTCGCAATTACCCAGAAAAAGATGCGCATATGCGTATTGAATTTGGCCGGCATTGGCATACAAATTTACAGCATCATTGAGCTGTATTTGTTTGCTTACCAAAAGTGAACATAAAGTCGTACTGGTTAATCTGCGTTTTGAGCACCAGCACCGTATCTTCCAGTTTGACGATTTCGTATTGCACAGTCATCGGATCCCCCAGTTGTGTTAGTTGGTTGCCGTCCAATTCGAAGGCCTGTTGCTGCGGACTACCCGTCAGGTTGGTAGACAAGCTTCCGTCGCGATTGAATTCATAATAGAGAGAGGACATTCTTTCAGTGGGTCGACCGTTGCTGATGGCCTCGCGCAGCAACCAGCGACCCGACAATTTGCTCATCACCGCTTCTTCGTCGCTGCTGCAGGCCGTCAGTACAGCCAGCAATGCCATTGGAACAATCCCCAGCAGGAAAATTTTTGCCATGTTTTGATAATCAGTTGAACTCACAGAATTAAGACAAATATAGATACATTTTTTGTATGCCCCTGCCAAACGTATTTCGATACCAAAGCTAGTCGGCTGCTGCTGCCCTGCGCAACCGGTCATTGATAGCCCTGCCCAGCTGCTGTTCGGGCACTGGTTCAGCGACGATGAGATCCAGTGCCTGTGCGTCGAGATATCGCATAGCCGCAAATAAATGTTGCGCAGCTTCCGCCAGATTTCCCTCGGGCGAAAGTACGCACTGGTGGTCATCAGGGATACCCGCCACTTTACGACAAAAGGTAATCGACCCTATTCTTTCTGCCGGGTATTGCGCCCTGTAATCTTCTGCCCGCCCCAGCACCAGTGGCACCTTTGGGGCGTAATGACTTTTGAGCATACCCGGCGCCGCCGGATTGGAAGCCGAATGACTATGGACCCGCACACTTCCCAGCAGCTCCTCGATCTGCTCGACTGCCAGTCCCCCCTTGCGGTACACAACGACCTCTCCGTCCTCCATACCCACAATGGTGCTTTCCAGACCAATCGAGCAATTGCCCCCGTCGAGAATGTAAGAAATCTTGCCCTGCAACTGCTGGAAGACATGCCGGGCGGTTGTAGGACTAATATAGCCGAATGGATTAGCGCTGGGCGCAGCCAGCGGGAATCCGACTTTTTCCAGCAAAGCCCGCGTCAGCGGATGGGCCGGCACACGTATGGCTACCCTGGGCAAGCCTGAAGTCACCAAGTCCGGAATCACCTCCCTTTTGGACAACAGCAAAGTAAGCGGCCCCGGCATAAAGGCATCGGCCAACCGTTGCAGTGGCGGTGGCACTTCTTCCGTCCACGTGTTCAACAGAGCGGGCGAAGCCACGTGCAGGATAAGCGGATCGAACTGGGGTCTGTTTTTTACCGTAAAAATTGCCGCTACGGCCTCATTGTTCAACGCATTACCAGCCAGCCCGTAGACTGTTTCCGTCGGGATGGCGACCAATTCACCAGCCGTCAGCAGTGCTGCCGCCCGTTCGATATCCGTGCCCGTTTCTGTTTGGTAATACATCTGAATTACGCTTCCTCTACATCAACCAGCCAGCCAGCAATTGGTTCACCTCCCACCTATCGCTGCGCAGCGCCGGCCGGATTATTTTTTCCAAAAAGCAATATCGCTGAAATGCCTTTTCCCCAATGCAAAATACTGCCATACGATGCTGCCATAATAGATACCTGCATTGGAGCGGCCGGGGCGAACCGCGACCGATGCTATCAGCCGGTTGTAGTAGTGTCGCTTGCGCCACCAATAGGCCGCCCTCGGAAAGAAATACCAGTGCGCAGAGATGATGGCTGAGATGTGCTTCCATTTTCCTTGAAATAAAAACAGCCCTCCCGCGAGGCCGTCGAGCAGCAGGCGCAGCGGCAGCCACCAGATCAGCATGTAGATCGGTGCATTTTTGTAGACTGTCAGCAGGGTATTGCGGAAATTGAGGTACGCTTTGCGGGCCGACAGATAGTCGAGCGTTCCGCCCCCCAGGTGAAAGACTGAAGCATCGGGTGCAGACCAGATCTCGTAGCCCGCCCGTTTGAGCCGCCAGCAGATATCGATTTCCTCAGAATGTGCAAAATAATCCCCGTCGAAGCCCCCTACCCCATGAAAAAGGTCTGCTTTGATGAAAAGCGCCGCTCCACTGGCCCAAAAGATCTCTTCTGCTTTGTCGTACTGCCCGCGGTCATCCTCCAGATCGCTGAAGATACGACCCCGGCAGAACGGGTAGCCAAGCATGTCAATCCAGCCACCAGCAGCACCAGCATATTCAAACTTGCCCGGTTGTGTAAGCGACAGAATTTTGGGCTGAACAGCAGCGACCTCCGGTGCCGACCAGAGGCGCTGCAGGCAGGGTTTCATCCATCCCTCCTGTACAGCCACGTCCGAATTGAGTAGCACGTAGGTGTCGGCATCCAAGGTCTTCAGTGCCTGGTTGTAGCCTTCTGCAAAGCCATAATTTTGGGGCAATGCAATGACACTCACGTCTGGCTGGTGCGTCCTTACCCAATCTACAGAACCATCGGTTGATGCATTGTCTGCCAGATAAACAGTTGTGCCGGGCTCTGTATGGGCGAGGACAGACGGTAAATACTCCCTGAGATAAGCTATACCGTTGTAGTTCAGGATAACAATAGCCGTCTTGCGAGCCCGTTGAGCAGGCGCCGATGCAAGTGCAGCCGCCGCCAGGCGGGAACGTGCCTGCTCGCGATCTGCTGCGAGTTGCTGCTGCAGTGCCTCGACCGATTCGAATGTAGCGTCGGGTCGAATAAACTCGACAAACTCAACCTCCAGCGTCTGGCCATAGATATACTCATCAAAATCAAAAATATTGACTTCAATCGAACGATGATTATCGTCTTTGATGGTCGGGCGCTGTCCGATGTACAACATACCCTCGTAGGTATTGCCTTCATGCAGTACCCGCACGGCATAAATACCATCCCGCGGAACCAGTTTATTGGGCGTACCCGGCTGCAGGTTGGCCGTTGGAAAGCCCATTTTTGTGCCTAGCTGGCGGCCATAGATAACCTTGGCGATGAGGGTATACGGATGACCCAGCAGCCGGTTGGCAGTGGCTATATCCCCCTCTTCTACCGCCTTGCGGATTTTTGTCGAACTGATAGAAAGATTATCAACTACCTGCTTTTCAATCTGTATCACTTCATAGCCCAATGAGCGACCATGCCATTCGAGGTAGTTGATATCCCCCATCCTGTTGAGGCCAAAGCGATGATCGTAACCGATGACTACATAGCGAGGATGGAAGCGACCGACAATGAATTTGTGGATATACTCATCAGCACTCAGCTGGGAAAAAGCCACAGAGAAAGGCGCGATAACCAGATGGTCTACCGCATAGCTTCCAATCAGCGATATCTTTTCCTCGATGGTAGAGAGCAGACTGAGTTTGTCATCCTGCGGGTAGATAATGCTGCGCGGGTGCGGATGAAAAGTGATAACGACACTTTCGCCCCCCGTACGCCTTGCCAGCCGGTTGATTCGGTGCAACAATTCCTGATGCCCCAGATGCACCCCGTCGAACGAACCTATGGTAATTACCGCGTTGTTGAACGCCGGCAGTTGATCTAAATCGTAATGTACCTTCATAACAACGCAAAAGTAATCCTATTCCTACACGAAAAAACCTAATGCAACAAAGAATTGTTCTATAACTTTGTCAGATTAAGCTGTAAAAAAGCCCGCGAACGCGATGGAATACGATAAAACAACCGTGGTAAAAGCACTGGCCAAGGTAATGGATCCCAACACTGGTCAAGATCTCATATCTGCCAGTATGGTGCGCGATCTACAGATTGATGGTCATAACGTCAATTTCACACTTGAATTGCCTTCCCTCAGCGCAACTTACAAGTCAGACCTCAATTTTGCCTGCATGGAGGCCATCATGGCCGTTTACCCGGCAGCCAATGTCAACATCCATGTCACTTCCCGGGCGCTCGACAACCAAGGACAGGGACCGACCAACCCCATGAGTCAGGTGCGCAACATCATCGCCGTTGCCTCCGGCAAGGGCGGTGTCGGCAAATCTACCGTAGCCGTCAATCTGGCACTTGCCCTGCAACAACTGGGTGCTAAGGTAGGGCTGCTGGATGCAGATTTGTACGGTCCCTCCATGCCTACCATGCTTGGACTGCAAGGGCAGCGCCCCAAGGTGCAAGATTTTTACGGGCAGCCCAAGATTGTACCGCTGCAGGCTTACGGGATGCCAGTCATGTCTATCGGCTTCATCATTGAGCCGGAGCAGGCTGTTGTGCTACGCGGCCCCCGGCTGTCAGGCGTCATCCGGCAGTTTTTCAACGACACTGTCTGGCCGCCATTGGATTACTTAGTAGTTGATTTACCACCCGGCACAGGCGATGTACAGCTCACGCTAGTACAAACAGCTCCCATCACGGGGGTAGTGCTGGTCACCACACCGCAGGAAGTAGCCTTAGTTGACGCTGTAAAAGCCATGAACATGTTCCTGCTGCCCAATATCAATGTCCCCATTTTGGGCGTGGTCGAAAATATGGCTTGGTTTACCCCTGCCGAGCTGCCCAACAACAAATACTACATTTTTGGTGAGGGAGGAGGTAAAAAGCTCGCTAAGATGAGCAACAGCGTACTGCTGGGGCAGGTGCCGCTGGTGCAGGGCATCCGGGAATCAGGCGATGCCGGTAAGCCGGCAGCCTTGGCCGCAGAAGCTTCCGTGCAGGAGGCTTTCGCCAAAATTGCCCGCGACACAGCGCGGCAGATTGCCGTACGCAATGAAACACTGGCACCGACACAAGTTGTACGGTTGGACAATTAGTATTACTTTTGCTAAAATGCATATCATGTTATCCTCTGAAAAAGAACAGCTGCTGCAGGCTATCGATGCCGCACTCGATGCAGTGCGACCCCACTTAGCCGTCGACGGTGGCAATGTAGAGGTTGTAGATGTCACTGACGAAGGCATCGTACAGGTAAAATGGCTGGGCAACTGCCAAAACTGCAACATGTCCGTTTTTACCATGCGTGCAGGTGTGGAACAGGCTATCCGGAGTCGTGTGCCCGAAATCGCTGGTGTGGAAGCTGTTAACTAATCCATTAATTTTTTTAACGCAATTTTAACCACAGACACAGCTGAATCAGACAACATTTGAGCGACCTCAAACGCTTTTATGATATACTCTGTAAAAATTACTTCAGCTATGAAAAAGGTACTTCTCCTTTCAGGTTTTTTTGCCCTCTTATTCTTGGGTAGCTTGCAGGCGCAGACGCAGTACAAAGTCGTCACAGTTGTCGAGTCCATCATTCCGGCAGGAATAGGCCGCTCGCGCATCATTGAAAACAACGAGGCTGTACCCATCGCCCAATATACGACGCAACGTACCGACGGCCGCACCAGCGGGCAGGGTGACATTGACCGCAGCGACCTCAAGATCAGCAATTTCTACGAAACAAAGCTGCTCAACTTCTTTAGTATGGGTGGCATCAACTTTCAGAACATCGCCTCTAACGATGCGCTGATCAGCGCCAAACTCGACCAGCTGACCGCTGAGGGGTGGGAGCTGGCGTTTGTTACCAGCGGTGTAGAAAGTCAGGGCTCGGATACTGACCAACAAGGTATTTTTATTACCCGCTTTGTTTTTAAGAAGGTCAGCCGATAAATATGTTCATTTTGCTGCTTCCAGCAGCAAAATGAACCAACAAAGAAGGTCAGCCGATAAATATGTTCATTTTGCTGCTTTCAGCAGCAAAATGAAC
>CAZYAO010000004.1:112978-131176 GCA_964645715.1 uncultured Saprospiraceae bacterium
AAGAAGGTCAGCCGATAAATATGTTCATTTTGCTGCTTTCAGCAGCAAAATGAACCAATAAAGCAAGTGCCCGTTGATTTTTTCTAAAAAATCAACGGGCACTTGCTTATATCCTGTACGTACTTGATTACGCCTTAAGCTCCGTATAGTACGTGAAATAGTACGGAATCGTCTCTATCCCTTTGTAAAAGTTGAAGATACCATAGTGTTCATTGGGCGAATGCAGCGCATCGCTGTCCAGCCCAAAGCCCATGAGGACACTCTTTACGCCCAAAATCTCTTCAAACAACGCTACGATAGGAATACTCCCCCCTTCGCGCTTGGGGATGGGGTCCTTTCCAAAAGTAGCGGCCATGGCCATGTGAGCCGCTTTATACTCAGGCGTATCCGTAGGCGTCACTACCGGCTTGCCGCCGTGATGAGGATGCACAGCTACTTTGACCTCCGGCGGTGCTGCGGCCAGAAAGTAATTGGTGAAAAGCTCCGTGATTTTATCAGGATCCTGGTTGGGTACAAGCCGCATGCTGATTTTGGCAAAAGCTTTGGCAGGCAGTACCGTCTTGGCGCCTTCACCGATATACCCTCCCCAGATACCATTAACATCCAGCGTTGGACGTATGCTGGTGCGCTCGAGCGTCGTATAGCCCTTTTCACCCCTGATTTCCTGTATGCCCAGACTGCGCTTGTACTCCTCCAGACTGAAAGGCGCTTTATTCATCTCCTCCCGCTCGGCATCACTCACCTCCTGTACATCATCGTAAAAACCCGGAATGGTGATATGCTTATGCTCGTCCATCATATTGGCAATCATCTCACAGAGAACATTGATAGGATTGCCCACAGCGCCCCCGTACACCCCGGAATGCAGGTCGCGGTTGGAGCCTGTTACTTCCACCTCCAGATAACTCAGTCCCCGCAGCCCCGTAGTGATGCTGGGTGTATCGTTGGCGATGATACTCGTATCTGAGATCAGGATGACATCGCAGGCGAGGCGCTCCTTGTGGCTTTGCAGAAAATCGGCCAGGTGAGCAGACCCTACCTCTTCCTCCCCTTCGATCATAAATTTGACATTGCAAGGCAGCGCATCATTGGCCAGCATAGCCTCTACCGCCTTGATGTGCATGAACACCTGCCCCTTGTCATCGCAGGAACCCCGGGCGAAAATTGCTCCGTCGGGATGAATATCCGTTTGCTTAATCGTTGGCTCAAAAGGAGGACTCTCCCAGAGTTCTATCGGATCAGGTGGCTGCACATCGTAGTGGCCATACACCATGATCGTTGGCTTAGCCGGGTCAATCATTTTCTCCCCATAGACAATTGGATGGCCCGGTGTGGGCACAATCTCCACCTTGTCTATGCCAATGCTGGTCAGGTGTGCTGCTACCGCTTCCGCAGTGCGGCGAACATCGGCTGCGTAGGCAGGATCCGCACTAACCGAAGGAATTCTTAGCAAATCCAGCAACTCATTGAGGAAGCGGTCGCGATGCGCCGCTATGTATTGTTGAACCTGTTGCATATTGAACATTTTCCTGTAAAGATAACCCCCTCGGGCCAAATCCGCAAAAATGTGTTACTTTTACCCAGCCAATAACCAAAATAATCTGCCCCATTATGACGACCGCCGCCATACTAATTACGGCCTTGGCCTGCCTGCTGGCAGGCATTGTGGCTGGTTTTTTTTTCGGAAAAATATACCAGCAGGGGCGCCTGCAGGCAGACCTCCTGCCGCGGCAGGAGGTCGAGCGTGACTATGTGCCCAAAGCTACTTTTGCTGCCATCACAACCCAGGCGCAACAATATGAAAAGCGCTGGCAAGAGTCCCTCACCGCCGAACGGGACCTGGCAGCTCGCCTGGCCGAGTCCAATGCACACCTGCTGCATCTCGAAGAAAAGCTGAACAATCAGGAAGGAGAGATGAAAAGGCTGCAGGAACAGGCCCGCCTGACCTTCGAAAATCTTGCCAATCGACTGCTGGAAGAAAAAAGCGCCCGCTTTGCCAGTGCCAACAAAGAACAGATTGATGGTCTGCTGCAGCCCATGAAGACGCAACTGGATAGTTTTAGTAAGCAGATTAAGGATATGTATATCGATGAAACCCGGGAGCGCAGCAGCCTCAAGGAGCAACTCGAGCAGCTACGGCTGCTCAACCAACAGCTGAGCACCGATGCCAACCAGCTGGCGCTGGCACTCAAGGGGAGTAGCAAAACGCAGGGTGACTGGGGAGAAATTCAGCTCGAGCGACTGCTTGAGAAAGCAGGCCTGCAAAACAATGTACACTACCGCACCCAATCTTCTTTCCGCAACGAAGACGGACGCCATAAGCGGCCGGATTTTATCATCCTGCTGCCCGACAACCGCCACCTGATCATCGACTGCAAAGTGTCACTCACCGACTACGACCGCTATAGCCAGGCGACCGACAACCAAGAGCAGAGCAGGCATCTGAAAGCGCATATCGAGAGCTTGCGCAGACATATCAAGGACCTGAGCAACCAAAACTACCAGCAACTCTACCAGCTCAATTCGCCCGACTACCTGCTGCTGTTTGTCCCTATCGAACCGGCTTACCAACTGGCCGTGCAACACGATGATAAACTTTTTGCAGATGCTTTTGACCAAAATATCGTGCTGGTGACTGCCTCTACCCTGCTGGCAACCATGCGCACGGTCTCCTATATCTGGAGACAGGAGAAACAGAAGCGCAGCGTGCAGGAAATTGCCCGCCAAAGCGGTAAGTTGTACGACAAATTTGTTGGCTTTACCAATGATCTGCTACAGATCGGGCAGCGGCTCGACCAGGCACAGTCGGGCTACCAGGAAGCTATGAAGAAACTAAAGGAAGGAAAAAAAGGCAGCACCCTCATCGATCAGGCCGAAAAACTCCGGCTGCTGGGGGCAGATGTCACTAAGACATTGCCGCCTTCGTTACTGGATACCGAGGAGGAAGAGGAAGAAGCAGACAATTCTTGATTGTTAAAACAATCAAGAATTGTCTGCCTGTTTGTTGTTTTTTTTCGCTGCGACAGCAGCGAAAAAAACAACAAGGGATTACTCCTCTGCTTTGCGCTTACGACGAGTCTTAAACAACTCCACCACTTCCTTCTCCTCGAGGAAATCGAGATCGAGAAAAGAAGAAGAAACAAACCGCTTGATATCCTGATAGTCCCTGCCGCGCTTATCCGTATAGTATGCCAGCAGCTTGCGGACATAATTCATCGACAGATCTTCGATGTCCTGATTGAACTGCTGGTTGCCAAACAGCGCAATGTAGAGTGAAAAGACTTTGCTGATCTCAAAGAATTCGGGATAATCACGCTCTTCCAGGTTGTTGATGAAACGCGCGAAGTAGCGATAAATAGTGCGACGTATACCCTCGTTAAAGCGCGACAGACCATCGTGTTGGTTGCAGGTATCGCGAATCGCCTCCTGTACTTCGGGCAACAAATACCCCTTGTCGTGGATGAGATCAACCAGCTTGAAATATTCGCTCAGCTGATTGTCCAGTCTTTTATCTACAATAGCAGACATGCGCCTGTCTTCCGCAGGTCTGATATCCACACCCTTGGCTGACAAATCCAGCAAGAAAGACAACACCTTATCGTCAGCTTCAAAGATAGAAGACACCTGGTCGTTGAAGACCGCCGCCAGATTCTGGTGGCTGGCGTCAGGTATATCAAAGAAAGCAGCATAAATTGTCAGAAGGTAAAGGAACTCGTCCTCCCCGTACAGCTCATCGTTGGCCAACAGTTCGTCCATCGGCTGTACAAGGCTTTGGTTGAAGCTGGGATGGTGCACTACCCGATGCACCAGAAAGTCGCGAAGGGTATTGTAGTACACCTTGAGTTCTGCAGCCGTCGTCGGGAAAATAGCCGTTTGGAAAACTTCATTCCTAAACTGACGTGCATAGCGCTCGTAACCAACACCGCGCTCCGTTTCATGGCGATAGCGCTCAATTTTTTGGCTTTGCAGATAGTGCCGAATGCGCTTATTCTCGATTTGGTTGAACAGGTTGGTCACCCAGATATCACTGCTCAGTGCGAGTCCCATCTGCACCGACTGCCCTACCCTTTTCTTCAGGATGTCAAAATTGGTAGACTGGCAGAGCGCCATCAGGATTTCTTTGAAATGCTCCTGTGGCCGTACGTACTTGTAGTGCTTATCAATTTCACCCCGAAGAACAGCATGCCCCAGAATACGAGGCAAAAACAGTCCTTCGAAAGCCGGATCTAACAGAATCAGCTCAAATGCCAGCAATTGCAACGGATGATGAATGGCAACCGTCTCATAGACTGAGGCAATCCGGGGCTCATAAGCATCCTTTAGCTGGTTATACAGCTCTTCTTCTTCCTCTTCCAGATACTGTTGCAACAGCTCACTATCCTGAATTTCAGCAGCTAAAACTTCTAGCTGCTCAATGTATTCGCTATTTAATTCGTACATAAGACATGCCTATTTGAACAAAGAACCTGGCAGTGCCAATAGAGGCACTGCCAGGTTCTGAAACCATAATTTCTACAAAAGTAAGGCATTTTCATCATAATTGCTTCTGTTGCTGCTTTTATTTTTACAGCCTTTCACAGCTTATCTCACCACTCATCCAGCAGCTGTCTAAGTTCCGTGGCCAGTAGCTCGATTTCTGCACTACCCCGCTGGGTATACACTAGATCACGCAGCCGCACAAAAGACCAGTTTAAGACCCGCGTCTGAGGATGGTGCGTAAAAATCAGCACGGAATCGGGCTGCATATTGGTCACGTAGTCAGGCACATAGGCCTTGTCAAGGCTGTTATTGATACCCGAACCCAGCAACCAGATCCCCTCCGCGCTCCGGTGAGCGAATGTCTTGGCATTCATACCAAAATCACCACCTACGCAAACCACCTGAATGCCGCGATTTTGCACCGACACCAACCAAGGGTACACCTTGTCCGTTACATTTACCTCTTGTGGTGGGCAGCCCGTGCGCACGGGGATGGCATTGACGTTGAAAAGGCGCATTGTATCCCCTTTGCTATTGACTTTTAACTCATTGAAAAGGGCATGGTGATGCAATACCACCAAATGAGAAGCTGCCCGCAGGCTGTCGCACAGCTGTTGGATCAGCCCCAGCTGCGCTTCACGCTCTTCACAGGCTTCCACTGGCTGCTTCCATGGGTTATGCCACATTAGCTGGGTATTGAGCACCAACACACATACCCCCTCCAGCCAGTAAGTATAATACAGTGGCCTGCCAGTGGCCGTATTTATGCGGTCGGTATGACCATACATCACATCATGATTGCCCACCGCCCAAAAAGTTGCCGGATTTTTCAGGCCGATTAGTGAATCGAGATAGACGAGCGTTGATGCCCGGGCCGTCGTCTGGCTACACACATCTCCCCCTAGCCACACCCCATCGAACCGCTGAAAATCAATAAGCTCCAGCCTTGGATCCAACTTGTCGGGGCGTCGCCAGTCATAGGGATGTCCTAAAAAAAGATAAGTCCTGCCACTCCCTCCAGTCACCGGCAGCAGGCACGCTAGCCCTAAAGCGGCAAAACAGACAAATAAACTGAGCAATCGCATGAAAAAAACCTTTGGATATTGAACACAATGATAGACCAGCTGTTAGTACCACAACTCATGACTGAGGAAAGTTATTTCATCCGAACAGTTTATTGTTGTGTACTTGTCTGGCTTTTGTTGTGTGAAAATGTTTTTTGTTTGTTTATAGTTTAGTACCGGCGTTCTGGTCTCAGGACGCCTTTTTTTTGCTTACGGCCAAATGCCTAAGCCGGCGAGTGCAGCTGAGTCTTCAAAATATTGTATTTTCGCGTCTCAATCAGCTGCTATGGATTTTATGCAAGCCCTGCAGGAGCGCTACATACAGGAATTTTCCAACAATGTGCCGCTGGGCGAATTTCTGCTCAATATAGGCGTAGCCGCGCTGCTGGCAGCGCTCATCCGGCTCTTTTATATACAGTATGGACATGCACTTTCCAACCGCCGCCGCTTCAGTGCCAACTTTTTACCCCTTACGCTGAGTACCCTGCTGGTAATCATGATTGTAAAATCGAGCATTGCCCTGTCGCTGGGGTTGGTCGGCGCCCTGTCCATTGTGCGCTTCCGGGCCGCCATCAAAGACCCCGAGGAGTTGGTATTTCTATTTATGAGTATCGGCATTGGCCTGGCCTGCGGCGCTGGTCAGCCCTTGCTGGCGGTGGTAGCGCTGGTGGTCATCCTGGCAGTCATGTGGATCGGCCGTCGGTTTAGCCGCAGCGCTGATGTCAACACCGAGTCTGGCAGGCTTTTTATCAATATCACCACTGATTTGCGGGATCTTACGCTCGTCAGCAATACGGTGACGCAACATTTGTCATCCGTAGAACTTCGCCGCATGGATACGCCTGCTACCGGCGGGCTTGATCTGACCTACATCGGTCGGGCTGCTGACCTACAGCAACTTAGCAAGCTGACAGCGGCGGTAACGGCACTTTCACCGACAACGCGACTGTCGGTAATCGATCAGCCTGATTTGATTATGTGATACCTATTTTTTTAGCTGCCAAAAGCAACTGAAAAAACAATACAGGTATATTTTCTGATTTTTCTGTGAAAAATCAGAAAATATATACCTATAAAAGCCCGTCCAGCAGCACATGGAAGTGGTGCACGGCTGTCTCCTGCCTCACTGAATACCGCCCGCGCTCGTAATAACGGGACTGTACCCCCTCCTGCACACTTTCTACCACAGCCTCATCCTCCATTTCCGTCAGGTCGAGTTGGTTTCTTGCGCGGTCGAGTTCATTGCCGGGATAGTAGTACGTTCGGAAGCGCACCCGCGTCTGGTTGAGTCCCAGTGGCTCCACCACATTGAGCGACAAGCCCCAGGGATAAAAATTGAGCATCAGATTGGGAAAAAGCCAGTAGTAATAAGCATATATACGCTTGCCGTGATCCTGTGCCTGTGGAGGAATGTCAAAACAAGGCTCACCCTCCTTAGCCAGCCCCAGTTGCAGACTGCCGTAGGGAAAAAGTTCGTAGCTGTACTGTTCAAAAGCAATTGCCTGGTTCAGCGCGGGGTGCACAAACGGTATATGAAAACCCTCGAGATAATTATCGCAGTAGAGAGCCCAATGTGCATTAACGTAATAATCTTTAGAATCCTCTTCACTGAACACCAGCGAATCCAGCGGCAGCCAGCCCAGTCGCTCCCGGATGGGCGCTGTCATCTCCGACAGGCTGGCCAAAGGATCAAGCGACACAAACAGCAGCCCCAGCCATTCGGCAAAAGGAATTTGCGCGAGGTGGTCGGCTGGCCCGGGAAAATTTTCCACGCCTTCAAATTCGGGCATACTCTTAAAGCTACCATCAAGCCGGAAGCAGCGGCCGTGATAGCCGCAGCGCAGTACCCTGCCCTTAGCCGGTTTTTCAACGATCAACTTAGCGCGGTGAGTGCACACATTGGACAAGCAGTGCAATGCACCCGCTTCTGTGCGGGTAAAAAGCAAGGGCTCGTCCAGCACTCCCGGCAGCAGCGTGAAAGGCAGTTGCGACAGCGGCTCCTCCACAGCCGATCCCTCAGCCACCCATTGCCATGTACGGGCAAACACTTTCTCTGCCGTCTCTGCAAAGAGGCCGGCATCTTTGTAAAAAAGCGCCGGCAAGCTGCGCGCGCGGCCAATATTGGCATCGATGCTAAAGCGTGATGGCATGGCTGTTTTTTTCAAAAATCAACATAAAAGATTCCTTGGCGGCTGCAGCCGCCAAGGAATCTTTTGATACAATCGCTTACACCTCCATGAACGGATAGCGATAGTCCGTAGGCGGCACAAAATTTTCCTTAATCGTCCGCGGGCTCAGCCAGCGGTAGAGATTGAGTACGGAGCCGGCCTTATCGTTGGTGCCTGAGCCGCGGGCACCGCCAAACGGCTGTTGCCCCACGACAGCCCCGGTAGGCTTGTCGTTGATGTAAAAATTGCCGGCAGCATTGCGCAGGCGCTCTGTCGCCTGTGCAATGGCGTAGCGGTCGAGCGAGAACACAGCACCCGTGAGTGCGTAGGGCGAGGTGCTGTCGACCAGCGTCAGCGTCTCTTCCCACTGCTCATCTTCGTAGACATAGATGGTCAGCACGGGGCCAAAAATTTCCTCCTCCATGGTGCGGTAGTGCGGATCTTTGACCAGCAGGACGGTCGGCTCGATGAAGTACCCGTTGGACTTATCGCAATGGCCACCGGCAACGACTTCTACGCCTTCTGCCTTTTTGGCCTCCGCGATATAGTTGCTGATTTTATCGAAAGCACGCTCGTCGATGACAGCGGTGAAAAAATTGGAAAAATCTTCCGGTGACCCCATGGTGATGGTTGCCAGATCGCGCTCAATACCTGCCCGCACCGCTGCCCAGCGGCTGGCCGGGATGTAAGCCCGCGACGCTGCGGAGCATTTTTGCCCCTGAAACTCAAAAGCGCCGCGCACCAGCGCGGTGACAACTGCTGCCGGATCGGCAGAAGGATGCATCAGTACAAAGTCTTTACCGCCGGTTTCCCCGACGATGCGCGGATAAGTCTTGTAGCGCGCGATATTTTTGCCGATGACTCCCCAGAGGGCCTGAAACACCTTGGTGCTGCCCGTGAAATGCAGACCGGCAAAATCGGGATGGCTGAAGACAACCTCGCCGGCTGCGGGGCCATCGACATAGATCAGGTTGATGACGCCGGGCGGCAGGCCGGCAGCTTCCAGCACTTCCATGACCACCATGGCCGAATATACCTGTGTTTCTGCCGGCTTCCACACCACCGTATTGCCCATCATTGCCGGCGCCGCCGGCAGGTTGCCCGCGATAGAGGTAAAGTTGAAGGGAGTGATGGCAAAGACGAAACCTTCCAGCGGACGATAGTCGAGGCGGTTCCAGGTAAGCGGTGCACTGTTGGGCTGCGTCTCATAGATCTCCGTCATATACTGGACATTGAAGCGGAAAAAATCGCACAGCTCAGCGACAGCATCGATTTCGGCCTGGAAGATGGTTTTGCTCTGGCAGAGCATAGTGGCTGCATTCATGCGGGCCCGGTAGGGGCCGCTCAGCAGGTCGGCTGCGCGCAGAAAGACAGCCGCGCGATCCTGCCACGGAAGGCTTTCCCACTGATACTTTGCCCGCAGCGCAGCAGCGATAGCCTGCTGCACGTGCTCGGTGCCGCCTTTGTGAAAATAGCCAAGGGTGTGCGCCAGCTCATGCGGCGGATGGATAGACACACGGCGGTCGGTGGTCACGCGCTGCCCGTCGATAACCATTGGAATATCAGCGACAGTCGCTTTGAGTTCCCGTAGCGTCGTTTCGAGCGCCACGCGCTCCGCCGAGCCCGCGCGATAGCTCAGCACTGGCTCATTAACGGCCGCTGGCGGCCTGAAATATGCATTTGCCATGATAATATGCAGTATTTGGTTAAGATTGTACAAAGGTAGGCATTTATTCAAAATACTTTTGGGCGGCTGGGTCCGCCCAAAAGTATTTTTGGCCGACAATCAGAAGTCGGGTGCTATCGCTGAAAATCACCTTTGACAGCCCGCCAGCGCAATCTTCGTCATCTCCCAAAATAGAGACAAAATAGTATCTTTGCTTTTGGCTGTCACGGCTGCCACTAACTAAAACAAACCAAAAATATGGCCACTGACTTACAGATTGCGCGGACCATCAAGCTCCGCCACATACGCGATATTGCTGCGCAGCTCAACATTGCCGAAGACGATCTCATCCTCTACGGCAAGCACAAAGCCAAGCTCCCGCTCTCGCTCATCGATGAAAGCCGCTGGAAGCGCAACAAGCTCATCCTCGTTTCTGCCATCTCGCCAACGCCAGCCGGCGAAGGTAAGACAACCGTATCCATTGGGCTCTCTCAGGGACTCAACCGCATCGGTAAAAAGACGACCGTCGTGCTGCGGGAGCCCTCGCTGGGACCTGTCTTTGGCATTAAGGGAGGTGCTACCGGGGGCGGATACAGCCAGGTGCTGCCCATGGAAGACATCAACCTCCACTTCACCGGCGATTTTGCTGCCGTCGAAAAAGCGCACAACCTGCTGGCGGCACTGATTGACAACAACCTGCAGAACAAAAAACATAGCCTCAACATTGACCCCCGCACAGTCGTCTGGAAGCGGGTCATGGACATGAACGACCGTGCGCTGCGGCAGACAATCGTCGGGCTGGGCGGCACGACCATGGGTGTGCCTCGTGAGACGGGTTTTGACATCACCGCCGCTTCGGAAGTGATGGCCATCCTCTGCCTGTCAACCGACCGGGCAGACCTTAAGCGGCGGCTGGGCAATATATTTATCGGCTTTACCCACGACAAGAAGCCCGTGTATGCCCGCGATCTCAAAGCCCAGGGTGCTATGGCCGCTCTGCTGAAGGATGCTATCCTACCCAATCTCGTACAGACCAACGAAGGCTACCCGGCCATCATCCATGGTGGACCTTTCGCCAATATTGCACAGGGCACCAATACGGTGCTGGCTACACGCATGGGCCTGTCTCTCAGCGATTATGTAGTCACGGAAGCGGGTTTCGGCTTTGACCTGGGCGCTGAGAAGTTTTTTGACATCAAGTGCCAGAGCGCTGGTTTATCCCCCAATGCCGTGGTGATTGTCGCTACCATCCGCGCCCTCAAATACCACGGCGGGGCAAGCCTGAAAAATCTTACCACCCCAGACCTGACGGCACTGGAGCAAGGCTTGGAAAATTTAGGCAAACATTTGGAAAACAGCAAATTGTTTGGAATTCCAGCCGTCGTAGCCATCAATCGCTTCACGACCGATACTGATGAGGAGGTAGCTGCCGTACAGGCTTACTGCCAGCAGCTGGGCGTGCCCGCTGCGGTGGCAGAGGTGTGGGCAAAAGGGGGCGAAGGGGCAGAAGCACTAGCCGCCATGGTGGCGGAAAAAGCCGACGCACACGCAGCAGCCTTCAGGCCGTTGTACGACTGGTCGTGGCCCATCGAAAAGAAGATTGAAACCATTGCAATTACGTATTATGGTGCCCGATCGGTAGAATACACCCCCCAGGCCAAGGCCGATCTCAAAAAAATCGACCAGCTGAGCCTCAATGGCCTGCCTGTATGCATGGCCAAGACTCAAAAATCGCTCTCGGATAATCCCGACCTGATCGGGCGGCCGCGCGATTTTGTGCTGACTGTACGGGAAATTGAAATCGCTGCCGGAGCAGGCTTCGTCGTACCCATCACCGGCGAGATGATGCGCATGCCAGGGCTACCCAATGTGCCCGCAGCGGAAGGCATTGACATTGATGAAGAAGGAAATATTGAGGGGCTTTTTTAAAAAAAATGAGGCGCAAAAGCAGCGGAAACTGCCTTTGCGCCTCATTTCTACCGCCTGTTTTGGTGAAAAAGCGCAATAGCCTCTGCCTTACTGTTAATGTGTAATTTTCTGTAAATATTGCGAATGTGCACCGGAAGCGTATTCGGCGAAACCTTTAATCGGTCTGCAATAAGTTTATAGCTCAACCCCTCAGCCAAAGCTTCCAGCACCTGCATTTCCCTGCCCGTCAGCACCAGTGTATCCCCTTTGGCCGTGAACAGAGAAGCTCCCTCTACGACGGGATTAAGCCGGTTGACAACCATGCGTGCAATGGTGGGAGACATAGCAGAACCTCCCGCATGATGGGTGGCAATTGCCTGCGCAATATCCGGCAAAGAGGTGTTCTTCAGCAGATAGCCCGTTGCACCGGCGCAAAGCGCCTGAAATACATAATTGCTGTTGCTGTGGATGGTGAGCATGATTATTTCCAGCTGAGGTAAAAGGCTTTTGATGGGTCTTATGGCATCCAGTCCCTGCATGCGGGGCAGGTTGATATCCAATAATAGCACTTGGAGCTTCGATAAGCCCGGAGCTGATTCCAAAAAATCTTCAACATTGCCGAAGACGGCCGCACACTGCATCTCCGGCTGCATATTGAGGTATTCGGCCAGATAAGCGCGTATTCCCTGATCATCTTCAACCAAGCCTACTTGAATCATTCCATAAAATTTGCCGCTAAGTTGGGAAGTATGGAAGACAGATGCAATACCATAAACATAGTATTCGGCACATGTTTGCTGCCGGCTACCACTTTTTGGTGAGTAAAACCGTATACCCGCTGCCGGAGGGGGTAATGCTCAGCTCCGCCTTAATCCGTTCCGCCCGAAAGTGCATATTCTGGAGGCCACTGCCTGATTTTTTCGACTTGGCTCCAAATTCCTCGATGGGTAGCAACAGATCCTTCTCAGCATACAGCTCCTTGATTTCCAGCTGAAAAAAACTATAGTTGTGTTGTAGCCTGACCGCCACCTGTCGGGGCTTGCCATGCCGGACAGTATTGGTGATTGCCTCTTTAAAGATGAAAAAAATATCCTGCCGCACCTCAGGCAGTATGGGATGGTAGCTCATAACTGCACGGCTGTCAATGGTATAGTGTATTCCGACGGGGCTAAGCATCTCTTCCAGCTGCTTTTCCATGCGCAGGATAATATTTTCATTGGCATCATTGCGGGCATCGATCGACCAGACGATATCGCGCATCATGTCCAGTGCATATCTGCTGGTAGAGGCGATGTCTTGCAGGATCTGGGTGACGCGCGTGGAAGATACATATTTGACCATTTCAGACTGAAATGTCAGCCGCGACAGCAGGGCACCCATTTCATCGTGGAGGTCGGCAGCAATTTGGGTGCGCAGTGCCTGACTCTTCCTATACTGGGCAAGCTGGTAACGATAGAGGCCGTAAAAAAAGACCAGTACCAGACTTATGCAACCTGCGATGAACCACCCCTGCAGATAGTAGGGCTTGTCTATCAGCACAGGCACTTCAAGGATGCTGCTTTCTCCACCAACGATACCAACCGCTTTGAGCTGCACAATAGGTTTTCCGTAGGGCAGGTTGCCCAGTACCAATACATTGTCGTTGATTTGCAGCCATTGACTCTGCTTATTTTTCAGGCGATAGTAGAACCTGGTAATAGGCTGCAAACGAGCCTGCTGCGAGATGGAAAGCTTCAGACTGATAAATCTGTCATCGGGTTGAAGCGTAAGACGCCCATTTTCAAAAAAATCGGTAGTTCGGTTCTCGAGCTGCCTGCTTTTACCCACATACTGCTGTACCTCCACTACCACGGGCATGGCCTCGGGCAGCTGCGTCGCTGCTGCCGCAAAATTGAACTCCAACAGACCTACACCCGTACACTGCCAGATGGAATGTCCCTGCAACAGGTTCTGTCGCTTGTAATTCATCAGGATGGGGTCAACTTCCTGCATCGTATACTGCCGCAAGCCAGTAGCTGACTGGTTGATGGACATAACCAGCGGCCTCGCACCCTGCTGCCGTTGGTAGCGGTAGCGTTCCTTTCCAGCCGCTGTAAAAAGAAGACCATTGGCGTGGCTAACAAGCCAGTAGGCCTGCAGGTCCGGGTGGTAGAGAATTTCATCGTGAGAACTGAACTGAAAGCCGGGCACATACTGTTCTATGTCATAGGAATCACTTTTTTCAGGATGAACAAAAACAAAATCAATATCAGCCAAAATACCACGTAACCAACTACGATACAGCACTATACGCCCGTCATTGTCCTGATTCAGCCATTGATATCTATGTGTCCGGGCCGATCCTAGCTTATACTGCTCCCTTTGGCCACTGTCTATCGCACAGGTGACAAGCCATGCAGTATCGGCGACAGTGCGTATTGACCAATAGCGCTGGTTATGGTAATGTACCAGCGATTCTGAAGGCTGGAGGTACTCAACCTTTCGGAAACCGGTAGCTGTCTCATAATGAAAAACAGCACCCGCCTGTTGGTGAAAAAATAAGTAAGCGTCCCTGATGGTTATCTCCCCAATATCACTCACCGTAAAGGGCAACCGCCTGCCAAGATAAGCTTCGATACTTTGAATGTTGCCGCTAAACACGTCTAATACCTGTATGGTGACGAGCTGATCTACATCTGCAGCTCTTTCCTTAAAAAACAGCCACAAGAAGCGGCCTTTTTCCATAAACAAATCTGAAATATGATTGCTGTAAAGACCATCGTCGGCAGTGTATACTTTGAATTCATAGCCGTCAAATCGGTTAAGTCCAAATTTTGTTGCGATCCACAGTACAGATCGCTGATCCATCGTCACGGCATACACTTCATTGCTGGAGAGGCCATTGGCCATCGTCCAGTAGCGCACTTTGGCCGACAGGGGCGACTGTGATTGGGCAGCTGACAGCAAGGGCAGCAACAACAGCAAGCAGCATACGACCAGTCGATTATTCATTTTTTCAGTAATTGCAGGAGATAGCCCCGGTCTGATAGATCGATTTGCAGACTGGCATGCAGTCGCGCTGCTCTTTGGGACGCCCGATGAAAGGCTTCCTGTTTGCCTCGTATCGTCATTGCATCTAGCAACGCTCCGGATGCATAGCACTCCTGCATCCGGAGCTGTAGTGCATCCCCACTGTAAGACAACAGAATACTAATCGATTGTGGCTGCCCAAGCTTTACGGAATTGTCGAGGGCTTCTTTGAAAATAAAAAATACCTCCCGCCTCAGCTGAGGAAAAATTGGCAAGTCAGGTTTGGCGTGCTTGGCATCAAAAGAATAGGCAATACCGGCAGGAACCAGTACCTCCTCCAGCTGCTCTTCCATGCGCAACAGCATATCGCCACAACTATCATAACGTGCATCGATCGACCAGATAAGATCCCGCATGGTATCGAGGGTGATTCGGCTCGTATCAAGAATCTCTCCCAGCATGGGCTTCGACCGTTCTGGTGAAACATAAGTAGCCATCTCCGACTGCATGGCCATACGCGACAGCATGGCTCCCACATCTTCGTACAAATCAGCCGCAATCTGGGTGCGCAGCCGCTGTTGTTGGCGGTAATACCTGATTTGCATGCGGTAGAGTGCATAGAAAACCACCCCCACGATAGCAACACATAAGCCAATAAACCAGCCCGTCAGATAGAACGGCCTGTACACTCGCACAGGTAGGTTCAGCACTGTTTCTGATTCACGTCCATTGGAGAGCACAGCCTTGACTTGAAGTAACTGTTGGCCATAAGGTATTTTATTAAGCACCAGTTCATTGCCCTCGAGGGCAATCCAGTCATCATCTAGTCCACGAATGCGATAATAAAAGCGGGTAGCCCGGTTATTCCAGCAGGCATCCTGCAGTGCCAACCGAAGAGAAATAAACCGCTCACCTGGGCGCATCGACAGTCGCTGCTCTTCATACAGCTGTGCTGTGCAGTTTTCCAGTCGCTCGCTGTTGTCATTATATTTGAACATCTCAATGACTACAGGCTGGACAGTATATCGCTTTTTCAGTTCATCTTTAAAAAGAAGCGGATCAATAATCACTACGCCATTGATACTGCCAAAAACCAGCTTACCGTCATCGTCTTTGAAGTGCGATATACGGTTGAATTCGTCTGACAGCAAACCATCCTGAGTTGTATAAATCTTGTATCGATGGCTGAGCGTATCAAACTGCACAACCCCTCCATCAGTTGACAACCACAAGTGACCATAGTCGTCGGGGTACACTGCATGTACTACGGAGGTCAAGCCTTTATTAAAACTAAACACCTGGTAGTCTTGCATTTGAGGATCCCATCGCAACAGTCCTTTATCACCTGTAGCCAGCCAGTAGATTTGACTGCCCGCATCATAATACAGGTGCCTGAAATCGTTGGACGGCAACCGCCACCTACCCTTTCCACCCGACCAATACCGAGACGTAATACCCTTTTTCGGATTAAACCCAAAAATTCCCGCAGTTGTTAGCAACAGCATACTGTCAGGCTGTAAGGGATGAAAATGATACACCACATGATTTTTGAGCATGGTGTAGGAACCGTAATCCACATTTTTTTGCTCTTGGGTATTGGGATTATATTGAAAAAGGCCCTTTTGGCTTACCCATATACTTCCAGTTTCATCCATATACATACTCCATGGCTCATTTGCATCCTGCATGAAGTATTCTCTGCCCTGCCCACTGACTAGGTTATAGGCAACCAGTTTGCTGGAGGCAGCCATCCACCAGTACCCCCCCTTGGCATCAACTAGTGACGACAGACCGTTCTGACCCGTTTCCTGAAATACGCTCCCCCCCAATGATTCCTTAATCAGCGAGCCAGCCGGACTACTGAAGAGATACTTCCCCTGCCACTTTTGAATGCTGCGGCAGTTCCACTTTGGCCACAGATCCGCAAAAATATACCGAAAGCGATTGTAAAAGAAGCTAAACTGGAAGAAACCTTCATCGCTGCAATGCCAGAGGGTATTACCGATGAGCAGATGCTGGCGGCCAGCATTCACCATTCGTCCCTGTGCTATGTCTGCCTGATAAAGAATATCGCCCTGACGACTGATTAAGAGACCCATTGACTTGACGCCTGCCCAGTAAGCATCGAGACTTGGTATATACTGCCAGTCCTGCGGGTTGGCCAAACCCGCAGGAACCTCAGTATTCATACAGACCGACACTAGTCCGGACTGCAGGTCTGCCTCCAGCCAGGTGAGTGCTTCCGGTTGATCTTTGCTGCGAAACAAAAAGGTTACAACATCCCCCGCCTGCTGCAAAAAATGCGGCTGCCCTATATAGTGCCCGCTTGGAAGCCCTATGCGGCGGCGCAGCAATCCCGAGGGTTTGCGCAGGTTGATCCAGTGATTGCCGCCCTCTTCACTAAGTGTTAGTATTGTCTGTGAATCAATCGTCAACCATCGCTCAGTCGGTCTCAGATGGCGGATGTTGCGGAAGCCTTTTCCACGCTCAAATAGCAGCCAGGATCCGTCTGAAATCCCAAAAATGAGCACATCATTTTTGATAAAAAAAGTATCCAGCTGAGTAAGCGTGAAGGGCAGCGATGCCTGCAGGCATTGCTGAATCGGCACCACCTTACCTTCGATTATATCAAACACTTCGAGCGGCAGACCGCTGCGCCTGACGTACTTCTCGTCTTCGTACACCAACCACAAAAAGCGGCCAGCATCAATGTACAGCTGTCTGATGTTATTACTGCCAAGTCCCTCCTTGGTAGTCCAATGGCTAAACGCATGCCCATCGAAGCGGTTAAGACCATGGGAAGTAGCAATCCAAAGCACTCCTCGACCGTCGGCTGCAACAGCGGTTACCTGTTTTGCAGAAAGTCCATCGCCCGGCAGGTAGTATTTTATCTGTGCTGCCATGCTGGATTGCCCCTGCCCCCTAAGGCAGGTGAGAAGCAGTAATACAAATAGCAACAGCTGTTTATTAATCATGTATGTCAACGGGATATACACCTAAATACTAGGTAAAAATCGGTATTCCTGTGAAATATCAGGCTGTTTTTGTTGGTTTTATTTTTATTAGCCGCATATACAGGTGCCTATAACAAACAAACCCACTGAGAGCCCTGCTATAATTTTTTTTAACAGCCCCTCCCAAACAACATCTTTTATGGATACGATTTGACTGATAGCCTCCAATATACTTCTCGCTGCATGGTTTAATGCCCATGTCTTTGATCAGTCGTATTAGTATGACAGTAGATACTCAATACCCGCAGGGGGCACCACACGGTGCCCCGCCAGGGCATAGGGGATTCGCTACGAAAGTGCCCGTATGTTGCCTCTGATTCTCTGTTAAGGAACGGCATCATCAAGCAATATGACTCTCCGCAACGACAACCCCTACCCGGCAAGCTGAGCTACCCGAATTCTAAAGGGGGGAAATGAATTCGCAACAGCCCAAAACTATTTATCCTTTCCGCCCGCATAAGTTATATACATGTAACTTACACAGGCCTTGTTGTATTTCTCAATTATTTATCCACCTCACTAATTAAGTAGCGATGCGCACCCATATGCAGGTATTTTGGCAACCAATAAGCCATGTTGCCAGCTCAAGGAGTACAAACTCCTTTCTCTGCCTCAATAAGCCATATGGGCTCATTAAAATCGAATGTAAAGCTAATACCGCAAAAACAAGTCCACAATACTATGTTCATAGTATGGACTACACCAAAGAAATTTGCTTAATCTTTGAAATACAGGCCACCATACTATGTTCATAGTATGACCAACGCACTCCACAGCTACGGTATCGTTTTTAGTGTACTTGTATTTCCTTCCTGCTGCTGTTGCAACAGCAGCAGTTCCACCGACAGCTCACGGTACGCCTCCGACAGTTGCAGCAGCCGCTCTTCGGG
>CAZYAO010000005.1:0-8353 GCA_964645715.1 uncultured Saprospiraceae bacterium
TACCCTGTCCCGCACCATCGCCTGAAGGGCTGTGTAGCGGACGCCAGGCTGCTGGTCGACTGGCTGCAGCAGCAGTTTCCTTCTTCATCACTGCAACTCAGAATGCTGCAGAATGATGAAGCCAGCCGCGATGCGGTCATCAACGCTTTTTCAATTTTTGAAGATGCCAGAGAGGGCGATAGTTGTTTGTTGTATTTTAGTGGTCATGGTTCGCAGACGGTGGCTCCGCTTGAGCTACGCCACCTGCATCCGGGGGGTATGCTGGAGTCAGTGCTTTGTTATGACAGTCGGCAGCCTGGGGGCAGAGATCTGACAGACAAGGAGTTATCGTGGCTTATTTGGCGGGCACAGCGGGGCAGGCAGCTCCATTTTCTGTCGGTCTTCGACTGTTGTCACGCTGGCAATATTGACCGCAATCTCAGCCTGCGGGCGCGCATGGCCGAACCAGCTTTTCTGCCCTCGCGCATCGAAGATTTTCTGGGCTTCGCTGATTATCAGCGCCGGGAGGTCAATGGCCTGCAACAGTACACGCCTCCCCGTGGGCGGAGGGTGCTGCTGTCTGCCTGTCGCGACCATGAGACGGCCAAAGAGTTGGTTATCAATGGTACTACGCATGGAGCTTTCACCTACAGTCTGCTGGAGGTGCTGAGCCAGTACCCTGCCGGATTGTCGTATACGTCCCTGCTGGGGCATCTGCAGCTGCGGGTGGCTGCGCGGGCAGGGCAGCAGACGCCGCAGCTGTCGCTGCAGGAGGCCGCAGACGGTGGTCTGGGTTTTCTTGGGCTGCAACGGGATCTGTCCACCTATTTTGTGGCGGCATACGACCGCAGTCGGCAGGATTGGTACGTCAACGCGGGTCGTATGCACGGCCTGCCGGGAGGGACAGACCTGCAGGTTGAAATTTTTCCGCCCGGCCAGCCTCCTATGGTGGCGCAGGGGCGCGAGCCGGAGGCAACTCGCTGCCTGCTGTCGGGACTGGAGCGGGCGGGACTGGACATTCAGCAGACCTATCCTGCTCGCCTGCTGGCGGGCGCTCTGCCGAAGCTGTCGCTGCGGCTGCCGGCCGATGCCACGCCTGCTCAGCTGTCGCTGTTGCGGGAGGCTTTTGAAAAAAACACTTCTAACAGCCTGACGCTGCTGCCGGCCGGCAGCGCGGAGGCTGAGCTGGACATTGCTTTTTGGGAAAATACCTGCGTGCTGCTGCGGCCCGGCGACCCGCGGCCGCTCTTCCGGCGGGTGCCCTGCGACGATGTGGCAGGTGCAATGCGTTTTTTTGAAGCAGCTAGTCGCGTGGCCAACTGGCAGCGGGTGCTCGATATCCAGAATCCGCATAGCTCACTGGTTGTGGGCCGTGATTTTGAAATTCACTGGTGGCGGATCGCCGATCCTGTCAGCTGGAATATGCAGGATGATAATCCGGCACTGGAACCCATCGACGACTGCCTGTCGCCCCAGTTTTTCGCCTATGCCTACGACAGCGCCGATACCAGCGGTGAGCCGTGGCGCCCGCCGGGTTTTCAATTGCAGCTACGCAACACCGGTAATCGACCGCTCTACTTCAGTGCAGTCAACCTCATGCCTACTTTCGGAATCTCCAATGCCCTGCTCAGCAGGGAAAACAGCCTGCTGCAACCCGGGCAGTCAGCCTTTCTCACGGATCAGCCCGGGGATGGCGGGGAGTACCGCAGCATTCCGTTTATCATGCACGAAGACCTGATAAAGGCGGGCGTCGCGCAGGTGAATGAGTATATTAAGCTGTTTGTCAGCACAAAAGAGATAGATACCAATCGTTTCAATCAGGAGGCGCTGCAGATGGACGACCAGCCGGTGGTGCATAAGCGAGCCGGCCGCCAGGGCAGCGCCCGGCCAGCGGCCGACGACTGGCTGGTGGTCGATCTTACCGCAACGGTCGTGCATCCGGGCCTGCGCCGGCCGCTGGCCGGCGGTACGCCAACGGAGGTGGTCAAAGGTGTGCAGGTCCGGCTGCCGGACGGCTGCTCGGCGCTGGCCGGCCTCAATGCCGGCGACGTCAGCAGCCGCGATCTGGGCGGGCTGCCGCAGCCGCCGGTGGCGCTGCCCGGCAGCCAGGCAGGCTGGTCGCTGCATGCGCTGCAGACAAGCCGCTCGGGCGCCGCACCGCTCAATGTGCTGGAGCTGTTTGATGTACAGGGAGCTGAGCTGGTCAGTCCGCTCAACCCTGCCTTTGTCGATCTGGGATCCACGCTGGAAACGAATGAGATGGTGGTGCCCGTCGGCTATGACGCGGAGACGGGACTTTTTTACCCCTTGGGCATGATGGAGCCGGATGGCCGTCTCCGGCTCGACGTGTTGCCGGAGGCAACACCGGAGAGCAGTCGTAGCCTGGGCGGGTCGGTAAAAATATTTTTCCTGAAAACAGCTTCCCGCCTGCTGGGTATTTCATACGAGTATCCGCAGCTGGCGGTAGCCAGCCTGCAGGACGATGAGGCGCAGCCGCTGGGGCTGCGGGTGGTGTATGAAAAGGATGCTGCCGCGCTGGCGGCTGCCGTGGGCAGCGCTCAGCGCATAGCGCTTTTTATTCATGGGATCATCGGCGACACCAGCGAGTCGCCGAAGGCGCTCGCGCTGGCGCGCGACAGCGCCGGCAGGGCGCTGAGCGAGCGCTACGACCTGGTGCTGACTTTCGACTACGAAAACCTCAACGATCCTATTATCGTGACGGCAAGGCGTTTCAAAGAGAAACTCGTGCAGGCCGGCCTCGGGCCGGGTCACGACAAGGTGCTGCACGTTTTTGCGCACAGCATGGGGGGGCTGGTGAGCCGCTGGCTGATCGAGCGCGAAGGCGGGCATGCCATGGTGAGCCACCTGTTCCAGTTGGGTACTCCCAACCTGGGTTCGCCCTGGTCGTCGGTCTACCAACTAGCCAGTGCACTGCTGACCAAGGCGGTAAATGGTTCTGTAGTACTGAAACCTTGGCTGGCCGGATTGCGACTGCTGGGTAAAGGGGTAGATAAATTGTTTGTCACACTGCAGGAGATGCATGAGGACAGCGATTTTCTGCAACAGCAACTCAATGTGGCTGTGCCGGATCCAGGCATTCCATATTCGATCATCGCCGGCAACACCCAGCTGATTCCGCGGCCGGAGAGTGATGCAGAGGATAAACTGCTGGAGAAGGTGCTGCGCCGATTCCAAGGTATCCCTTACGTAGCACTGGATAAACTGCTTTTCAGGTCACCCAATGATATTGCTGTGAGCGTGGCACACTGCGGCCAATTGCCCGGAGCCGATACCCGGGTTTTTCCGCCCACAGTTGTGGAGGCAGCCTGCGATCACATGTCGTATTTTGCGGATCCTGATAGTCTGGCCAAGCTGGCAGGGCTGGTGGAGCGTGCCTGGGACGACATTGGCTGAACCTAGGCGTACCTTTGGTTGTTATCTGTGCGGTTGTGGGGCATTGGATGTACATAATTACGCGATAATATGAGCAGCGACAAGCAGGAAAAGCGCCTGGCATGGCTGAAACGCCTCGGGCTTGCAGGTTTCTTGTTCTTTCTGATCAAGGGCCTTATTTGGTTGGCTATATTTTATGGTGCCGGCAAGTATTTGTTTTAGCTTTTCGACAGACTGCAACAAAAATCAGCGTATTTTTCATTTTTCGTGCGTTATTTTGCCCCGAAAATGTTGAGCAGATAAAAAACCAAGATGGAAGCGATTCATACAGATGTGTTAATCATCGGGGCGGGTCCTGTTGGCTTGTTTACCGTTTTTGAGGCAGGACTTATGCAATTGCGCTGCCACCTCATCGATGCCCTGCCACAGCCAGGGGGGCAGCTGACAGAAATTTACCCGAAAAAGCCTATCTACGATATTCCCGGTTTCCCTTCGGTATTGGCGGGGGATCTGGTATATAACCTCATGGAGCAGATCGCGCCCTTCAAGCCGGGCTTCACCCTGGGCGAGCGGGCAGAGACCATTACCAAGGATGAGGAGAGCGGGCAATTTGAGGTAATCACGTCCGAGGGTACTTGTCATCGCGCACCGGTGGTGATCATCGCAGGCGGACTCGGTAGCTTCGAACCGCGCAAGCCCGCAGTGCCGCAGCTGAGCGATTTCGAAAATAAGGGCATCGCTTATATTGTGCGCGATCCTGAGCATTTCAGGGACAAAGATCTGGTCATCTCGGGCGGGGGCGACTCAGCTCTCGACTGGGCAATTTATTTCGCCGAAGGGCTGGCCCGCTCTGTAACGCTGCTTCACAGAAGCCAGCAGTTTCGCGGACACCACGACTCGGTAGCCAAACTGTACGCGCTTCGCGATGCCGGCAAAATGCAGGTACTCACACATGCTGAAGTGGTGGGACTGGAGGGCAACGGCCGCCTCAACGGGGTGGTTGTTGAACAACAGGAGACGGGCAGACAGGTGCTGCCTACAGACTACTGGCTGCCGCTTTTTGGGCTGGCACCCAAACTGGGGCCCATCGCTGACTGGGGCCTCGAAATTGATAAAGGTGCTATCAAAGTGGATAATACACTGGACTATGCAACCAACATTCCGGGCATCTTTGCGGTGGGTGATGTAAATACGTATCCGGGTAAGCTCAAACTCATTCTGTGTGGGTTCCACGAGGCTACCCTCGCTGTACAATCAGCTTACAAGATCGTCAATCCGGACAAAAAATACACCCTCAAGTATACGACCGTACAGGGGGTGCAGGGTTTCTAAAAAAAGCCGCTCATGGTATTTTTGGGCGGTGTATACCGCCCAAAAATACCATGCCTTCATCGTCGTCGTTCAATCGGACAGGTCATGCAGTGAGAGCCTCCCCGCGCCCGTGACAACTCACTGGAGGGCAGCGTGATAATTGTATTTTTAACTTCATCGGGATCAATGATGCCATCGTCAAACGCTTTGAGCAGGTCGCGGGCGTGAACGACGCGGTAGCCGGCATCCTCAAAAGCTTCCTCGGTGACCGGATTGCGGTCGTAGGTGAGGGCCACCCCTGGCCGAAGCGCTACCAGGTTGCAGCCGTCAGTCCACTGCTCACGCTCCTGGTAAGGCGATTCACCTTTGCCGCTGAGGATGATGCGGGTGTGCTGGTCGATCTCCTCTGTGAGAAACTGCTGTATGGAGTGGTAAAAGCTGGAACTGCCATCGGCTCGCATGACCTCTACGTTGGAACTGAGGCCATCGACGACGATGGGCTTGTAGGCGACATAATCGTGGTAGTTGATCTGGGTGAAAATGGTGTCGAGGTGCATGAATGAACGGTCGGCGGGAATATTTACCTGTACGACATTTTTGACCGCCTCCAGCTCAAACAGCTTGCGCGCCAGCGACCGTATGGCGTGTGCATTGGTGCGCTCGCTGCAGCCGATGAGCAGGTAGTCTTTGTGCAGCATCATCATATCGCCACCTTCAATAGACACCAGCTCGCCCTTTTTGGAGGGCGGAAAAAGATCGGGCTTGTTCATATTGATCACCCGGTTGTTGAGACGCAGCTCCCGGAAAATAGGATGCGCCCAAAGGATGTAGCGGGTGATGAAATTTTCGCGGAAGCGCGCCTCCTTGGCCGCCTTGGTGATGACAAGATGGTCATTGACCGTAACGGCAATATCGCGGGTGAAAATGAAGTTGGGGATGGGGTCAAAGAAAATGCGATCTTCCTCAGGGTAGTAGCCTGTGACCAATACCTTGGCTAGCAAGTCAGTAGGCATGTTACAGAAAAGATCGCCATCGCTGGAGGGCAGCTCTTCCCAGTCGACAATCATGTTGATCATCTCTTTCTTGGCCTCCTGGTCCTCATTGAGGGCCTCGCTGAGCAAATCCTCGATCTCGAGGACATTTTCAGGGCCAATGAATCGCTTGAGCACCTCCGTAAAAACATCGTGTTCCTGCTGCATGCGGGGCAGGTGCACAATATCGTCGAAAAGGAGCTCTTCGGCCCGCTTGGGAGAAATGCGGCTGATACCCTGGTCAGGCCGGTGTACAATCACCAGTCGCAGCGGGTCTATCTCGTTGTTGACATTTACTCTTGACATACAATGGTTTTTGTTGATCAGGGAGGTGACTTTACCGGAGCCACCCTGGTAATCATCCGGGCAGTGGCCATTAGCAGTCTACCACCCGCTCAATCTCGTAGATAGAGTTGATCTTACCCGCAAATATGCAATAAAAAGGTGGATTGTTGCGCAGCAAAGCGATTTCTGTTGGTCGCCCGTCGTCAATATAATTGGCTTTTAATTTGGATTTTATGGTAAACATACTGCAGAAGTAGTCAAGCTGTATGCCTTCGGCCAGGTACTGTCGCAGTTGGGCTTCCATTTTGGGGTAATGGGTAGCCGGGCGGCTGTCGCAACTGCTGCAGATAGCAGTGGCGCCGGGTGTGCAGGCAGGGTTTGCCGCCTGGCAGTCAAAGGTGGGCAGTAGCTCATAACTCACCTTGTGGTGGGTGTAAGCTACCGAGGAAAGGGAGAGCAGTCCCGACAGCCCGTAGGGCATGAGTGAAGCGAAGGGGCCGTCCATGATGGTCAGTCCTGTGTTGTGTAGCTGCGGACTGGTCACAAAGGCCATCTCTGAGATTTCGTGCATGAGCGCCAGTGGATCAGCGCCAAAGAGTTGGTTGATGGCGTTGCTGTTGGCATAGGTGGCATTGATCACCTGGTCGGCAGTGATCACTTGTTCGGGCTGCTGCTGCGGCCTCGCCACGACCACCCGCCACCGCTGCCGCTCGGCTACCGCCGCGCTGACGCGGCTGGAGAGCCAGACAGTAACACGCGGGTTGTCGGCCAGCAGCGACCGGTAGTACTCGGCAATCAGCAGGGGGTCAAAAGAGTATTCAGTGGTGAGAAATACAGCCTCCAGCCGGTTGTAGTTGAAAAGCGGATGGCGCGGGACACGCTCGCAGCGTATGTGCATATACGCGCAAAAGCGCTCAAATTGCTGCGCATCGGTGAAGCTTCCGTAGCGGTCAATGGCGTAGTACTTGTCAAAGGACTGGTTAATGAAAGCCTGATGCTCGCGGGTGAAGCGCGCTTTGTTGTCATCGGACATGCGGGCCGTTGCTACGGAACGGGGGTAGTGATAACCGCCGTGCAGGCGCGCCTGGTTGACAATGCTGGCTTTTTTCATCAGCTCGGCTTCTTTCTCAACCAACAGTACCCGATGTCCCTTATGGCTCAGATAATGCGCTGCGTAGACGCCAAAAAGGCCTCCGCCAACGATGAAAAAATCATAGTGTTCTGCTGTCATAACGGCCTGGTTATTGCGCCATCTCGACAAGCTCCCGGTAGAGGTCGCTGTAGTCTGTGTGCTGCAGCGCAGTTGCCCAGGCGAGCGTCTCCGCCAACTGTCCGGGGCTGGAGGGACCTATGACTATGGCGGCCATATCGGGCTGGTAGCAGGCGTAGAGCATGCCCAGCTGGTTCATGTTGCCCGGCAGCACGCGCCTTTCACCAGCCGCCTTGGCAGCGAGCCACTGCTGCAGCTCGTCGAGCAGCGGCAGCGGCTGTGCCGCCTGCCCGCCACGGGCAATGAGGCTTGCCGCAGGGCCATAGTCGGCAGGATTGAGTTTGACACCTCCTGCATTTATACCATAGGCAACAAAACGACGCTGTCCGTGAAAGTAGTGGTAGCGGCTGTAGTCGCTCTGCAGCAGGTTGTGTTTGATTTGTATGTAAAAATCAAGTCCGAGATCCGCCGCCTGGTTGAGGCGGTGGTAGATTTCGGGGAAGCGGATGCCGCTCAGGCCCGGCTGCAAGCCGCGGGCGGCAGCCAGCGCCAGCGCTTCGAGTGTTTCGCGGATACCTGCTTCGTCATCGCGGTTGTCCCAGTGCAGCATGAAGGTGCGCAGATTGCTGCCAAAAAGTGCCTGGTATTGGTCGAGGTTGAGTAGCAAAAAGCTCTTGCTGAGGTTATTGTCAGGTGTGCGCAGGTTGTTGATGCTGCCTACCTTTACGGTCAGTGCGAGATCGTTGATCCCGTGGGCGCGGATCCAGTCGGCCAGCAGTCGCTCCGCCTGTCTGAAGTCAGCCGGGTTTTTATTGATGGGATAGTTGGTGGCCGTGTCAACAGCCCGCCCGCCGGCGGCGTAAAACTGGTCGAGCAGGGTCATGGCCATGGCCGGACTGGTTGTCCAGCCCCACATGGCGGTACCCAAAATAAGCGGCATAGGTCGCATAGTCGCTGGTTAAAATGTGTGACGCCTGCCCATGGCAGGCGATGGGCCGACATGCTTATCTGATTTTTAAAAAAAATCAGATAAGCATGTCGGATTTGAAACACTCATTGGTGGCGAAAGCCACCAATGACATAACACCTTTTGGTGGCGAAAGCCACCAAAAATAAAGCACTCATTGGTGGCGAAAGCCACCAA
>CAZYAO010000005.1:8453-123283 GCA_964645715.1 uncultured Saprospiraceae bacterium
CGTAGCTTCCTCGTTGAGCACGGGGATGGTGATGTCAAATGTCATGAAAATGAATATTTTGCCGCCTACTTGGGCGGCGTCAGCCGCCCAAGTAGGCGGCGCGTTCCCTACAGAAAGTCATCCTCGTCACCCAATGCCAGCCTGGCGCCCGCCAGCTCACTGTAAGCGTGCTGGTCAAGCAGCCGCCGCGCAACTTCCATGCCGGCTGTATAGGTGCTGAAAGCAGCTGTTACGTCCTCTAGCTGCTCATACAACTTGCCGAGGTGATAATACGTGCCTATATAGTCAGGATCGTCGCGCTGCAGCCGCTGGTAGTACTGTAGCGCCTGTTCCTGGTCTCCGGCCTTTTCATACTCTTTGGCAATCGCAAACAACAGAAAGCTGTCGTGCGGACTCTCCCGGAGCAGCTCCAGCAGCATGCTGAGTCTATTGGTGGTCATAACGACATTTTTTACAAAACTACTCATTTTTTCAGCAACTAATCTACTTTTTCAAATGTCTATTTACCACCATGGGTAAGCTGACAGCTCGCTGTTGTCGGATTGCAATAAAATCATTAGCGAATTTTCGCTGGCGGCAATTATTTGGTGCAAATTACTTACTTTTGTGGCAGGAAAATAAAACCAACAGGCTCATGAAAATACTGGTTTGTGTTAGCAAAACCCCGGATACCACCACCAAAATCGTGCTGGCACCCGATGGTAAAAGCCTCGATACCAACGGGGTGCAATATATCATGAATCCTTATGACGAGTGGTACGCACTGGTACGCGCGCTCGAACTCACGGAGACGCTGGGGGGTACCGTGACGCTTATCAATGTGGGCCCGGCAGACAATGATGCCATCATCCGCAAGGGGCTGGCCATCGGTGCACATGATGCTGTCCGTATTGATGCCGGCGACCAGCTGAGCAGCTTGTTTGTGGCACGCCAGATTGCTGCTTATGCACAGACACAGGGCTATGACCTGGTGATGACGGGCAAGGAGACCATCGATTACAATGGCTCCGAAATTGGGGCCATGGTGGCCGAACTGCTGGACCAGCCGTACATCTCCTATGCTACGCAACTCGATATGGCGGGCAATACGGCTACCGTTACCCGTGAAATCGAAGGTGGCGTGGAAGTGGTGCAGCTCGACACGCCTTTTGTGCTGAGCGCGGCCAAGGGATTGGCAGAGCAGCGGATTCCGAACATGCGTGGTATCATGATGGCCAAGTCCAAGCCCTTGCAGGTGCTGCCTGCTACCAGTACGGATGAGTGGGTAAAGGCCGTGGGCTATAGCCTGCCACCGGTGAAGTCCTCTGTCAAACTATTGGCAGCAGATCAGATGGACGAACTTGTCCGCTTGTTGCACGAAGAAGCCAAAGTTATCTAATCAACTATTAAAGTTCTGACCTTATGGTACTTATATATGCAGAATCTACAGGAGGGCAGTTTAAAAGATCGGCCCTCGAAGCAGTTACTTACGGCGCCAAGACGGCCCGCCTCATGGGCGTTCCTGCTGTAGCGCTGGTGTTGGGCAGTGCTTCCGATGCCGGACAGCTGGGGCGCTACGGTGCTGACCGCGTAGTGGCGGTCGACGCGCCACAGCTCGCTTCTTTCGATGCCAAAGTGTATGCTGCAGCCATTGCTGGTGCAGCTACTCAACTTGGTGCCAAGGTGGTCGTACTGGCGCATTCCTACACCGGTAAGTCGCTGCTTGGCCGGCTTGCCGCCCGCCTCAATGCAGGCTCGGCGCCGGCCGTCAATGCACTGCCTACGCTCGAAGGGGGCTTTCGCGTCAAAAAACCTGTGTTTAGCGGTAAGGCAATCGTCGAACTGGAAATCAGCTCAGCCATAAAAGTGCTCTCCCTCATGGGCAATGCACTGCCACCGGAGGTAGTGGGTGAGGAAAAACCGGTGGAGGCGCTGAGTATCCCGCTGCCGGCAACTCAGGTCAAGGTGGTGGAGGTGAAAAGGGTAGAGGGGATCGTGCCACTGCCGGAGGCAGAACTGGTCGTTTCGGCAGGCCGGGGTATGAAAGGCCCCGAGAACTGGGGTATGGTGGAGGAACTTGCCTCGGTGCTGGGCGCTACCACCGCTTGTTCGCGCCCGGTAGCCGATGCACACTGGCGCCCTCACCATGAGCATGTAGGGCAAACGGGTATTGCCATCCGCCCCAATCTCTACATCGCCATTGGCATCTCCGGCGCTATTCAGCACCTGGCCGGGGTCAATAGTTCTAAGACGATCGTTGTGATAAACAAAGATCCTGAGGCCCCTTTCTTCAAGGCGGCGGATTATGGCGTGGTGGGCGATTTGTTTGAGGTGGTCCCCCAGCTTACAGAGGCGTTCAGGCGGTATAAGGCTGGGTAGCCGCAAGGGTTTTGGGGCCCGCGCAGCTTTTTTGGTTTTTTCAAAAAACAAACCACGGCTCGAAAGCGGGCTTAGGGCAGCCGCCCTAAGCCCGCTTTCGTTGTATGGATTTTAATTTGAAAGAAATAAGCAAGATTATACGCGAAGATTATTATCTTTGTGGCGCTATAACTGATTTTAGTAATCACTAATGGCTTAAAAACAATGGCAGAATATCTTTCTAAAGAAAAAAAGGCGGAAATTTTCCGCCAGTACGGTGGTTCGGAAACGAATACCGGCAACACAGAGGCGCAGATCGCGCTCTTCACATTCCGCATCCAGGAGATGAGCAACCACCTGAAAGGGCACCACAAGGATCACTCCTGCCGTCGTGCATTGCTTTCGTTGGTAGGTCGTCGCAAGCAGTTGCTGCAGTACCTGGCACACAAAGATATCCAGCGCTATCGCGAGTTGATAGAAAAGTTAGGTATCCGTAAGTAAAGAGAAAAAAGAAAGCGTCATTCCGCAGGGATTGGCGCTTTCTTTTTACGCAAAGACAATACCCCGGCTGCGGTGTCCTGACCACCGCGCGTCCGGCCTGTGCAACTTAAGTCCGACACCCAAAGCGATCTGTCGGCAGCGATCAAAACGAGTGAACTTTCTTTTCCTGGCGGGTCAGGCAACAGGCGATCTTTTCTCTATCGGCTTCCCTTCTCGCAACGGCGCAACTTCCTCGCGTTTGTTATCGTTACTACAGTTTACAAGTATTTTTAGGGTGAAAAGCGACAACCCGAGCGTTTTTTTCAATCAGACAATTTTCTATCTATGGGACGTCAGATTCCAACAACCACCTCTTTTGACCTGCCTGATGGCAGAACTGTTACCATCGAAACAGGTAAACTCGCGACCCAGGCCGATGGCGCCGTGGTCGTTCGCATGGGCAATACAATGGTGTTTTGCTCTGTTGTGTCAAACAAAGAAATGAAGGAAGGGCAGGATTTTTTCCCGCTGTCCGTCGACTATCAGGAGAAGTTCGCTTCCGCTGGCCGTATCCCGGGCAATTTTTTCCGCAGGGAAACAAAATTGTCCGACTACGAGGTGCTGATCTCGCGCCTGGTTGACCGTGCTATCAGACCGCTGTTTCCCGATGGTTATATGAATGAAACGCAGATTATCATCAACCTGATTTCTGCAGATAAGGACACGCCGCCGGATGCTTTCGCTGCACTCGCTGCCAGCGCTGCATTGATGGTTTCGGATATTCCTTTCGACGGGCCAATCTCCGAGGTGCGGGTGGCTCGTATCAACGGCGAGTTCGTTGTCAATCCTACGGTTTCTGCGCTGGCAGGTGCAGATATCAACGTGGTCGTGGCGGCTTCTGTGAAGGATGTCGTCATGGTAGAGGGCGAAGCCAACGAATGTTCGGAGCACGATCTGGTATCGGCTATTCGTGTTGCCCATGATGCAATTAAAGTGCAGTGTGAGGCGCAACTCAGACTGGCTGAACTGGTAGGGGAGAAGGCGCTCAACAAGCGACCAGCCCCTGTATTGCCGAGCAATGACGAGCTCAAGGAGCTGGTGTATAAGTTGGGCAAGGACAAAGTAGGTGCAATCACACATGCTTTTGCCGATAAGTCAACGCGTAAAGATGGCTTTAAATCGGTAAAGGAGGAGATTAAGGCTGCTGTTCTGGCCGAGAAGGGCGAAACGTATCTCCAGGAAGGCAGCAATGCCAAGTTGCTGGATCAGTACTATGATAAGCTCAAAAAAGAGGTCGTCAGAACAATGGTTCTGGAGGAGCATGTGCGTCTTGACGGACGTAAGCTCAACGAAATCAGACCTATCTGGTCAGAAATTGACTACCTGCCGTCAGCGCATGGTTCTGCTGTCTTTACTCGTGGGGAGACGCAGAGTCTTACCTCGGTTACGCTGGGAACCAAGCAGGATGAGGCTATGATCGATAATGCACTGGGCTTATACTACGACAAGTTCCTGCTGCACTACAATTTTCCACCGTATTCAGTGGGTGAGGTGAAGCCGATGCGCGGCCCTGGCCGTCGCGAGGTGGGGCACGCCAATCTGGCGGGTCGCTCACTGCGCCGCGTACTGCCAGATGTCAACGAGCAGCCGTACACCATCCGGGTGGTGAGCGATATTCTGGAGTCCAATGGTTCTTCTTCCATGGCTACGGTCTGCGCGGGTTCGCTGGCGCTGATGGACGCCGGTATCAGAATCAGAAGTGCTATCTCAGGCATCGCTATGGGCTTGATCGCAGAGGGTGGTAAGACGGCTATCCTGTCCGATATCCTGGGCGATGAGGATGCACTGGGCGATATGGACTTCAAAGTCACGGGTACGGAAAAGGGTATCTGTGGCTGTCAGATGGATATCAAAATCGATGGTATGCCTTACGAGTTGCTCGAAAGTGCACTCGAGCAGGCACGCGAAGGACGACTGCATATTCTCGGGGAGATGGCCAAAACCATCGCAGCGGCTCGGCCCGATCTCAAGCCGCATGCGCCTCGCATCGAGCGCCTCTTTATTGAGAAATCTTTCATTGGTGCTGTTATCGGACCTGGTGGTAAGGTGGTGCAGGAGATTCAGGCAGAAACGGGTACGGTCATCAGTATCGAAGAGGTGGGTGATCAGGGTATCGTCAGTATCGCTGCTACCAACAAGGACTCTATCGACCGGGCTATCGAACGCGTGCGCCGCATCGCTTTCTCTCCCGAAATCGGCGATGTGTATGAAGCAGTGGTTAAAACCATTCAGCCATACGGGGTATTCGTCGAGTTCAACGGAAAAAGCGGTCTGCTGCACGTGTCTGAAATCAGCCACAGCCGCATAGAAAACGTCGAAGATGTCCTCAAAGAAGGGGATGTTGTAAAGGTCAAACTGATCGATGTTGATAAGAAGACGGGCAAACTCCGGCTTTCCCGCAAGGCGCTTATGCCGCGCCCGGCAGGTGCCCGGGACGACGATGAGCAGCAAGGTGGTGGTGGATATCGCGATCGTGATGGTGACCGCGGCGACCGCGGCGGACGCGGAGGCTATGATCGCGGTGGCCGTGGTGGCGATCGCGGTGGTGACCGCGGTGGTGACCGAGACCGTCGTCGATAATACTGGTAATGATAGCATTTCACCGCTTTGGCCGGTGAAATAATCACATAGACAATGCCCTTCATGGTTTTGCTTGCAAAACCATGAAGGGCATTCTTTTTTGTATACATTTTAACAGGAACTAATACAAGTGTACGGGCGTTATATATATGGTGGTGTGTGTTGAAAAGCACGAGTCAACCCTTACCGGAAAAAATGTTGTACAAACGATGCAACACTTTCCGTGTTTTCAGTGTAATTTTATAAGTGTTATTACTTACAGTCCGAAATATTCTATGCGTCAGCTAAAAATTTCCAATAAAATCACCACAAGGGAGAGCCTTGCGCTGGATAAGTACCTAAACGATATCAGCAAAATTCCCATGCTTACAGCTGACGAGGAGGCGCAACTGGCCGAACGAATACGAAAGGGGGACGAGGAGGCGCTTAATAAGCTGACCCGGGCCAACCTGCGTTTCGTCGTTTCTGTAGCCAAGCAGTATCAAAACCAAGGGCTTTCACTCAGTGATCTCATCAATGAAGGCAATGTGGGGCTGATGAAGGCCGCTCGCCGCTTCGACGAAACCAAGGGCTTTAAGTTCATCTCTTACGCTGTCTGGTGGATCCGACAGTCTATCCTGCAGGCGATCGTGGAGTATTCCCGTATCGTCCGGCTGCCCATCAATAAACTGGGGTCATACAATCGCGTCAATCAGGTATTCACTTCATTTGTACAGAAATTTGAGCGTGATCCTAGTGAGGAGGAGTTGGCGGAGCTGTTGAACATAACGCCCAAGGAGGTGGCCAACCTGATGAAAGGGCAAAATCGGCATATCTCCGTAGATGCTCCGCTCAGCGGGGAGGAGGGTGATGCAACCATACTCGATACTATGCGCTCCGGAGAGGACAGCTTGCCCGACAACCAACTCATGGAGGATTCGCTGAAGGAGGAGGTGCAGCAAGGGTTGTCTATTCTCTCCCCCCGGGAGGTCGAAGTATTGTCTGCTTACTACGGACTCAACGGGTACAAGGCACTTACGCTCGAGGAAATAGGTGAGTGCTATGGCCTCACGCGTGAGCGCGTACGCCAGATCAAAGAGCGCGCTATACGACGGCTGCGCAAGTCCTACAATAGAAATACGCTCAGATCTTTTTTGGGCTAAATATAAATACAAATGGGCGGCCTTGGCCGCCCATTTGTATTTATTGCCGCATGGCCTCAACAGGATCCATCCGGGCAGCCTGCATGGCAGGAATGATACCCGCCACCACACCGATGATGATGGACACGCTCAGCCCAATGGTGATATTGCCTACGTCCATGTACATATCAAAGCCGAGTACGCTGCTGAGCAGCTGCATGATCAGGAAGATGAATCCCAGCCCGAGCAGCCCCCCCAGAATACAGAGGATGATGGCTTCAATTAAAAATTCCATTAGAATAAACAGCCGCTTGGCACCCAGGGCTTTCTTGATGCCGATGATGTTGGTCCGTTCTTTTACGGAGACAAACATGATGTTGGCCACACTTACGCCGCCTACCAGCATGGAGAAAGCACCGATAATAATACCCAACAGGTTGAGTACAAGGAAGAACTGATCAAATACCTTGCCAATCATCGACAGCTCGTTGAGGGCAAAATTATCCTCTGCCAATGGCTTTAGCCGCCGTTTGGCCCGCATGATGCCCATGAGCTCGTCGTGAAGCTGTGGCAGCGGAATACCTTCCATGGCCTTAATGCTGATCGTGGCATCGAGCATGTCGTTGTTATGCAGATTGGCCAGACTACGCCCGGTGTTGTAGGAAATGATGACGGCATCGTCGAAGTTTAGCGGGTTGAGCAACTCATCGCCCGAAGGTTCAATGACACCGATGACCTCGAAAGTCCTCCCCTGCATTTTTATTTGCTTTCCCAGGGGTTCAATTGTGCCAAAAAGTGTCTCGGCAACCTTGTAGCCCAATACGGCCTTGTTGGCAGCACTCCGGTATTCTGAAGGAGTGAAAAAGCGACCCTTGTGGAAATCAAACCGGAACATGTCGGCAAATTCTTCTGTAGCAGCCAGCGCAATGACATTCTCGGCACTGCTGGATTTCCACTTGAGGCTGCGCATGCCGACAGTTACATAAAAAGTGCTTAACTGGGCGTAGCGCGACTTTTCTTTGATGGCCTGGTAATCCTCATAGGTAGGGTTGGGCCGCCGAAAATATTTCCACCAGTTGTCACCAAAATCATCCCACGGCCACTTCTGTACGTACAGGATGTTGTTGCCAAGCTTTTGCATGCTTCCGCGGATGTTATCCTCCAGAGAATCAACTGCCGAAAGAACACCGATGATGCAGAAGATACCAATGGAAATGCCCAGCAGCGACAAAAAGCTCCTGAGCCTGTTGCCCAGCAACTGCTGTATGGCCTGCTGTATGCTCTCGTTGATGATTTTGAAAAGAATAGCCATGCGAATCTAATTGTCTGTCGGCTCAACCCATCCAGGGGCCGCCTTGTTATTTTAGTGGCCTAAAGCTACTATAAAGGAGGCAGATGCCGGTATTATTTCGATAAAACAACGGTTTTCGTCTGCCAGTTACAAGCGGGTACAGCACTTGCCTCCAAAGCGGTATTTTGCACAAATACAGCAAAGAATAGTACCGAATATTTTATTACCTTTGCAGGCTATTGTAAGAAAAAACCACTAGATGAGGACTAAACTCTCGCATTTCGGATTTGACCTGCCCAAGCATTTGGTCGCACAGTATCCGGCCAAAAACAGAGATGAATCAAGGTTGATGGTTCTGCATCGCAAAACGGGCAAAATTGAACACCGGATATTCAAAGATATCCTTGAGTATTTTGACGAGGGTGATGTGATGATCTTCAATAATACCAAGGTGTTTCCTGCTCGTATGTACGGCCGGAAAGAAAAAACGGGTGCCAAAATTGAGGTCTTCCTGTTGCGCGAGCTCAATAATGACGCGCGCTTGTGGGATGTGCTGGTAGATCCGGCCCGCAAAATTCGCGTCGGCAATAAACTCTATTTCAGCGACGATAACGACAACGATGTACTGGTGGCTGAGGTGGTTGATAACACAACTTCCCGCGGCCGGACGATTCGTTTTCTGTACGATGGTCCCGAAGAGGACTTTCAGCGTGATCTCTACAATCTCGGCAATACGCCACTGCCCAAATACATCACCCGGCCGGTAGAAAAATCGGACAGGGAGCGCTACCAAACGGTTTTCGCTAAGGAGGTGGGTGCTGTTGCTGCACCTACGGCTGGCCTGCACTATAGCAGGGAACTTCTCAAGCGGCTTGAAATCAAAGGTATAGAATTTGCGGAGCTGACACTTCATATCGGTCTGGGTACTTTCCGTACCATCGAGGTGGAAGATCTCTCAAAGCATAAGATGGATGCCGAATACTTCCGTATACTGCCCGACGAGGCGGCAAAAGTCAACCAAGCCAAGGAAAAAGGGAGTTTAATCTGCTCAGTAGGGACTACTACCATGCGAGCAGTAGAAACGTCTGTGTCTTCCGAAGGCTATCTCAAGCCTGCCGAGGGATGGACGAACAAATTCATCTACCCTCCTTACGATTTCAGTATTGCCAATTCGATGGTCACCAATTTTCATCTGCCAAAGTCAAGCCTGATCATCATGGTGGCGGCTTTCGGTGGCTATGAGCTGGTCATGGAGGCTTATCACGAGGCTATCAAAGAGGAGTACCGCTTCTTTAGCTATGGAGACGCTATGTTGATTCTGTAGAGCGTCCGTCCCAAGGCTTGTTTTTCTAATGCCTGTACAATATGGCCTGTCGCTTTTTTTTGTCTGGGCTTAATTTTTACTGCTGGGTCTTTTGCCTGCTGCTGTCTGTCACGGGACTCAGCGCCACCTCTTCTGTTGCCTTTTCTTTTTACGGTGCAGCCATCGAATTGTCGTATGATCCCGGCAAACTGCCACGCACCAAACTCACGCTCGAGGAGTCGTCCCTAACCAGGGGGTGGCACTGGACAGAGCAGCATCTGTGTGAGCAGCTTCGCTATGATCTTGGCTGGTATAAGGATCAACTCCAACTCAGCGACTGGTTGTATTACCAGTTCATTGAGCAGGCTGTGGGTCAGCTCCTGCCGTCTTCTCAGGAGCTACAGCGAAGGATGCTGATAGCGGCTTTGCTGTATGACAGCGGTTATGATATCCGGCTCGTGCTTACTCGCCGTGAGTTTCTCGTCTACGTCTATGTCACAACACCGCTGTATGAGGTGTCCCAGTTTGAAGATGCAGGTCGTTTTTTTTGTAATCTGCGAGGAATAGGTAAGCCACTGTCCGAGGGCAGAGCGTCTGTGATAATGCTGACTGTACCCAGCAACCGGCGGGGTCAGGCTTTTGATTTTGCACTGAATTCGTGGCCGGCGCTGCCCGAAAAGCCTGTCAACAGACACTTTAGCTTTGTCTATCAGGGGGCAGACTACCAACTTCCTCTGACATACGATGCCAGTCGTATCGAACTGCTCAATCATTACCCGGTACTGGATGAAATTCATTTCATCAGGTCACCGCTTTCTCAGAGTCTGTCTGCCAGCCTGCTGCCGCAGCTCAGGGAGCACATGAGGGATATGCCCCAGCGGGAGCAGTTGTCTTTCCTTGCGGCCCTGTGCCGAACGGGTTTTGCTTACGGGGAGGTTCCGCTGCCTGACGGCCGACAAGGGCAGAAGTCGATGGTGGCAGATGAATTGTTCTACTATCATCAGTCGGACTGTGAAGACCGAACCGCGCTCTTTTTCAACCTGCTCAAAGAATTGCTCAATCTGCCTATGCTGGTCATCGCCTGGGAGGATCACGTGAGTCTGGCTGTCGCATTGGAGGGTACCGAGGGTGATTACTTTAGTCACAAGGGACGTAACTATTTCTTCTGCGATCCGACAGGCCCGGCAGATACTGCCGAGGTTTGTATCATCCCTTCCGGATACGAAGGGTTGAGTTTTACCATCGTCGGGGATTATCAACCGCAATGATTTTGAACCAGGCGCTTGTACAGGTAGCTGCCCGCCCAATGCGTTGAAACGCTTTACTTCTGCGCACCGCTCCGGGAAATGCCAGCAGAAATGCCGGAAATGCCGGGCGATTGTAAGAAATGGGAAAAATAATTCGAATTGGGAATTGGCGATTGTGGATTTGGGGATGGGGGATGGCAGGTTATTACTTGTGATCCCGGCAATAATAACCCGCCATCCGCAATCTGAATTCCCCGCTTATTTCGGGTCTAACACGACCGGCAACGAGCCAGCATTGCCAATAATCACCTTCGAGTTTTGTGACTGCGAGAGCATCAGCCAGGCTTCGATCGCTTTGTATTGCAGAATTTCCGGCGTCAGGCCAGCTGCGATGATCTGGTTGGCGTCGCGCACGCCGGCGGCTTCGATGCGGCGGCGTTCGGCTTCCTGCGTCGTTTGTTGCAGCACAAACTCCATGCGCTGCGCCTGCTGTTCGGCCTCGAGTTTATCCTCGATGGCTTTGGCCAGACTGCGGGGCAGCTGAATGCTTTTGAGCAGCACAGCCTCCACGATAATACCTTTTTCCATCAGATTTTTCATCATCAGGTCGCGGATTGCCAGCTCGATTTCGGCGCGATTACCCGAGTGCATGTCCTTCGCAAAATAACGCGCGCTGACGTCCGCCACTGCGGAACGGAATACCGGCAGGATGACGGTGGCTTCGTAGTCCAAACCGATGTTGCGCAGCAGATCCGGTGTGGTTCTTTGCTGGACATTATACAGGATGGATACTTCGGAGCGGATCGTCAGACCCTCTTTGGAGGGTATGTCCACCGCAACCTCAAGGTTTTCTGTCTGAGTGGATACCTTGATAATCGTTGTGGTGAAAGGATTGAACCCCCTCAACCCGCTGGTAATCACTTTGTCGTCGTATTTGCCGAATCTGCGGCTAACACCCACTTCTCCCTGCCGTACAACCGTACAGCTGGTCAGAAAAATAACTGTCAGAAAAAACCAGGTAGCGGCCAGAAAATGAAAACTTCTCATACATCAATGTTTAATGGTGACCGATAATTTGAAAGTATTACTATTATGACAAATAATTGTACTTTTTGTTCCCCAGCGTCTTCTGCTTGTCCGTTTCGGACTAGACTGACCCACTTATCAATCGGGCTGTTGTTGTGATTTTGGAGCATGCTTACCTTCTAGACTTTTGTAGCAATCCCCGCGAAATAGGTGTATAAATCCCAAGATTTCGCGAGAAATCAATGTTTATTTCTCGCGAAATCTTCTTATATTTGTCTATATTTCGCAACTAATCCAATTTCGCTATGCGCGCGCCCTTTATTGGCAGAACCGAAGAAAAGCAAATACTGGAAAACGCTTTACTGTCGTCCAAGGCAGAGATGATCTCCGTGATTGGACGCCGGCGGATCGGAAAAACGTTCTTGGTAAAATCAGTTTATCAGGAAAAAATTGACTTCGAGATTACCGGAATCCAGCACGCCACCCGCAGCGAGCAGTTGCGGAATTTTATGCTCCAATTGGCCAAATACTCCGCTGGCGCCTTTCCGACAACGGTGCCCAAAGACTGGCTGGAGGCTTTTTATCTGCTGACTAAATTTCTGGAAGGGAGGAAAGAGCAGGGGAAAATGATCGTGTTTTTTGACGAACTTCCCTGGTTGGCGACCCATAAATCCGGTTTTTTGAAAGGCCTGAGCTGGTTTTGGAATAGCTGGGCCATCAATCACCCGATTGTCGTAGTTATTTGCGGTTCGGCAGCCTCTTGGATGATCAAAAATGTAGTACACGATAAAGGCGGACTACATAACCGCATTACGAGGCGGATTTACCTGAAGCCTTTCGATCTGTCGGAGACGGCGCTTTTTTTACAGTCGAAAGCGCTCCATTTTGAGCGCTATCAAATCCTGCATTTGTACATGGCGATGGGCGGCGTGCCGCATTACCTGGATCAGGTAGAGCCAGGGAAAAGCGCTGCGCAAAACATAGACGCCATCTGTTTTTCTGAGAACGGGCTGCTTTGGGATGAATTTCCTAAGCTCTACGCCGCTTTGTTCGAAAATTCCGAGGTGCATGTCAGAATCGTCCGGGCACTGGCAGGAAAGCAAAAGGGCCTGACACGCTCGGAAGTCGTGCAAATCAGCCGCCTCCCGGAAGGCGGTGGCGCTTCTGCTGTGATCGCGGAACTGCTGCACTCAGGATTTATCTCAAGCTACCAACCGTTTGGTAAAAAGAAAAAGGATGCTTTGTACCGACTGACGGATGAATTTTCTCTTTTCTACCTGCAGTTTATGGAAAATAACCGTCAGGAAGGCACCGGAATCTGGCAACAACTGAGTAAAACGCAGGCGTACGTCAGTTGGGCCGGCTATGCATTTGAAAATATCTGTCTCAAACATATTCCACAAATTAAAAAAGCGCTCGGTATTTCCGGTGTGTATGCCACGGCCTCGTCTTTTTATAAGAAAGGTACGGATAAAGAAGACGGCCTTCAGTTCGATCTGCTGATTGACCGCAACGACTTTGTGATCAATATTTGTGAAATTAAATTTTACGGTGCCGAAATCACCCTCGACAAAAAGATGGCCCTCGCGTACCGCAATAAAATGGCGGCTTTTAAAGAGACTACCCATACCCGAAAGCAACTTTTTCTGACCATGATTAGTACGTTCGGCGTAAAACAAAATCAATACAGCCTGGACCTGATAGATACTTCTTTGACAATGGATGATTTGTTTTAGACCCTGTTTAGAAATCGCATCCGGATCAAATGCGGTGCCGAGTGCGATTTTTCCTTCCTTTTTCCCATTTTCCGACTTTTTAAAGAATTTCTCCCGATTTCTGCCTCCGAAAAATGTGTACTCACAATAAAATTTTGTCAATAACAGGCTTTTTTGCTGTTTAATTAGCTTGTATTTTATTTCAAAAAAATCTCCCCAAAAAGGCATAAAAAGAGATCTGGTTTATTAGTTTTGCGGGAAATTTACCCAAACGCAATGGGTTTATTTATTTTTTTTATCCATAAAAATTCGTAGTCTATGTATTGGACATTGGATCTTGCCTCTCACCTTGAGGATGCTCCCTGGCCCGCAACTCGGGACGAATTGATTGACTACGCCATCCGTTCAGGTCTCCCCCTGGAAGTGATCGAAAATCTCCAGTCGATGGAAGATGAGGGGGAGATTTATGAAGGTATCGATGATATCTGGCCCGACTACCCGCGAAAGGACGACTTTCTCTTCAATGAGGATGAATACTAGTAACTGTCAGTTCACAACTGCGTAAAAAAGGTTTTGCAAATGCATTTGCAAAACCTTTTTTGCAATAAGGGCTGCAGCAAGCGCAATTTATCGCTGGAATTGGCAAAAGCAAACACTCAACTGGCCCGGCTGTTATGGCGCTACACCGCTCCGGACGGGCAGCCTGAAGAACAAAAACGTAGACAGCATGAAAAGCCTGTTGGAAATAAGCCGCATTGTCACCCGCAAAAAACTGGCGCATATAGAAATTCTGGATGATAGCGAGGCGCAGCAAAAGCAGAGCAAGTTTAATGAATTCTATAAGGGCATCCTCTCCAATCAATTTAGAAGTGATCAGGAGGCCGCCGAGATTCTGTACAGTTGCGAACCACAGGATGCGCGCTACCGGCAGCTGAAATCTCGCTTCCGCAAAAGGCTGCTGAACACTCTTTTTTTTCTGGATCTCAATAAGACGTCGGTTTCCAACTATGAGCAGGCGCACTATCATGCACAAAAAGAATGGGCATTGATTAATATCCTGCGGGATCAGGGGGCACACTATTCGGCTGCCCAGATGTCCCGACAGTTACTGGGCACTACGCAAAAGTACCATCTTACCAACTTGCAGATCAATCTGCTCCGCTTTCTGCGGGAGTACGCGCTGCAGGAGGGAGATACCACTGCTTTTCAGGCCGCTGATGCGGAGCTGCAACAGCTGTTGGAGCAGTTTCAGGCGGAAGCACAGGCCGAGTCGCTGTTTTTGCGGGTTCAGTTGCTCTACCTCCATCCTGCTGCTGAAACCAGGCAACCAGAACTGCTGGAGCTTTGCAACGAACTATTAGGTTTGTCAGACCGCAATCACTCGCCCTGGATTTATTTTTACATGTATCAGGCGTGGGCCATGCAGTATCTTATGGAAAAAGACGCAGTGGCTGCTATAGATATTTGTACACAAGCACTGGCTTATCTCGATACGCTGCCGCGTTTCTACCCGGAGGAAGTATGGATTAAGTTTTATATCTGTAAAATGACGGCCTGCCTGTATCTGCTGGATTACAAGGGGGGGATGGCTGCCGCCGAAAAGGTACTGCCAGGTCTTGAGGCAGGCAGCAACTCGTGGTTTGCATTTATGGAGTATTATTTGCTGTTGGCAGCGCACACAGCGCATTACAATCACGCCATGGCTATCTTTAATCATGTGGCTACTTCGGTTCAGTTTTACCGTCGCCCTGCTATAGAGCAGTACAAATGGAGGGTAGTCGGCAGCTATATTGCCTGCTGCCTGAAGATGCAGGGTATGGAAGACCGCGTTGTACGGGTAAAAATGAAGGACAACCTTCTGTCTATGGCCGCTGCAGAACCCGCGGGACGTAGTTTTCAACTGCTGGAGGATATACTGGCGGTTGTCAACTACATCACAGACAGGCAGTGGGTCAAGGCGGATAATGCACTGGATAAACTGCGGCAGTGGGCCAACCGACAGTCGACAAGTGAACATCCCTCGCGGCAGCTGCTCTTCGTGCGGTTGTTGCTGCAACTCAAAAAGGCCAAATACCAGCCGCTGCAGGTTCAGCAGCCTGTCAAATATCTGGAGATGTTACAGCCAATGCCTGTCTACCGGGCTGTTCCGCAACAACTGGAGGTGATTCCTTACCAGCACCTGTGGAAATTGATCACGCACTGGCTTGAGACCCGCGTTTAGGGCTTTCGCGCTGTTGAGGGTTCATAGATTGCTTGAAGCGGAAATTATTTTGTGTAGCAAATATTTTTGTAACACATAAGTACATGTAAAACAATTCTTTTTTGGTATAAAGAGATAGCTCAAAAGCTTTTTTACCGGTTCTGTGCAAAATTGGAACGGTTTTTGGAATAATCAGGATGTCATCCCTGTCTGTCGCCAAGGGACATACATGGGGCAGTAATTAAACCAAGAATCACAATTCATTTGCACATGAAAAAGAGCGTATCCTGTTTACGGATTGTACAGCTGCTGGCGGTGATATTCCTGCTGAGTGCCCGTCTTTCTGCGCAGCCTGGTCTTACGTATGGACTGGTGCAGGATCCGGCCAATCCGCTCACGGTCACCGCTATTGCTACGCCCAATTATTCTGCCAGCAACGCGACCATGCAGTCGGGTGCCGTCTTCACGGTTCTGATTCCTGCTGGCACGACCATCACGCCTGCGATTCCTGTTTTGCCAGCCAATGGCAACATGAATTCTATCACGGGTAGTTGGCGGGCTGAGCGTATAACGGCCGCGTATTACGCTGCCAGTTGTCCGGGGAGCAATCCTGCTGATTTGGGTGGACATGAGGTGTATCGCTGTTCGCTCACTTCTTCTCCCAATCTGAATGTCGTCAGTGGCCAGCCTGTGCGGCTGTTTAGCTTCAGCCTCACCGCTGATTGCGCGGGCAGCCTGCCGCCTGTAAGTATCTTGCAGAATGGCAGCACTTTACAGCAGGCTGTTGCAACTCATTGCGCCGGATTTGCGCTTGGCAATGTCATGACGATTGCCGCAGGCACAGTGACCGCCGGATATATAGGCAACCTGCAGGGGGCTAGTATACTGACCTGCCCGCTCAGTGCTCCATCTTGTCCTATGCCTGTCAATCTGAGCTCATCCAATGTCAGTCAGGAGTCCATGGAACTGCGCTGGACATCCCAGAATACGCCGGTGGATAACTGCTGGACGCTTCTCGTTGGGGGACTGGGTGTTCAGGATTGTAATGATCGTGGCCACGCTATTGTCTATACCAATATATGCTTTACCAATGGGGTGCCAGTCTTTAGTTCACCGGTGAGCAGCATGCAGGTGGTCAACCAGCAGGTGCGCGTAGTGGTTGGCGGACTGCAGCCGGGCACCCGCTATCACTGGTTTGTTTCTGAGACCTGTGACGGACTGAGCATGCCGGCCAATGTGTCGGCTTGTGCCGGTCCGGGGCTTTTTACAACCCTGGATGCACCCTATACGGTTACCAGCACTGTACTCAACCGGCCGAGCTGCCCGTTCAGCAGTCCTGGCTACGTAGCCGATGGCGCTTTCCGGGTGACGATAGCGGATGGTACGACCTGTACGGGTACGTATATGGTGACGGCAACGCCTGTAGCGGGCTCTGGCCCTGGCGGCAGTACACCGCCCAACCCGTCAATCGTCACCTACATCGGTATGGGACAGGGCAACTTTCAGTTCAACAACGTCGGAGCTGGCGCTTACTCTATTGCGGTTACAGAGACAGGTCCGTGTAATCCGCCGGCGGAGCCTACCATTGTAACGGTTACAGTAGCCAATGGCACGGATGTCACCCGGCCGGTGTTTTACGTGTATGATCTCTTAGGGAATATCGTTGTCGACAATGATCCCGCTACTGCACCGGGTACAGCACTCAATATGGGTACGCTCGAACTGCCCGAGGGTGCCTGCGGACGACAGGATATATACTATGTCTATGGATTTGACAACTGTGACGGGGTCATAACTACCAACAACGCACTGTCAGCGCTGGTTACGACCACCCCTTCAACAATACAACCGGCTACGCAGGTAAATTTTGCCAATGACGGAGCCGGGTTTTATGTTATGGACGTCCATTGGAGTACGGGCAGTACGACCATAGCTGTCCGTGGCAGGGATGTTTCGGGCAACATTGCCAATGGAACGAATGGTTTACAGCTGATTGCCAATATTCGGGACAACATCGTGCCCCAGGTGGTGATAACAACCAATACGCAGTTTGTTATTCCTGTCTGCGCAACCTCTGTCAGTGCCATAGTCACTTTCCAGCTCAATGATCGCTGCGATCAGGATATTGTCAACTGGGGTGCTTTTACACCTAATTTTGGCGGTGCAACGGCAACGCTCAATTATACAGGTGTCAATTATCGGGAATATACGGTGGATTTTCCGGCAGCGGGCAGCTACCTTCTCGCTGCTACCTATACTGATCCTGCCGGCAACGTAGGTTTTCTGGATCAACTAGTGACAGTACAGCAGGCAGCAGACAATCAACCACCTGCGATTCGGGCAGCTGCTGAGGCTGTAAACCTGCCGGCTTGTGCGGCTAATGCGCCTTCTGTGTACAGCTTCATTGTTGAAGATGACTGCGAACCCATCAATCTCGCAGATCTCAGCTTCAACGGGGGCACATCTGGCCTGCCTACCCTCAGCGGTAGCGGTTTTCACCACACAGCAGCGCTGGGTGCTAATGCTGTTTATGTAGAAGTAGCCGGCAATCTGCTTGCCGGAACGCATCAACTTACTATTGTTTATCAAAATATTCAGCTTTCTCCAACATTGGTGGTCAGCCAACAAGGACCGCAGCCCGCCGATATAGTAATTGCTGCAGTCAACACGTTTACGATGCCTGCCTGTCGGGACACGCTGCTGGCAACCCTTTCAGTGACTATCCTCGACGACTGCGACAATCCGGTGGCACCTGCCAGGGCTTCTTTCAGTCTCGGCGGAAGTACCGTACAGCCAACGTATATCGATACACTCGCAGGTTATTTTGAATTCAGACGGCCATTGGTGGCAGCTGACAGTGGTAAAATCTTCACGGCTACCTATGTGGATGCGGCCGGACAGAGTTCGTCGGCTACGACTACGCTGGTAATAAATGATCAGCCCGACAACTGGGCCCCCATCATCGTATATCCTTCGCAGGATATTATTGTCAACCTGCCAGCATGTGATGATCCCTCGGCTACGGTTGTCTTTGAGGTTACGGCCAGCGACAACTGTGGGGTAGCTTCCCTGACGTCAGGCTTCCAGCCCGGTGTCACCAGTGCAAGCATTGTAGCCAGCGTGGGTGGAGCGCGCATGGCGGTACTCACAGCGCCCGGTACATATACGGTACTGCTCACGGCCACGGATGTCAATGGCAATACGACGGTCGAAGATTTCCGCATCATCGTCAATCAGCCACCACGGCCTGTCACCAATCTGGGTTGCCTCGGCAACCTGAATGTGACGCTGGGAGATGATTGCAAGGTGCTGGTGACACCCCAAATGGTACTCAGTGGTAATATGGGCTGTGTAGATCCTTCACTGTTCAGGGTAACTGTCGAGGACGCGAATCCGTCCAATGGTCCTATCGTCGATGGTTGTGGTGTCTTCCCCTATATGGTTACGCTGCCAGTACCACCACCGCAGAGCGGATTTACGGGTGCTTTTGCACCTGCCAACTGGACACTTTCTCCAAGTGCTGCAGGGGCTTCAGCTTCATTCAATGGCAACGTACTGACACTGACAACTGCGGCAGCCGGTATACCTGACGGCAACGATCCATCGCTCAACGAACTCGACGCCTTCGCTGCAGTAGGTATGCCGGGCAACGGAAACCTCCGGTTTGACTATACCTGGACGAACGCAGACATCGACTTTGACTGGTTTATCATCGGTGTCAACGGTGCGGTCGTGGCGCAGGGCACCGCCAGCAGCGCAGGGGCATTCAATCAACAGCTCACGGCGGGCCAGGTCCTGATTGTAGGCATCGATGATGATGGTCAAGGGCCGGCGGGTCAGGAGCTGCGCATCAGCAACTGGCTGTTTACGCCCTCCAATCCTTTGGCAGGGGTATCCTTTACCACTTGCTGGGGTAACCTCTTTGTCGAGGACAAAACGGCACCGGCACTTACCTGCCCGGCCGATACGGGTGAAGCCAATGTCGAATTTACAGCCAGTATTCTGTCCGGAAGCCTCGGAATCAATGACCCACGCCTCGACTTTTCACAATTTAACTGCTACCTGGAAATTCTTACCAGCAGCAGTGGTGCCTCTGCGGGCAATGCACCCGGTCTGCGGTTCTATCGCACACACAGTTTTCAGGTTTCACAGACCGATACCTACACGTTTGACCTGTCCAGTACAGCGCTGAATGCCAACAGTGGCGGAGCGATGGCTGCGCTCTATATGGGCAATTTTAACCCTGCAGAGCCCTGTTCGCGCATATTGTGCCAGAATGATCAGGTATTTGGGGCTACTGCCGACCTCTTTTTGCTCACGCCCGGTGCAGGATTTGGAACCGTCAATTTCAATCCCAGTATGCGCTTGTCCCTTGAACTAGTACAGGGGCAGACATATACGCTGCTCACTACTTCCTCGCTGCCGGGTCAGACGGGCGCTTACAGCTGGGCGGTTTACGGTGATTCGAGAAGCTCCAGGCTTGTCAATGTTCCTACCATGACAGCCAGGGAGCGCAGGGAGCTGATCTGCAATGATATAGACCAGGTTAAACTGTCGGGCAATGTGCCTGCCATCGATGAAAATGGCAACCTGCTGCCTTCGGGCAACCGTTGGTGTTATCGTACCGACAGAAGTGGGAATGTAGTATTGCCCTCCAACCCGACGCGCGCGGCTCGTATGCAGCAGCTGATCAACGCACTTTTACTTACGGGCTTCCCGCACAACGGGGATGCATTCGGGGGTGCGCTGACGGACAATTGTGGCAACATCCGGGTCTGTGTGACAGAGGTGGTTAACAAAACATTCAACTGCACGGCTTCTACCATACAACGAACCTTTACGGCCCAGGACAAACTCGAGTCGACTTGTACGGGTAATCCCATGGTGAGCAGTTGTACGCAGCAGATTACTTTCCGCAAACCCAATGTTCAGGATATTCAGTTCCCGCCCTTCACGGCTTTCCTTGAATGCGGGCAAGCCTTTACGACCAATGCGGCGGGCAATCCGAACCCCAGGCACTCAGGCTATCCGTTCATTCGTACAGCCTTTGGCAACATAGATCTGGACCAGACAATCTGCAACCTCGGCACTTCTTATGCCGATCAGGGTGCAGTACCCATCTGTACTGGCGCAAGAAGTGTTATCCGTCGCTGGACGGTGCTGGATTTTTGCGCTCCTACACAGTCGCGCATTTTCAATCAACTGGTGACGGTGGGGGACTATTCGGCGCCACAGCTGACTGCAGCAACTGTCGACTACAACCTCGACGGTACACCCGACATGCTGAGTTTCCCGTCCAGTGCGCTTTCCTGTGCGGCTTACTTTCAGCTGCCTATGCCTGCATCGATAGGGGAGTTTTGTTCGAGTGCCACCATCAGTGTAGATGTGTTGCGGGGCACGACCGGCGGCATAGTAATTGCCAGTGGTAGTCCTTCCCAGTTGGTTGGGCCTATCGAAAAAGGGAGTCACAGGCTTCGCTACACGGCCGTTGATGGCTGTGGCAACAGCTCGCAGATGTTCACACCTTTTCAGATAATCGATGAGGTTGCACCTACGGCACAGTGTGACAATGCTTTGCACGTATCCCTTACAGGACCAGTTGGTCAGGCGGGGCTGGTAACTGTGTCTGCGGCTCGTGTTTTTGCTACAGATATTGACGAAGGATCCCGCGACAACTGCAGTACGGTGCGTTACGAGGTACGTCGCCGGGTAGATGCAGGGGTTGGCTACGGTTGCCTCAACGCTTTTGATTACAACAACAACGGTACCGTCATCAGTGATGAAGTGAGGCTGAGCGCGCCCTCGGGGCAGAGCAATGTACCTAATCAATATTTCACGCCCTGGCGCGAATTCATCGATGCCACCTGCTGTGATGTGTCGGGATTGCTGCGCATAGAGCTGCGCGTATGGGACGATGCCAATACCAACAACCTCTTTGGGTCGTGGTATGGCAATGACGATGCCAACGACGATGGTCTGGCAGACATAGATCTCAGGGACAACTTCAATGTATGTTGGATGGACGTGGTCGTGGAAGACAAGGTGAATCCAACCTGTACAGCTCCGCAGAGTATGACGGTCAGCTGCTCCAGCATTCCGGCTACTTTTCCGACCAACCTGGCGACTGCCTGGACAACCAGCGAACTCACGACGCGCAACGTCCTCAACGATGCCTTTGGCCAGGCTACGGGTTCTGACAACTGTATCGTACAACAAATCGTAGAGCTTGCACCGCTGGACCAGCGGGATGATTGTGGCTATGGAACCATCACCCGGCGCTTTCAGGTGATCGATGCCCAGGGATTGGTGTCGCTCAACAACTGCCGGCAGTTGATTACGATCAACGAGGTACACAATTATGAGATCAAATTTCCGCGGGATGCTATGGCCGACTGCTCTGCTGCCGATATCCCGGGCATCGAGACGCGCATACTGGGCTGCGACCTGCTGGCTATCAGCGGCGCTAATGGAGAGAATGACGAACAATTTACCTCGGACGGTCTTGAGTGTTTCAAAATCCGGAGAACCTACCGCGTCATCAACTGGTGCCAGTGGGATGGTGAATCACCGCCGGTGGTAATTAGCAGGGATGAAGACTGTGATAATCTCGGGGGTGATGAAGACGTATGGGTGCTGGTGCGTACTGTTGCAGGTACGGCAACGCCTGCCAATCCGACGGCAGCCGTTGTATACCTCGACCGTGATAATAATGAACTCAACAACCTGCCCGCTACGGGTACCAACCGTTGCAATACGCCTGCGGGTCCGCTGCCGAGTGGCCACTGGTCCAACAGCCAGTCATCACCTACGCTCGCACCGCCTTCGTTTGGCAATCCGCAGTTGCGTTCCTACGGTTACTATGAGTACTCACAGTTTATTAAAATATTTGACAGCAGCGCTCCGGAAGTGACGGTGGAGCCCTTCAGTGACTTCTGCTCTTTCGACAACCTGAGCTGTTCGGCCCAGGCCACTTTCAACTTCACCGTTGCCGACGGCTGTGGTCTCAGTGGCATGCAGGCACGGGTACTGCTTGATCTGAATGTAGTGGATACCAACCAGGATGGCCAGATATCGCCGGGTGAATTTTCACAGGACGCCAACCTGTCGGCAACAGTCGTCAGTCAGGGCGAAGGTAGTTACTCGCTGACGGGCAACTTCCCCATCGGTCGACATGCATTGCTGATTGCTGCCGCTGACGGCTGCAGTAACAACGGTCAGGGGAGAATTGTCATCTTCAATATCAAGGACTGTAAGGCGACGGCTCCTTCCTGTCTCAACGGACTTACGGCAGCCCTTTCGAACATCGACCACAATGGCGACGGTACACCCGATGGTGCGGTGACACCGGAAATATGGCCATCGGAGTTTGTCAATGCGCTGGGGGATGATTGTACTGGTCCGCTCAAGCTGGCTGTGTATACCGCCCAACTGCCTCCAGGGGTGGCACCAGATCCTGTAGGGGCTTCTGTTATCCAGTTTGACTGCGAAGATTTCCTGGCCAATGGCGGCAGTGCTGGCTCGACTGCACTCATTCCCATCTTCGTCTATGCGATTGATGGTGCTGGCAACTACGACTTCTGTCAGTCATTCATGGTTCTTCAGGATCCCAATGGCCTGTGCACACAGCAAAACGTGATGGCAACGGTCTCGGGCGCTATTTTTACCGAAGAAGATGAACCTGTACAGGGCGTGACGGTGACGATCAATGGTCAGGTCGACTACAGCATGACTACGGGTGGCAACGGTCGCTTTGAGTTCCAGGAGATAGAGACCGGTTATGATTATACCATCTCGGCTTCCATGAATGCCAATGCTACCAACGGGGTCTCAACCCTCGATCTGGTACTGATCAACAAGCACATCCTGCAGGCACAGCGGCTCGACAGCCCCTACAAGCTGATTGCGGCTGATGCCAACCGTTCGGGCAGTATCACCACACTCGATCTGGTACAGATTCGCAGGTTGGTGCTCAACATCGCCAACCAGCTGCCAAACAACACCAGCTGGCGGTTTATCGACGCCAATTACGATTTCCCGGATCCCGACAATCCCTGGCTGACGCCATTTCCGGAGTTGATCAATCTCAACAATCTCTCCGGTTCGGTGGCCAACCGCCAGTTTGTGGCGATCAAGGTCGGTGACGTCAACAACAGTGCAGCACCCAATCTCATGGCTACGGAAGAGCGATCTACCAAGGGTAAGTTCTATTTTGAGGTGGCCGATGTTGAGATGCAGGCAGGGGAGACCTACACCATTCCGGTAACTGCTGCCGAACTGGCCGAGATCGAAGGCTACCAGTTTACGCTGCAGGTCGATGCAGCCCGCATCAACCTGCTGGAGGTAGTGCCAGGCATCGTTGAAGAAGGTCATTACAATGACGAGCAGCTGGCAAATGGCGTACTCACCATGAGCTGGAACTGGGCGGGTGGTCGTGCCGATGAATTTCAGGACACAGGCGAGCCTTTGTTTAGTCTGAAAATCAGACCACTGGAGAAGGTGCGCTTGAGCGAGGTGATGGGCATCACCAGCCGCTATACGCATGCCGAGGCCTATACGCCGGCCGGAGACCGACTTGATCCGGTACTCAACTTCCTGGTAGATGCACCTTCGGCCGAAGGATTTGCGCTCTACCAGAACGTACCCAACCCCTTCAGCGATGTAACCATCATTGGGTTTATGCTGCCGGAAGATCAGTTGGTGACTATGAACATACAGGATGCCCTCGGCAGGGTAGTGAAGACCATCCGGGAGCACATGCCTGCCGGCCGCAATGAGATACAAATCAGTGCGGGGGATTTGGGTGGTACCGGGGTGTTCTATTATACCCTCAGCACCGGGGAGTATACGGCTACCCGTAAGATGGTGGTAACGAAATAAGGATAATCAGCGCCCGCTTATCCGGGCGCTGATAAGTTTTAGCTTTTTATGTTGCTATTTGAGCGGGTCATGCCTAAGGGTATGACCCGCATTTTTCCTAGTACACCTCCACCCACTCCCCGGCAGTATTGGCATAGATACGCTGATCGTACATAGCGCTGCAACTTACCGGCGGCAGATAGTACCTGCCCGGGTAGGTAGCCGTGAGTGAGATCCGGTAGACGCGACTGCTGCCTTTGGGCAGATCAAAAAAGGTAAAAACGCCATCATCTTTGATATCGCGATAATCAAACGGACTCTCGGCCTGTTCGCTGCCTGCATCAAGGCGGGCATTGCCAATTTCCCAGCCTGCGGGAAAAACGTGTCGCAGGGCCAGTTCCGGAAAATCGATACCTGTATTGGCTGCCTGACTAATGCGTACCTCTGCCACAAATCGGCTGCCGCGAGCCAGCCGCTTGTGGGTGAGCGGGTTGCCGGAGGCATCTGTATAGCGAAGTTGCATCTTCAGCTGTGACGAAGCAGCGCGCCCCTCATTGGCGATTGGCTGTCCTTCGGTGATAATGCTGATGAACACTTTTTGTTTGCCTGTATTTTTACAGTACAATTTGCGACCCTGGTCATTGGCAGGGTCGGAGAGCTGCACGAGCAGGACGGGCCTGTCAGCACCGGCATCGACAGCCGGCCGGCTGCCATCCTGATAGCGCACGGACAGTTGCCCGCCGGCGGGAGCGTCACCCATATACTGGCCGATTGACAACAAGGCGAAGCCTAGATCCTGGGTACTCAGCCAGTCGCTGGTACCAACTGTGCGGGCAAGACGCTGTACAAGAGCACTTGCTTTGGCTTCATCTTTGAGGAGCACCAGTGTTTCGAGTATGAGCGCCTGATCGCGAACATCAGAGCCATAGGTATAGCTGAGTTCGCGATAAGCGGCAGGCTGGGTGCTCAATTGGCGCACCATATTGCGCGCCAGCGTAGCCTGACCTGCCAACGCATAGGCCGCGGCCAGTCGCCAGCGGGCAGCGACTCCTAAGGCGGGTTGCACCCGCAGCTGATTCATGGCACCCAGCTCCGCTTTGCGGGCGAGTGCCAGGGTATACAGGCGGTAGGCCTGATTGAGCTCGTACTGCTCTTGTGATACAAACCCACTGTTGCTCAGCGCAGGGTCCCACTTGCGGGCAGTTGACTGCTGATAGCTTAACCAGCGGTTGATCAGGTTGGCAGGCACCTGGTAGCCCATAGCCTGCGCTGCCAGCATGAAATGCCCCGCGTAGGAGGTAGCCCACTGATCGGTCGACTGTGCACCGGGCCAGTAGCCGAAGCTGCCATCGCTAAGCTGATACTGCGGCAGTCGCGCAACAACAGTGGACAGGCGCTGGTCGTATTTTTTCTTGTCGGCAGGGTTTACCGCCTGCAGTCGCGACACATACAGCAAGGGGAATCCACCGGAGACCGTCTGCTCAATGCAGCCAAACGGATATTGCAGCAGATAGCTCAGCTGTTTGCTCAGGTTGAGTGACGGCAGACTGGCAACCTCCAGCGCAGCTTTGCGCGTACCCCGGCTGCCCATCCAGGCATAGGGAAGACTTACCTCTTCGCCAGGGTTGAGGGTGTGGGTAATCACCTTTTGCAGCAGCGGACTGGGATTGCGCACCTGAATTTCGACCTTGCTCACGGCCCGCTCACCATTGCCCTCAGCGGTGATGGTAAAGCGGGCAATGCCGCTGTTTTTACCTACCTGCAGCTTGAAATAGACGAGCTTGTCCGACGGCCGCTCAAAGCTTAGTTGCTGTGAAGCAGCGCTGATGACCCGCACCAGTCCGCTGCTCTCCTCGACCCGCACGCGGGCATCGCGGAGGCCCGCTTCATTGACAAAAAGCGTGACCGGGAGACTGATTTCCTCCCCGGGGCTCAGCACCCGCGGCAGGCTTGCCTGCACCATCAGCGGGTTGCGCACGCTCACTCGTTTTTCTGTCTTGCCGTAAGCTCCCGCCTGCTCGGCGACAACCATGACCCGTACGGCACCGTTGTAGTTGGGCAACTTGATGCGATGCACCTGCTTGCTTCCCCGTTTGAGCTTGAAAGGCCCCAGATGTACCACCACGGGCTTAAAGCGATTGGCCTTGTCGGCATCGGGCAGGTTGAGCGCCGCTGCATCACCACCGATACTGAGTACCCGCGCCATGCGACCGTGCTGCGCACCCAGCACCAGATCGAAAAGATCCCAGGTGCGAACGCCCAGCGCCTCCCGGGCAAAAAAGTGTCCCCAGGGATCCGGTGTACGGAAGTTGGTGAGTCCCAGCAGCCCTTCATCGACGACCGCCAGGGTATAATTCATCTCGCGACCCTGCTGCTCGGACACCGTGATGGCGGTTTCGGTATCCGACCGCAGCACCGAAGCCATGCGCAGGCTGGGCTGCAGCCGCGTGCCGGGATCTTCCACGGCCAGCGGAATAAGTCCGTAGAGGCGCATGGGGAGTTGCTGGTCGGTGTCGGCATGCGCCTGTATATAAATTGCATGGGCGTAGACCGTAGGCGCCATGGCGGGGGTTATGGTAAAAGTGAAGCTGTTGTCGCCGGGCTGAGCGTCGAGCCAGTGGCTTTGGAGCACGCCCGCACCGTTTTCGAGCGTGATGAGCAGGCGCCCTTTGCGGGCGGCAGGTATGCTGAGGCGGGCCTTTTGGCCCGGCTGGTAGGTTGTTTTGTCGGCAGAAAAAGGCAGCATGACCGCCTCAACCGGTCGACGCTCGTCGTCGCCGAAGTAGGGATCCCCGACCGTCAGGTAGTCACCGCTGCAGTGGCCGCTCTCGCTGTCGCAGATGCGCACGAGATAGCGACCGGCCTCCTGCAGATCGGGCTTCCAGACAGCCTTGCCGTTGGCGTCTGTCTGCAGCTCTGCCGAGCTCACGGCATTGTAGTGTGTTGATGAGTTGAACTGTGCCACTGCCGCATGGTCCTCCTCCCACCACCAGTTCCAGTCGAGCCGATAAACGCCCAGCAGCAACTTGCGGCCGGGTGCTGCTCGGCCGTCCGACCGCAGGCTCACCACTTTGACCGGGACCTGCTGTCCGGTATTGACGCGTTTTTCGCCGTAGCGGTCTTTGGGCATCTCGAGGCCCGTATAGAAACCAAAGGGATGGTAGGGCTGAGAGATATACTGTATGCTAAAATCCCCGCCGGGTTCATAGACGCGGGTGCTGATGCGGGCACTGAGTTTGCCGGCAGCCAGCTGAGTTGCGCTGATGTCGAGCTGCAGCTGTGCCTTACCCTGTTGGTCGAGCTGCCCGTCGAAGAGCAACAGGGGCTCACTGTCAATCTTGCGGGCAGGGTCGGCAAAGCGATAGGAAGCATAACCGCTGAAAGGTTCAGGGTCCTCGCGCAGCACCGCCTCTACCCGGGCAGGCAGGCCCGCAGCTGTGGCACCATGCAGCCATTGCGCACTAAGCTGCGCACGCAGCCCCTCTGTCGACTTGGGAAAGGACAAATCTATCCGAATGCGGTTGGGTTTGATGGTTTCGATGCGCAGGGTTTTTTCGAAGACAGCGGTACCCGCTTTCACCCGCGCCAGCCAGCTGCCGGTAGGATCATCGGGGCGGGTGGCAAAATGCAGTGCATAGGTGCGACCCGTGGATGTACCGATGATGCGGCGTTCGCGCAGCTGGCCGCGTGCATCCTGGAGTTCAAACTGTACAGGAAAACCGGCAGGCAGCTCCTGCAGCTTATCTTCCAGTACAAAATTGAGAAAGACCGAGTCCCCCGGCCGCCATACGCCCCGCTCGCCATAAAAAAAGCCTTTGCGCCCGGCCGCCAGGGCGGCTCCGCCCGCATCGAACTGGCTCAGGGAGAGCGACTCACCCTCCATGACCCGCAAATACCCCTTTTGACCCCCTTTTTCCGCAACCACCACAAAAGGCCGCCGCGCCAGCGCCAGCTGCGCCATGCCATTGCGGTCGGTAAGCCCTTCGCCCAGCGGCTGCAACTGATAGTCGTAGTAGGTGAGCTTCACCCCGCCTACCGGCGCAGCCGACCGCAGGCTGGTGACCACCGTCCAGAAGGTGCGCCCGTCGCTGCTGCCTTTGCTGATGATACCAAAATCGGATGACAGGATGTTGCGCTGTACAAAACGGTCGCTGTTGTAATAAGCCGGGTAGCAGGGGTCTTCGCGTTGCCACCACTCGTAGCCATCGTAGTAGCCATTGATGCCGTACCACTGCTCCATAAAGCTCTCTGGTTCCTCGTCGCCTTGTTGGTTGTAAGCAGCGCTCAGCGGCAGTTCTTCGCCGGCTGCACCATTGCAGGCCAGGCTGGTATACTCGGGTCTGAAGCCTATGCGCAGCTGGTAGATGGCATTTTTATCCTGCTCAAACAAAGTCTGCAGATCAAGCGCGTAGCGCTGCCAGTCGTTACGTGTGGGGTCGCGCCCCAGCTGGTCGAGGTCTATTTTTTTGCGCATGACGACCCGCCCCAATCGATAAAGATCTGCATTGCCTTGTAGCTCATTGGTTTGTAAAAAAGAGAGGATGTTGTTGTGGTAAATTTTAAAAACCTCCACCTCCACGGCTTCGAGGCCGATGGCCTCGAAGGGGAAAAGCTGCCGGGCGCCTGCCGGCAGGATGACACCCTGGCCGCGCAGGCGCAGCTGTGGCGCCTGGCCGGCCAGCTCGGCTGTCCAGCGGGCCGCCCGCGGCAGCGTGGCGCCTGCCAGGTTGCGCAGGCCGGCAGCGATGAGCACTGTCTGCTCACCGCTCAGGGGCTCCTGCGGATAAATCCTGACCTGCTGCCCGTCGATGAGCAGCCGGATGTTGGCGTCTGTTGCCAGCCGTACCAGCCCGTCGAGGGACTGGTCGGTTGCCAGCGGATCAGAAAAGTGCAGACTCAGGTGGGGGTCATCGCCTTCGACAACCCGCAGCGCCATGACTTTGAATTCGTTGAGTGCCGGTATATCGACTGTCTGCTGGCCGCGGTAGTCCAGTCCCAGCGGCGCTCCGTCCCAGCGAAGCTCCAGTTGCCCGCCTTGGTCGGTACGGGCAACAGACTCTATATAATAGGTGTGCCTGAGGGCATCGGGCGCATGCTCCCAGCGGATGGGCAGCTTGCGCGATGCCTGCCGGGCCGTCAGCAGTGCCTCCACCTGTGCATTGTCGGCTGCGTCGGCAGTGGTGATGGTGCCGCGAAGCGTCTGCTTACCTGTCTCTTTGGGCTGAGGAGCGTAGAGCGCCTCCGCATCGACCCGAAAATGCTGATCTCTTGTACGAAAATCAAACTCGTACGTCTGGGCTTCGGGTGGCAGGTTGTCGAAGAGCTCAGCAAGCTGCACACTGACAACGTAGACCTGACCGCTCTCGAGGGGCTCCGACGGCTCGAACCGCAGCGTCTGCCCGTCTTCCCAGCTGAGTTTGCCCTCGGCCTTGGGATGAAGTGACAACAGCGAGGGCGCAGGAGCTTGTTGGCTGTCTTCAACGACCTGTGTAGCGAAGCGTATGCGCACGGGCGCATGTTTGCTTTGCAGGCCGGCAGTATGCGCATACACGAAAGCACTCAGGCTCTCGGGCATGTCCCGTGCGCGGCGCTCAGCGGGCTGACAGGCAGCCAGCAGGCATACAACGAAAAACAAAGTAGCAAAACGGCAAAGGGATGAAACCTGGCGGTTGGACATGGCGGGCAGTTTTATGTGTGAAAATGTACTTTCTATAGCGACTTCCGCATAGCAGAAGCGAAATAACACACCATACAGGATTGCCTGAAGCCATCGACACAATAACCTTGTCACCGCCGTCAAAGGCCAGCCGCAGCAGGGCATGGCCAACGGTAAGCCGCTCACATACAGCCATAGATGGGCAGTCAGGGGCGAGCGGAGAAAAAAAATGCCACACAAGTATCAGGGTTGTTTTGGACCCTCAGAAAAACATGTTTAAGGTAGCTATTGTGGTTCGGTAATCCCCTTGTCTTTGCTGATGAACAGCGCGGAATTTCGCAAGCGAAACTGAGGCCCGCCCTAGACACTGATAAGTCACTCCTTAATTTGATAAAAATGTAGAGTCAAACATAAATTTGATACTTGCGCGGCATTTTCTACTTCTCGTCCGAAGCATTACAAATATATGGGATATTTTTATTGTGGCAACGGCTGGCAAAAGATTTTTTTGTAAGGCCTGCCGGCTTGTGTAGTCTACAGGGATATTTCGTGCCGCTAGCAGTTGTTTGTCAGTTTTTTGTATCAAAAAGGCAGGGTAGGGGGCACAAAAGGCTGGAAAAAAAACAGCGAGAGTATTTGGAGAATGTAAAAAGCACTTTTATCTTTGCGCCGTCTTCAATGCCACCCTAGCTCAGTTGGTAGAGCATCGCATTCGTAATGCGAGGGTCGAGGGTTCGAGTCCCTTGGGTGGCTCAAAAGCCTTGCACGAATCCGTGCAGGGCTTTTCTGTTTCAGCCTCAAACAAAGGCTGCCGCCTCGCGTTGTTATTGTTAAATGGTTATGTTATGCATCGGATTCTGCTTTCCGTATTGACAGTTGCTGTTGTGTTTGTGTCAGCTTGCACCTACACCCTGCGCATTCAGAATGGTGCCATGGCGCTCGAGCGAAAGCAGTATGCTGTGGCGGTCGATATGCTCCGGCGGGAGTACAACAAGGCCGACAGCCGGGTAGAACGAGGGCGGATTGCCTACCAGTTGGGGCAGGCTTACCAGGGGCTCAACCAGGGAGCTGATGCCATTAGCTGGTTTAAGATTGCCTATGACAATCAGGTTGGTTTTGAGGCGCTGCGGTCCTATGCGTACGCGCTCAAGCAGGCTGAGCGCTACGAAGATGCGCGCCAGGCTTTCATCGAACTGGGACTGGAGATTGGTTCTCCCTACGAATACCGCAAAGAGATACAGGCCTGTGAGCAGGCTGCGCGCTGGCTGAAGACGCCGGCTGCGGGCTGGTCGGTGAGCAGCCTGCCGTTGAATACGGCAGCTGCTGAGTATGCTGTCGGGCTGCTGCCCGACGGGCGTATGCTGTTTTCTTCCGACCGGGCGGGCGCAGCCGGGGAGGATACTTACCTGTGGACGGGCAGGGGCTTTAGCGACCTTTTTGTGGCGGCCGCTGATGGCGGCGGTGCGCAGCCGCTGCCGCCACCAATCAATACGGAGGCCAACGAAGGCAGCGCCTTCGTGACGGCCGACGGGCAGGAGCTTTTTTTTACCCGCTGTGCTGCCCCCAAGGGCAGTGACGCTTACTGCCAGCTCTTTTACAGTCGCCAGGCCGCAGGCGGCGACTGGGAAGCACCCCGGCTGCTGGATTTCGTAAAGCCGGGTTTCAATTACATGCATCCTTGCCTTTCTGCCGACAAGCGGACGCTCTTTTTTGCCAGCAACCATACCGACGGCTGGGGTGGCTACGATATTTATACCGCGGAGCGCCAGCCTGATGGTAGCTGGAAGGAGCCCGTGGTGCTGAGCAGGAATATAAATACGCCTGACAATGAGCAGTTTCCGTGGATAGATGGCGATACGCTTTATTTTGCTTCTAATGGGCATTACGGAATGGGGGGACTCGATGTCTATAAGTCCTGGCGTACGGCCAGCGGCGCCTGGGTGTCGCCGCGCAACCTCGAGGCGCCGGTCAACTCCGGCGGCGATGATTTTGCCTTTGTCATTGACCGACGGGCTTCGCTCCCGCAGGGGGTCGTGCAGCGGGCTTTTGTGAGCTCCAACCGGGCTGATGGTCAGGGGGGAGATGATGTGTATCTTTTGGAAAAAAAATGGCTGCCGCCACCGCCGCCGCCGCCGGCTGCGGCCGTGGTTTTTTCCAATCGCCTGAATGTGTTTGTGCTGGAAAAGGTATACCGCGAAGCGGACAACCCCAACAGTGCGGTGATTGGCCGCCGGCCGCTGCCGGCCGCTTCGCTGCGCATCGGCGGCAGCGGTATCAGTCCCCAGCAGTTGACAGTCGATGAGGAGGGCAAGTATAGTTTGCTGCTGCCCAAAGATGCCGTGCTGGATTTTATGGCCAGCGCAGCGGGCTACCTGCGGCAGTCGGCTTCTTTTTCGGCTGTCAATCTGCCGGAAGATACCGAAAAGCCGGAGCAGGTGTACGAACTTGAAATTGTGCTGGATAAGATATTTGTTGGCAAAGAGGTACGGCTTGAAAATATCTATTACGACTTTGATCAGTCGTTTATACGCGAGGATGCCAAGCCTACGCTGGCGGCGCTGGCACAGTTGCTGATCCGCAATCCGGAGATCAGGATTCAGCTGTCCAGCCATACGGACTGCCGAGGGAGTGATACCTACAATGAGCAACTCAGCCAGCGGCGCGCGCAGGCGGCTGTCGACTACCTGATCGAGCTGGGTATTGCGCCCGGTCGCCTGACAGCCAAGGGGTATGGTGAGTCGTTGCCGGCCAATACCTGTGCCTGCAATCGCTGTACAGAGGACGAACACCAGTACAATCGGCGTACTACATTTACTATTGTGGAGTAAAGGGGTATTATTTTGCCGCCCGGGGCGGCAAAATAATACGTGTCGGGCTGTTTTTTGGCGGCTGCCGCACCAAACTGCCTACTTAGCCGGTTTTACCAGCGATATGTATACCGGGAAGTGGTCACTGTAGCCCCCTGCATAGTTGCTGCCTACGTAGGTGCGGAAGGGGTATCCTTTGAACTGGCCGCTCTGCTGGTATAGGTAGGGGGGATTAAAAATGTGCGCTTGGTGGAAGCGGATGCCAGGTTGCGACTCCGGCAGCAGCAGGTCGCTTACGATAATCTGGTCAAACAGGTTCCACGAATCGCGGTAGGCAAGCGTGCCCAGGCCGCGGCGGAACATTTCGTACATGGGATTGAAAAAACCGCCGGCTTCTACCTGGCTGGCCTTGCCTTTGGCATTGAGTACCTGCAGCACGCTGGGTGAAATGGGATCGTCATTGAGGTCACCCATGATTACAAATTTGGCCTCCGGATGCTGCTGGCGGAGGGTGTCGCAAATGTTTTTGCAGAGCAGGGCACCTGCATTGCGCAGAGGCTGCGAAGCGGCCTCGCCACCGCGGCGCGAAGGCCAGTGGTTGACGAGTACGTACAGCAGATCGCCCATAAAATAACCGCCGACGACCAGTACATCGCGGGTGTAGATTCGTTCTCCGTCCTGGGCATCGTAGATCATCAGGGGCACGGCTTTGCTCTCGGTGAGCTTAAAATAGCGGGGGTTGTACAGCAGGCCTACATCGACGCCGCGGCGGTCGGGGCTGTCGAAATGTGCAACCTGGTAGTTGCGTCGTTTTACGCCCGGGTGCGCGGCGAAATCTTCAAGCACAGCACGGTTTTCGATCTCGGCCAGCCCAATGATGGCGGGGCCGTCGGGCGTCAGGTCGGTGCCCATCTCGCCGATGACCTGCGCCATGTGATCCAGTTTTTCGTAGTAGCGGGCACTTCCCCAGGCGTTGGGTCCGTTGGGGGTAAATTCGTAGTCGTTGACATCAGGGGTGTCAATGGTGTCAAACAGGTTTTCGACATTGTAAAAACCAATCAGCCCTATCTGTACGGCTTGGCTTCGCAGTGCTCCGTGGCTGGCACTGATGAGCAGGGCTGCTGCAACCAGCCTGCTGAAAGCGGAAATGTTGAATGACATGGTTAGCAATTTTTAATAGATCAGTCGCGTATGTAACGCTGGAGAATCATCCTGTCGTGTGGCAACCGGCGGCTTCCGAATAGCTGAAGGCCGGCCAAATGGGCCTTCCTGCTCGCAAAGGTAACTATAATCGTATTTTTTCGGGGAGATTGTACAGATTGTTGCTGCTGTATGAAGGGATATGCAGGCAGGTTTTGGGCTAAAATAACATTATCGACCAGCTGTTACGAACCAAATCAGGAAAAATTTGTGCGGCGAGGCGAAATCATGAAGAAGCTAACAAATTATGCTACCTTTGGGCGTGTTTTTTTATTTTGAAGCGCAAAGTGACCTTACAACCTTTTGGCGTCTCAACCTTACAAAAGCGATTTGAGATGACCTGCCGGGGCCTGCGGAGGTGCACGGGCAACAATCTAATTTTCAGATCCATGGGGTTATTTTTTCCAATGAGCAGTGACAAGAAGTGGGTGGGCCGTTGGTTCGGTATTGTCGCCATCACTATGACGGTATCGCTCGGGCAGTTGATGGCCCAGGTAACGATCAAAGGGCGGGTAGTCGATCAGTTTACGACAGCTCCCCTGCCGGGTGCGGAGATTTTTTCGCCCGCGCAGTCAGCGCGTACAGATGCCGAAGGCTATTTTGAAATGGTGATTGTCAACGGGGGTAAGTCTTTGTTGCTGACCATCAGCAGGGATGGTTATGATCGTCTCGAGAAGGAGGTACAACTGGCCGGCTCGGGTACTGTCAATGTAGGCAGTCTCGCGTTAAAGCCCGGTGAACGGGCAGAGGATGTTGCAGGAGAAGACCTCATCCCTACGGTGGTGCTTTCCGACGACAACAGCAGCGGCGGTGCGCAAAATGTGTCAGGGGTACTGACGGCCTCACGCGATATTTTTGTAAATACGGCGGCTTTTACGCTCAGCCAGGGGCGTTTCAGGATACGGGGGTACGACAATACGTACTCGACGGTTTTTCTGAACGGGCTCCCTTTCAATGATCTCGAGACAGGGGGTGTGTTCTGGTCTGAGTGGGGTGGTCTCAATGATGTTACGCGCAATCGTATTAATCTGGTGGGGCTGCAGCCTACGGCTTTTGGTTTTGGCAGTGTGGGCGGTGCTTCTGATCTCGATTTGCGGGCTTCCCGGCAGCGCAAGCAGCTGCGTGTGTCTTATGCAGTGGCCAATACGCTCTACCGCAATCGACTGATGGCTACCTGGAGCAGTGGCCAGCTAAGCAATGGCTGGTCTTTTTCTCTGTCTGCTTCCCGTCGTTGGGCGCAGGAAGGTTATGTGCCGGGTACTTTCTTTGATGGCAATTCTTATTTTGCAGCGGCTGAGAAGCAGATCAACAAGCAGCATGCGATCGGCGTGGTGGTTATGGGGGCTCCCAGTATTTCAGGCCGTGCTACTTCGTCAGTGCAGGAGATGAATGAGCTGGCAGGGACCAACTACTATAATCCCAACTGGGGATACCAGAACGGGGAGAAGCGCAATGCGCGGGTGCGCAATACGCACCAGCCAATAGGTTTGTTGCGGCATGACTGGAAGCTGAGTGACAAGGTCAATGTAAGCACTTCAGCCGGCTATCAGTTTGGTCGTGATGGTGATACAGCGCTTGACTGGTACGATGCACAGGATCCGCGGCCTGACTACTACCGCAGGCTTCCGTCCTTCATTGACAATCCGCAGGCGACACAGGTGGAGGAACTCCTGCGCAGCAGTGAGGCAGCGCGGCAGTTGAACTGGGATGAGTTTTATCGCGTGAACCGCAACAGCATAATGACTATTGAAAATGCGGATGGCATAGCGGGCAACAATGTCACCGGCAAGCGTTCGCAGTATGTCATCGAGGATAGGCGTGCAGATGTTCGCAGGGCGCTGTTTTCTACAGTTTTAGAGGCTTTTGTTAGCCCGCGGATGGCTGTGCACGGAGGGTTCAACTACCAGCATCAGAAAATCAGTAATTTCAAGGTGCTGGATGATCTGCTGGGAGGGGACTTCTATGTGGATGTGGACAAATTTGCCGAGTTTGACAGTACGGGTAATACGTTATTTATCAGTAATGATGTGAATATGCCCAATCGGCTGGTTCGCCAAGGTGACCGGTTTGGCTACGATTTTGACTACAATATCCGCCAGGCTAACACCTGGGGGCAGCTTGAGTATAGTCTTCCCCGCTTCGACTTTTTTGTTGGCGGGCAAATGACCAATACATTGTTCTGGCGTTTTGGAAACGTCGCGAACGGGAAATTTCCGGAGAGTTCGGCAGGTAGTAGTGAGCGGGCGCGCTTTCTCGATTTTAGCTTCAAGGGGGGCGCTACCTGGAAAATTGACGGACGCAATTATGTGTTTGTCAATGGTGGACTCATCAACCGCGCACCTAATGTGCGCGATGCATTTGTGAGCCCGCGCACGCGGCACCAGTTGGTCAACAATCTCAAGAGCGAGCGTATGACCTCGGTTGAGGGGGGGTATTTGCTGAAGGCACCGGCAGTCAAGGCACGTGCAGTGGCTTACTATACTTTGTTTGAAAACCAAATTTCCAACCGGAGCTTTTACCTCGACAACGCCATCATTACCAACGATGGTACCCGGGGTGGTTTTGTCAATTATGTTATGAACGGGATTGCCACACAACACAGAGGTGTGGAGTTGGCTGCAGAGGTGAAAATCACTCCGACGCTGTCTGCTTCTGCTGTCGCAGCTTTGGGGCAGTTTGTGTATGCCAACAGACCCAATGTTACGGTTTATCTCGACAATGTTGCGCAGGAGCTTAGCGAGCGTACCGTGTACATAAAAAATTACTATGTAGCGGGCACGCCACAGACGGCCTATTCGGCAGGGCTCAGCTACAACAGTCCTCGCTTCTGGTTTGTCAATGTCAATCTCAACTATTTTGATAATGCCTGGGTGGATATTTACCCTGAGCGCAGAACGGTAGAGGCACTCTCTTACGTGGATAATCCGACGATTGTGCAGGAGGTGGTTACTCCGGGCTCACCGCTTTGGCGCAGTATTCTCGAACAGGAAAAATTCCCGGCGGCTTTTACCGTCAATTTGTTTGGTGGCAAGTCCTGGAAGGTTGACGATACTTTTATCTACCTCAATATCGGTATCAATAACCTGCTGGATAAGCAGGATTTCATTACTGGTGGTTTTGAGCAGGCCCGCTTCGACTTCGAGACTAAAGATGTAGATCGTTTTCCAAGCAGGTACTTCTACAGCTTTGGTCGTACGTACTTCGTAAACCTGGCAGTAAGGATTTAATTCGATTCTTTTGGTTAATTGCGTTAAAAAAAGTAATCATATATGTCAATTCGTCAATTGCGATCTTTTTTGCCAGTGCTGATGCTGGCGGTAGGCGTGGGTTTTGCGGCAGTAGGCTGTGTGGATCACACCTTTGATGAACCGCCTGTGGCAGGTCTGCCAGGGCTTTCGGGCAATGCGACCATCGCGGATATTAAGGCGCTCTATACTGGTTCGGCTGATGTGCAAATTACAGAGGACTGGATTATTGATGGCGTAGTAGCTGCTGATGACCAAAGTGGCAATTTCTACCAGCAGATTATTGTTCAGGATTCTACTGGAGGACTTGCTGTTCGCATGGCCACAACCGGCCTTTTCAATAAGTTCCCTGCGGGCAGCCAGGTGTTTATTAGGGCCAAAGGCTTGTATATCAGTGATTATAATGGTTTCCCACAGCTTAATGGAAGCCCCGGGGCAGCCATAGCGGAACTGCTGATTCCTCAGTATGTGATCGCAGGTCAGCGGGATAAGGGTATTACACCGGTGCAGGTTACGCTGGCAGAACTCAACAATCCGGCTCGCTTCCAACAACTGCTGAGTACGTTGGTTGAAATCAAGGATGTACAGTTTGCTGATGCCAGTGCGGGTGTCCCTTACGCTGATGCTGTCAACAGGTTGTCTGTCAACCGGACGGCAGAAGATTGCAGCGGCAACAGCATCATTGTTCGTACCAGCGGTTATGCAGATTTTGCTGCTGCTGTTACGCCTGAGGGTAAAGGTAATCTTCGCGCAGTGCTTAGTATCTTTAGAACTGATAAGCAGCTGCTCATTCGCAATACAGACGATGTCAATATGACGGGTGCGCGCTGCGGTACGGGTGGTCAGGGTGGTGATCTGGTGAGCATTGCTTCGGTAAGAAGTTTGTTTACTGGTGCGACGACGACAGCTCCGGCGGGCAAAAAAATCAAAGGGATTGTTATCTCTGATCGCACTGCCGGCAATATTGATGGCCGCAACGCGGTTGTGCAGGACGGCGATGCAGGCATTGTCGTGCGCTTCACAGCCACGCACAATTATAATCTGGGTGATGAAGTTGAGGTGAATATCGACGGCGTTGAACTTTCGGCTTTCCGTGGGCTGCTACAGCTCAATAGCGTGCCCAACGGCAATGCCAGCCGCTTAGGTACGGGCAACCTGCCTAGTCCGCGGGTAGCTACGGTGGCGCAGTTGTTGGCTAATGGCCAAAATTGGGAGTCGACGCTGGTCAAAATCAGCAATGCAGGTCTGAGCGGTGGTACAACTTACGCGAATACTGTTACGCTCAATGACGGGACAGGCAGCGCACCTATGTATACTCGCCCGGCAGCATCCTTTTCAGGCAGCCCACTACCCTCAGGCACAGTCACTGTCACGGCTATCGTATCGGATTATGACGGTGTACAGCTCAATATCCGTAAACTTTCGGATGTAGAAACCAGTGGTGGTGGTGGCGGTGGTACTGCTACGCTCATTACGCTGGCCGAACTGCGGACGGCTTTTCAGGCTGGTAGTACGGCAGCTCCTGCTAACAGAAAAATCCGGGGTGTGGTGATTTCTGACCGCACCAACATCAATATAACCGACAGGAATCTCGTACTGCAGGATGCAAGCGGGGGGATTGTCGTGCGTTTCGCTGCCAACCATAATTTTGCATTGGGGGAAGAACTGGAGATCAATGTGGGCAGCCTCGAGCTGTCAACGTTCTTTGGGTTGCTGCAAATCAACAACGTTCCTTTAGCCAATGCTGCTTCTTTTGGTCCGGGTACAATGCCGGCTCCCCGGGTGGTAACGGTTGCACAGGCAGTAGCTAATCTTAACAATTGGGAATCCACACTGGTACGGATTGTCAATGTGAGCATTGCAGGCGGCGGTACTTACTCAGGCTCAAAGACTATTAGCGACGGTACGGGTGAGATGGTGTTGTTTACTCGCAGCCAAGCCACTTTCTCTGGTACAACGGTCCCTGCTGGCCAGGTGACAATTACCGGGGTATTGACACGCTATGACAATCCGGGCGCTACACCCCAGCTGACAATGAGAAACTTGAGTGATATGCAACAATAATATATGCGGGATACATTCGCTTTCAAGCAGTTTCATGTCCGACATGCACGTTCGGCTATGAAGGTTGGTACTGACGGCGTGCTGTTGGGTGCCTGGGCTGATGTGGCGGATGTTGAATCTGCGCTCGATATCGGCGCCGGTAGTGGTCTGATTGCTATCATGCTGGCGCAGCGGGCGCCTAACGCACGTATCGATGCAGTTGAAATTGATGATGGGGCTGCAGCAGAGGCAGCGGAAAATATGTTGGCTTCACCTTTTGGGAATCGCCTGAGATGTTTTCCGCTGCCCATACAGGATTTTGTACCCCCCGCACCCATTTTGCAGTATGACCTGCTGGTCAGCAATCCTCCGTTTTTTAGCGGAGGCGTCCTCTCATTTAGCGAATCGCGAAAAGTGGTAAGGCATACAGTCAAATTGCCGCACAACGAGTTGCTGCTGGCTGTACAGCGCCTATTGGCACCACAGGGGCGCTTTTGCCTGATCTTGCCTTTGTTGGAGGGGCTTCGCTTCGAAGAACTCGCGCTGCAGTATGGTTTGTATGTAAACAGACGTTGTTCGGTTTGCCCCAGAGAAGGTCAGCCTGTCAACAGGCTGTTATTGCAGTTTTCACTGCAAAAACCAACAGTAGTGACGGAGGAGAAGCTGGCTATTTATGTGTCCGACAGCCAGTTATGGACGGATGCGTATTGCGATCTCACCCGTGATTTTTATCTCAGCCTGTAACAAATTGCCTGAGTTCCTGGTAGAGTCGCTGCACAGGCAGACCCATAATATTGGCATAGCTCCCTTCAATTTTGCTGATCTTGCACAAGCCTATCCATTCCTGGATAGCATAAGCACCGGCCTTGTCATAGGGTTGGTAATGCTTAAGGTAGTAATCAATCTCTTCGGCATTCAGCGGGTCAAAGTGCACTTCTGCCAGATCGGCAAAAACTACTTCCCGGGTGTGCGAACGCAGACATACGCCGGTGATCACCTGATGGGTGCGGCCAGAAAGATTACTCAGTATCCGGAATCCTTCATCGTAGTTGGCGGGCTTTCCGTAGATGACGTCGTCTAGTATGACAACACTGTCGGCGGTGAGCAGTATATCATCGGGGCTTTCAAGCAGCACACTTGCCGCTTGTGCTTTTTGCTGCGCGAGATAGGGCGCAACTTCTGCAGCCGGCAGTGTGTCAGGCCATATTTCGTCAATAGGCATTGGCTTGACAATGAAAGGTATGCCTGCCAGTTGGAGTAGTTGGCTTCTACGGGGCGACTGACTGGCAAGTATCAGCCGAATGTGCGGCGGTAGTATCATATAGATCGTTTACTTGATCAGTGGGATTTTGGCAGTTGAGGGCGATGCTTATATAATTTTCACCCCGATTGCTCGTAATTGTTCGTATGACTGCTGCTGCTGATCAGCAGACAGGGCGCGACAGCCGTCGCTTACAAGGCTGGTCTGGTAGCCAAGCTGCACAGCAGCCAAAGCAGTCTGGTAAACAAGGGTTTCCAGTGGTGTTCCCAGGAGTATTACGTTGGTTACACTGGCTTGCTGCAGCCATGTATGAAGTCCGGTTGGGTGTTGGTCCAAATCGGCAAATGCACTAAGTCCCGGAACATCGGGTCGTAGCCCCCGCCGAATGACTTTCCGTATGCGACTCATGACCAGCCCGGTTGCCGGCTCGGCACCAAAACTTTCCTGAACGCAGTGCATGTGCGTTAATTCATATACCAAAGGCTGTGCCAGCGCTGTTGTTGAAAGTGTGAGCTGCTGGCCGGGTTTGCGCCACAAGTGATTGGCAGCGAAAAGACAGTGGTCGGGTGGGTACCAATCCTGTATAAATACTGAAAGGGGTATGCGTGCGGTCCATTCGTTGACCAGCGGGACAAGCTGGTCGGCGCCATCAACTTCAACAGCACCACCCCGACAGTAATCGAGCTGTAAACCCATTATCAACAATGCTTCCGTTGCCATGCCGTACTCATTCAACCAACAGTCCGTCAACCATCTCGAGCTTTCGATCGCTCATATTGGCCAACTCCTGGTTGTGGGTTACAATAATAAAGGTTTGCTGAAAGTCTTTGCGCAAATCAAAGAAGAGGCGATGTAAATCGGCAGAAGAAGCAGAATCCAGGTTGCCGGAGGGCTCATCTGCAAAAATGACAGCAGGCTTATTCATCAGCGCACGTGCTACCGCGACGCGCTGCTGCTCTCCCCCCGACAATTGATTGGGCTTGTGGTCCAGTCGGTCGGCCAGTCCAAGGTAGGCCAACAGCTCCGCTGCCCTGCTGCGAGCCTGCTTGTCAGGCTGTCGGTGTATCAGGGCAGGAATAGCTACATTTTCAAGAGCCGTAAACTCCGGTAGCAGATGGTGAAACTGGAAGACGAACCCAATATGCTGGTTTCTGAAGGCGGCCAGCTTGGCGGGGGCAAGCTGGAATACATTCTGCCCCGCAATCATCAGTTCTCCCCGGTCCGGCCTGTCCAGCGTACCTAATATATGGAGCAGTGTACTTTTTCCTGCACCGGACTTGCCGACTATGCTGATGATTTCACCATCGGATACGGTCAGGTCAACACCTTTGAGGACGTGCAACCGGCCATAAGACTTGTGCAATTGCGTGGCTTGAATCACGTGGATCGCTTTTTATAGGGCAAAGGTAATGATTTCAGGGCGGTTCAGATACTATTTTTAACACTGCCCGCAAAGGGATAAGGGGGTGCAAAAAACTACCAATTTACTCGGCTATCAACAGCTACGCATCTTGTATTTTCATCTTTTTTACTTATCTTTGTCCGTCTTTTTAAAAGGCAACAGAGCATCATTAATGTACAGAACTGGCTAGATGTCATCCAAACAGCGTATTATTCCCGTAAATATCGAGGACCAAATGAAATCGGCCTACATCGATTATTCGATGTCGGTTATTGTTTCCAGAGCTCTACCGGATGTCAGGGACGGTCTTAAACCTGTACACCGAAGGGTATTGTACGGTATGTCTGAACTGGGAGTTGCCTACAACAGAGCACACAAAAAGTCCGCACGTATCGTGGGGGAGGTGCTGGGTAAATACCACCCGCATGGCGACTCCTCAGTCTACGATGCCATGGTGCGCATGGCACAGGACTGGTCGCTGCGCTATCCGCTGGTCGACGGACAAGGTAACTTTGGAAGTATGGACGGGGACAGCCCGGCTGCCATGCGATACACGGAGGCCAGACTGCAGCGAATCAGCGATGAGATGCTGGCAGATATCAATAAGGACACTGTTGATTTCAGCCTCAACTTCGATGATACACTCGAAGAGCCAACCGTACTGCCTGCACGTATCCCCAATCTCCTGATCAACGGGGCTTCAGGAATTGCCGTGGGCATGGCAACCAATATGCTGCCGCATAATCTCTCTGAGGTTATTGATGGTATTGTCGCTACCATCGACAGACCGGAAATTACGGTCGATGAGCTGATGGAATATGTCAAAGCACCGGATTTTCCCACGGGGGGGATCATTTTTGATTACCGCGGGGTAAGAGAGGCCATGGCTACCGGCAGGGGCAGGGTAGTGGTGCGGGCTAAAGCGGAAATCATCAATGATGAACGCGACAGGGAGACCATTATCATTACGGAAATCCCCTATCAGGTCAATAAGGCACAGCTGGTAGCCAAAATCGCCGAACTCGTCAATGAGAAAAAAATAGATGGTATTACCGATGTGCGGGATGAGTCTGATCGCGATGGACTCCGGGTCGTCATCGAGGTGCGTCGCGATGCCATGGCCAACGTAATCCTCAACCAGCTGTATAAGCTTACGCCCTTACAGACAAGCTTTGGTGTCAATAATGTCGCTCTCGTCAAAGGGCGCCCAATGACGCTCAATCTTAAGGATATCATCGAAGAGTTTATTGAGTTCAGACTGGAGGTGATCGTCCGGCGTACGCGCTTCGATCTGCGCAAGGCACTCAATCGGGCACATATTCTGGTAGGTCTGCTGATAGCACTTGATTATATAGATAAGGTCATAGATCTGATCAGGGCTTCATCGACACCCGATGATGCTCGACTAGGGCTTATGCGGGGTGCCTTTATCGATGACCTGGATGCTTTCTGGCAAAAATTCAGGCTGTTGGTTGATGAATCCCAGACGGATGATTATCGGGTGGAAGATGGTAATGTGCTGTCTGAGGATCAGGCAAAGGCTATTCTTGAAATGCGACTGCAGCGTCTTACGGGGCTTGAGCGCGACAAAATTCGGGCTGAGTATGACGAGGTACGCAGCCTGATTGACAGGCTGCGGGCTATCCTCGAGAGTGAGCAACTACGGCGCGATATTATCAAGGAGGAGCTCAGTGATATTAAGGCTCGCTATGGGGATGCTCGCCGTACGGTCATTAGTTATTCTGAAGCGGATATCTCCATTGAGGATATGATTAAGGACGAGGAAGTCATCGTCACGATTAGTCATCTGGGGTATATTAAGCGTACGCCTTCTACGGAGTACAGACAGCAAGGCCGGGGAGGCCGGGGAAGTCAGGGAAGCCGTACCCGCGACGAAGATTTTATCGAACACATGTTCGTGGCAAGCAATCACAATTACCTGCTGCTGTTTACTGACCAGGGTAAGTGCCACTGGTTGCGGGTATACGAGATTCCGGAAGCTTCCAAAACCTCTGGTGGGCGCGTTATCCAGAATATAATCGACATACCTAAAGAAAATAAGGTAAGGGCTTTTATTATCGTCAAGGATCTGAATGATTCCACCTTTCTGAACGAGAACTATATCATGTTCTGTACTCGGCAGGGAATGGTGAAAAAGACCCAGGTAGAGGCTTTCAGTCGCCCGCGCGCTGCAGGTATTGCTGCAATTACCATCAATGAGGGAGATGAGTTGTTGGAGGCTCGACTTACCAGCGGTGATACGCAGGTGTTCCTGGCTACGCATCATGGCAATGCTATTCGTTTCAATGAACGGGACGTACGTCCTATGGGTCGCACAGCTGCGGGTGTAAGGGGAATCAGCCTGCTGGATGAGAAGGATGCCGTGGTCGGTATGGTGTGTATCGATCAGGAAAAAGATAAGGAGGTAAGCCTGCTGGTCGTCAGTGAAAAAGGTATGGGCAAACGATCCGATCCGGAGGATTATCGACTGATAACGCGCGGTGGTAAGGGTGTGAGAACTATGCTGATTAGTGACAAGACAGGGGCTGTGGTAGCAATCAAAGCTGTCCGTGATTCTGATGATTTGATGATCACCAATCGCTCAGGTATCGTCATCAGGATGTCGGTCAGTGAAATGCGGGTGCAGGGGCGTGCAACACAAGGGGTGAGACTGATTCGATTGCAGGAGGATGATTCGATTGCTGATGTGACCGTTATCGCCGGAGATGATAATGCCGGCAATAGTGAATCAACCGCAGCAATACATGATGAAGAGGAATAAATTTTGTTTATTTTCGCTATAAAAATACCTTTTCTCTGATTTGTTCGTTCTAGCGCCAAGGAATCCGTTTAACCTGTCAAATTTCTGATTTGTCTAATTATCAATTCTTCTAGTTATGAAAAATTTTCTCTTCTTGCTGGCCTTCGTTCTACTCGCCGGCTATGCCCAGGCGCAAGACGGTGAGAGGGCATTGCGGAAGGCAGGCAGCGCGCTCAGTGCCTATAACATTGATCCTTCGAACAACCTTTCCAAGTTGCACGAGGCTGTTCAGGAAATCAAACTCGCTATGGATGATGCCACCATCGCTGCTACTGTCAAGGCATGGCAGACTCAGGGGGACATTTATTTCGAGATTTCAAACCAGATTGTCAATATCAAGCAGCTCAATTTCGGAAAGATAGAAGACCTGCCACAGGTCAACAATCCTGGCTTGGTTGCCTATGAGTCGTACATGCGCGCGTTGCAACTGGCTACTAAAAAGTTTGAGTCTAAGTCGGCACTCAACGGCCTCCGCCAACTGCAGTCAAATTTGTACAACTTGGGTATTATGGCGTATGAAAATGGTGACTACGCCTCTGCTTTCTCAGACTTTGAAGCGGTGCTGAATGCACACAAAACGCTGAAAGATAACGGCGAGGAGAGCTCGCTGGATGAGACCAATGTCTACAATGATCAGTTGTATATCACAGGTCTCGCGGCGCTGAATGCTCAGGAAATGCCCAAGGCAAAGCCTTACTTTTTGAAACTTTATGAACTGAAGACAGACAAGCCCGCAGTTTATGAAGCTTTGTATACGATCACTGCCGCAGAGAATGTCGATGAGGCTTATACGTATCTGGATGCGGGGCGCAAGCTGTATCCTGACGATGTTTCATTGCTTTTTGCTGAGATCAACCACTTCCTTCGTATCAATAAACTGGATGAACTAATCAGCAAACTCGAGGCAGCTATCGCTAAGGAACCTAAGAACGTGTCTCTCTATTCTACGCTCGGTAGTGTTTATGATAATCTGTACCAGCGGGAGGCTCAGGCAGGCAACAAAGCTCAGGCAGATGCCTTCCTTAGTTCTGCGCTGGATTATTACCAGAGGGCACTCGCAATTGATCCCAACTTCTTCGACGCAATCTATAGTATCGGTGCTGTTTATTTCAACAGGGCTGCATCATTAATCAATGAGCAGAAAAATCTTGGATTGAGTGCTGCTGAACAAAAGCGTTACGAAGCTCTTCAGACGGAGATCACGGCCGAGTTCGAAAAAGCACTTCCATACTTCAAGAAATGCGAAGGTATGAATCCCAACGATCTCAATACGCTCATCGCTCTCAAGGAGATATTTGTTCGTGTCAACGATCCGGTGACTTCCAATGTCTTCAAGGGTCGTCTCGAAAAGGTACAGGCAGGTGGTACCAACGAAGCGCCTTACTTCAAAAACTAAGTAGTCAGGCTCTTTTTCACAGGCACAGACTCCATGTTGTGGGGCCTGTGCCTGTGGTTTATAAGCTGACGATTAAAGATATTCGCTGATTTTGGTCATTGAATAAATTTTTTTTATCGTCTCTTATCGACCTGATTAAATGAGCCAACAATAGTGTATACCCCAATCATTTATCACCAAAAGCAATCAAAAAGACTTTATGAAGCAGATTAGCGTTATCGGTGCGGGTACGATGGGCAACGGCATTGCGCATGTGTTCGCACAGCACGGGTTTTCTGTCACACTGATTGACATTTCTCAGCCTGCACTGGACAAGGCAGTGGCTACCATCACAGCCAACCTGGATCGTATGTGCAAGAAAGAGATAATCACAGAGGAGGTGAAGATGCAGACGCTGGCCAATATCGCAACCAATACTAGCATAGCTGAGGGTGTGAAAATGGCTGATCTGGTAGTAGAAGCTGCCACGGAGCGTACGGAGCTTAAATTGGAAATATTCAGGCAAATGGATGAGGCTGCTCCGGCAGCAGCTATCTTGGCGACCAATACTTCTTCTATTTCAATTACACAGATCGCTGCGGCAACTCAGCGTCCCGGGCAGGTGATCGGTATGCATTTTATGAATCCGGTGCCCGTGATGAAGCTGGTGGAAGTCATCCGGGGATACGCAACTACTGATGCGGTGACACAGACAGTGATGGATCTTTCCCGTGTGTTGGGTAAATCACCGGTAGAGGTAAATGATTATCCTGGCTTTGTAGCCAATCGGATATTGATGCCTATGATCAACGAGGCTGTTTACACGCTTTTCGAGGGAGTCGCTGGTGTCGATGAGATTGATACGGTCATGAAACTCGGTATGGCTCATCCCATGGGACCCCTCCAGCTTGCAGATTTTATCGGGCTGGATGTCTGTCTGTCCATATTGCAGGTACTACAGGATGGCTTTGGGCAGCCCAAGTATGCTCCTTGCCCACTACTGGTCAATATGGTACGTGCCGGAAGGCTGGGTGTAAAAAGCGGAGAAGGTTTTTACAAATATACGCCGGGCAGTAAATCACTGCAGGTCGCTGATCGGTTTGCCCGCTAGCAGGGCTGTCGATTTCCTTTCATTGGCGGGTTGCTGTCAGCTGCGCCAATGAAAGGAAAAACCGGCTGGCAGTCTAATCTTCATCGTCCCAGTCATAGAAATCCGGACCGGTCTTGAAGTCATCAATCTCCCGCCTTTCCTTTTTCGTCGGGCGACCACTGCCTCTTTCGCGAAACTCACCTCCCGACTTCCCGACAAACCAGTCTTTGTATTTGTTGAGTTCTTCTGCAGGTGTGAGGTCGGTATAGCACGCTTGGGCTATGATTGCACCAACCCGTTTTTCGATGGGGTTGATGACTTCAAACATAAACTGGAAGCCATTCTTTTGTACAGCGATGCGATCTCCCGCCTGGACGAGTTGAGATGCTTTCACCAATGCATTATTGACTTTTACCTTGCCGGCTTTTATGGTATCGGTCGCTATTGTGCGGGACTTAAAGATACGCACACTCCACAACCATTTATCGACGCGTACTTTCTGGGACACCTGAGTTGTATTTTATGGCTTTGTATTTTGGGCAATCGCAATGTGCTGGGACAATAAGAGAGGCTGTAGGCTGGTGAATTTAGCAACTACAATTTTCGAGAAATCCTACTTTTTACTCCCTTCAGGCTGCAGACGAGGATAGTCGAGCTGCATTTTTTCCAGGGCTTCGAGCACGATGCCAGAGATTAGATAGTCGCGGTACCATCGCTGGTCTACCGGAATAATATGCCAGGGAATATGGCTGTTGCTGATGGCATAGTCGTACGCGTTCATATAGGCATCCCACAACTCTCTTTCTTTCCAGTCATTGGGGTTATGCTTCCACTGCTTAGTGGGATCATCGATGCGCTGCTGTAACTCTACAGCCTGTTGCTCGTAGGAAATATGCAGAAAAAATTTCAGTATGGTCGTATTGTTATCATCCCTAAGTGTTTCTTCAAAGGTATTGATGGCCTTCATGCGCTGCTGTACGCGCTCATCATCAATCCAGTTGTGAACCCGCTGGATGACGATATCCTCATAATGAGAACGATTGAACAGCGCAATTTCCCCTTTAGCAGGTAGTTGCCGGTAGATCCTCCAGAGAAAATCATGCGCGAGCTCCTCTTCGGTTGGCCGTTTAAAGCTGTAGGAGCGCAGACCGTAAGGGGCACACAGCCCAAACACATTTTTGGCAGCGCCATCCTTCCCACTTCCATCCATGCCCTGAAATACGATAAGCATGCTGTGCTGCCGACTGGCAACAAAGATATCGTGGAGATCCCTTATACGTTCGACCCTTGCGTTGGTGATTTTTTTGGCCTCTCCCTTGCTGATAGTATCAGCAGCGGTTGTGGCGTACTCGCGCAAATGTTGCATGTGGATGAGTGCTGGTATTTTATATGTACATTTTGCTACGCTTCAGCAAATACTGCTGAAGGATATTTTTGAATCCTTTCTGTATATCAGCTTCAACGTAGTCAATTTTATATTGCAGACAACGCATACGCAACGCATTGATATAGTCGCCTACCTGTTGGGTATAAAACTCTTTGACCTGATTGGGCTGTAATTTCAACTGCTCACCTGTTTCCATGTCGACAAACAAGTAAGGCCTATTGTCATAGTCAAAGTCAATTTCTTTTGACCTGTCTACTGTATGAAACAACACTACTTCATGCTTATTGTATTTCAGGTGCTGCAGCGCAGAGAACAACTGATCCATGTGCTCACTGTCATCAAACATATCACTGAAAATCATGACGAGTGACCTTCTGTGGATGCTTTCAGCAATTTCATGTAAGGCCTTGGCTGCCTGGGTGCGCGGAGTAGCTGGTGGCTGACTGATCATTTTTTCCAGATGCGTCAGCAGCAGCCGATAATGCGTGGTACTAGATTTGGCAGGGGTATGGGTGGTGATGTTTTCATTAAAAATACTCAGCCCGAAGGCATCTCGCTGTCGTTGAAGCAGGTTCATGAGCGAGGCCGCTGCCAGTGCAGAGAAGCGAATTTTATTGATGTATTCTGCAGAGTTGTTGGTTACCTCCGGGAAAAACATAGACCCGGAAGCATCGATGACCAACTGACAACGAAGATTCGTTTCTTCTTCATAGCGTTTGGTGAAAAGTTTTTCGGTGCGGGCATATACCTTCCAGTCAATATTGCGGGTAGACTCACCTTGGTTGTAGAGCCTGTGCTCAGCAAATTCTACAGAAAACCCGTGGAAAGGGCTCTTGTGAAGGCCTATGATAAATCCTTCGACAACTTGGCGAGCGAGCAGCTCCAACTGCCCCATTTCTCTGACCTGCTTGCTGTCCAATTCGTATGTCTTCATATATTCCCCTGTCCTGTTTTCTGCGGCTTTTTGCCGCTTTGCGGCAAAATAAACACTTATTTGAAAAACTCTCTGGCGGCGACAGCCGCCAGAGAGTTTTCGATACAATCTCTTTTTTGATTTTCAAAAAAATCAAAAAAGTATGTGAACACCAAATTTATGTGTTAGAGCAAAGCTTCAATTTTATTGATAAAATTTTGCTTCGTGGTTACGCCTACCTGCTTGTCAACTATCTTGCCGTCCTTGAGAAACAGTACAGTCGGGATGTTGCGGATACCGTATTTCATAGACACTTCCGGATTGGAGTCGACATCTACTTTGCCTACGACTACCTTACCTGCATACTCATGGTGAAGCTCCTCGATGATCGGACCGATCATGCGGCAAGGGCCACACCACTCTGCCCAGAAATCAATGACAGCTACACCATTGATATCGACCGCCATTTCTTTGAAATTCTTGTCGGTTAGTTCCAAAGCCATACTACGTTGTTATTTTTGTGTTATCCGAAATTATTTCTCTCCAATAACATTTTGTCCACTAAAACAGTTTCAAATATAAAGTAGAAAGATTGTATGCTGAACAGGGTTGTGGGAATTTTTACAAAACATTGGCTGGTATCTGTATGGGTATTGGTAGCAGTGATTTCTGTACTTATACGTATGTGGATGCCTGCCTTGTGGATAGAGACTTATTATAGCCGATGGATATATCCGTTTGTTCGGGTTATGGTAGCAGACCTGAGCCGACTCGTCCCTTTTGCCTTGGTGTATGTGGTGGTTCCGCTATTCTTAGTTTTGCTGGTCTATGCAGGTTGGCGCTCCTGGCGCTCGGAGCAATATTGGCAGGGCAAGCTTCGGGCCATGTTGTTTTTGGGGATTGGCAGCCTGAGTTTTTTGGTGGCGGGCTTCCTTTGGAGCTGGGGGTTCAACTACGGCCGGGTTTCTGTGACAGATCAACTCGCCATTGAAGAGATAGATTTTTCACTCGATTCACTCGAAATGGCACTTGGCAGGGAAACGGAGGCGATCGTTCAGTTACGGGTACAGCTGCCATTTGATATAGGTGACAGCATCCCGCTTTCGGCCGCTTCGATGCCAGTCGCTACCGAAGAACTGCTGATTGCAGGTCTGGAAAAGGTTCTCTCTCGCCTGCATTACCCTGTGCAGGGGAGCGTCAGAGCAAAAAAATTACATCCTCCCGGCATATTGCTCAGATTTAGTACCATGGGTGTTTTTTTTCCTTTTAGCGGAGAAGGGCATTACGATGCAGGTCTGAGTCACTTGTTGCAGCCGGAGGTCATCGCTCACGAACTGGCACATGGTTATGGATTCGGAGACGAAGGCGAATGTAATTTTTGGGCGTATCTGGCCTGCATGGAGTCCGGTCATCCATGGATTCAATATGCAGGCAGGTTGGTCTATTGGCGCACGTTGGCCTTGCAATATAAACAGGCTAAGCCCGATGCTTATCAGGTATTTCGGGCAACACTGCCCCCGGGTATACTAGCTGACAACGATGCCATCAATGCCAATTTACTCGCTTTTAGACGAATTATGCCCGAATTGAGGCACAGTGCTTACGACGCTTATTTGCGGCTTCAGGGGATAGGCGAGGGCATAGAAAATTACGACAAGGTGGTGCTGCTGGTAGAGTCCTGGAGACGAAAAACAGCACTGTAAAAGAGTGCTAATCTTATCACAGGCGGTTCTGATTGATGAGGTCCAATAACTCGTCGCGATAATTCTTACCCATGGGCAGGTGTTTGAGCTGCCCTTTTTCATTGACCTCAATCATGTTGCCAACAATGGCCTCTATTTTGTCAATGTTGACGATATAGGATCGATGTATACGACGAAATTTATCGAGCGGGAGCTTGTCCTCCAGACTTTTCATGGTCTGCAGGGTGATGACCCTGGCGTTGTCGAGTCGGATGATGACATAATCCTTAAGCCCTTCGATATAAATGATTTCTGAAAAATTCACCTTCACAAGCTTCTTATCCGCTTTTACGAAAATATAATCGTGCTCTGACTCGGCCTGACTGGTTTCCGTGACTTGTTCCTCTCTTTTTTTGGGCTGAATCTGTTCAATCGCCCGATTGACCGCCTTCATAAATCTGTCCAGAGAGATTGGCTTTAGCAGATAGTCTACTGCATTTAGCTCAAAACCCTCTACGGCATAGTTGGAAAATGCTGTGGTAAAGATAATCTTAGGAGGATTGCTCAGGGATCGCAGGAATTCGATTCCGCTCATCTGGGGCATCTGGATGTCCAAAAAAATCAAATCAATGGTTTCCGTCTGAAGTACGGCATTGGCTTCAAAGGCGTTGTTACATCTTTTTACAAGGTGAAGAGACGGCATTTTTGCGATGAAGGTTTCCAGTACGTCCAGTGCGAGGGGCTCGTCATCTACGATAATTACATTAATCATGACAGATTTATTTAATAATTGAAGCACTTTTTTGCATGGGTTGATTGTGTGCATTCATTGGGTTATAACCAACGAAACCGGGCTCAAATAAGGTCAATATTCAGATGAACTGAGTAAGTATGCGGATGATCATCAATGGTTAAGTGATAGTGCCCGGGGTAAAGCAGATCTAATCTTCTCCTGACGTTGACCAGCCCAATACCACCGCTGCGGCGACCATCAGGTCGAATAATCGGTCCGCCTTTACTGTTTTCAATATGGAAAGCGAGCTTATGGTCGGCAATATCCACTGTCACATGGATGAACCCCTCCGTCAACTGATGATTGATTCCGTGTTTAAAGGCGTTTTCCAAAAATGGAATGATCAGCAGCGGTGCAATTTGTTGTTCCTGGATATGGCCGTTGACAGTAAAACGAATATCGATGCCCTCGTGCTGCCGCAATTGTTCCAGGTCCAGATAGTTGCGCAGGTAGTTGATCTCCTTACTAAGCGGAACCTTCTTCTCGTTGCATTCATAGAGCATGTACCGCATCATCTCGGCCAGCTTGATGACAATATCCGGTGCTTTATCTGATTTGCGCAGGGTGAGTGCATAAAGGTTATTGAGTGTGTTGAATAAAAAGTGCGGATTAATCTGGCTTTTCAAAAAATTGAGCTCCGATTGCATTGTCTGTGTGCGCAGCTCCTGGGTTTGTCGCTGCTGTCGAAACCAGTCACTGATAATTTTGACCACAGTTGATGCATTGGCGATGAAAAAAGTAATCAAAAAATACAGGTTTAGGTTGGTGAGTAGTTCCTGCTGCAAAGCTGGATAGGCAGCAAATTTGGCGTAAAAAATGATAATCCGAAGAGGCGTCGCGATAAAGGTGGTTGCTAGCAGCAGCGTTAGGTAGTGCGCATACTTTCCTTTAGCCAGATAATTGGGGATCAGGTAGAGAATATTGAAGTATACAATGAGAATATCAAACAGCACATTGATAAGCTCATTGGACAGGCTGAACCAAAAGCCTAACTTTTGTTCCTCCAGTTGCATCAGCAGAATCAGTATCAGGAGCCAAAACAAGCTGTGATAGGTAAGACGCCTGGTCAGCCAGTGCATCACCTTATTCCAGCCCTGTGTATTGATTAATGCATTCATACACCCCTCATATTGCTTGACAAAGATAGCGGCCTGCTACAAGTCAGATTCTTTTTTTGGATGAAATGCCTCCTGCAAACGAAGAAAGAAAGCATTTGGCAGATGATAGCTTGTATGTCTGGTCCGTATCGCTAATCCGCTGGCAACAAAATCAAAACGGGCTGACAGGAGAACCTGCTCAGCCCGCTTTGACTGCTCAATACAATAAGTCAGAGGAAGTATGCTTAGCGCTGAACCGTAAAGGCGCGGCGTGCAAAACCATTCTCAGTGCTTACTACCAGGTAGTACTGACCAACAGGCAGCGTAGCCACATTGAAATCAACGCGGTCTTCCTGAATCTGCTGCTTACGCAGTTGCTGCAGCGTACGGCCATTCATATCGGTGATGCGATAAGAAACCTTCTGTGCAGGCGCATCCAGCGTCAGGCTGGCTGTCAGCACATTAGATACCGGGTTGGGGAATACATTCATCGCGAGCTGATCTTCTGTGAGGATATCCGGCGTGCTGCTGGCAATCGGAGACCAGATAAGACCCGTTGCTACTGCTCCACGGAAGCCTGTAAACAGGAAGCCATCTTCGATACTTGGCAGACCGCTTGACTGGAAAGTGTTGGTTCCGATGTAAGGAAGATCCAGGTCTGTCGTATTTGCACCGAGGATATCGAGGTACTGTGTAAAGTCCTGATTTTCGTCAAAACCAATGTATACAAGCTGGTCACCTTCGTAGCGAATGCCGAGGAAATACACCAGATCATCGCCAGGAAGGATGTGGCCTTCTTCGAAATCGTTGATGTCAAGTAGCGGGGCACGTACCCATGAAGCAGCCGCATCAGGCGTCTCATAAGGAGCTTCGTCCACGAGCGCCACAACGTCAAGCTCCGCATTCTCGATCGCCTGATCACCATCAAGGTCGTTCCATGAGTAGAGGAAAGCATTGACCGTGATTTCACTCATTGGAGAACCGGCGGCGCGTGATACATAGAATACGACGCTGTCCATCTTGAAACCTGCACCCTTATTAACATAAATAGGCGTGAGGAACTCAATGTTACCACCACCAGAAATAGTGTAAGCATTGGTGATGGTTGCCCGGCGGGCTGCACTGTCCCAGCCACCGTTGCAATAGGCATCTTCCGTAACAGCGAATTCTGATGAAAAGCTGTTGTCCGCAGGCTGCGCATCCGTACTGTCTGTAGAAATCGTGTAGTTAATGGTGTAAGTACCCTCACCAGAAGCAAACGGATCGAACTCCGGAAGTACTACCAGACTGGAAGAATCGGAATCAACTGCTGCAACGGAAGCAGACTGGCTGTAAACCTGGCCTGCCTGGCTGTGGCTGATGGTAGCTGCTACCGTTACATTGCTTGCGCTGTTTAGACCTACATTTTCTACGCGTGCACCCGGAATTACCGAGAATACGCCTGCTGCGTCGATCTGGTGCCCCGGGATAGCTCCCTTAGGCGCGTGTGCGATGCCAGCTCTTGCATTACTGCGCACATTGTTGGGGAAGCGCACGTTACCAATGGTTACATTGACATTGCCCGTCAGCAGGGCATTGCGAATCAGCTGGCCGTCTTCCAATGAAAGCATTACGCAAGGGATAGTAACGTTGCCACCATTGACACCGGGACCCATAACAATGGTGCCTGCACCAGCGGCATTGTTCAATACAATCACAGCTATCGCACCTGCGTTCTGCGCATTGAGACACTTCAGACCAAACTCGCACGTACCGCGGTCAATGAGCGCAATTTTACCGGCAACTTCTGAACCGTTGGTGAGTGCCTGACAACCTCTGGTCGGCGTTGCAGTGCCGTCGTTTACAAACACCACATCTCCCGTCCAGACACTGTCGGTCAACACCCGGCCAAAACCTGCAGCAGAGAAATTGTAAGTGCCGGCAAGGTTGCTGGGAGAGTTAACCAGCACAACTTGTGCAGAGAGCACAAAGGTGGCCAGTAAGAAAGCAATTGCAGATGTAAAAAACTTCATGAAAGTTAAATTTAGTGATGGAAACATGTGCTTAGTCGCTAATCATTGCAAACATAAGAAATCCTATAAAAACCGCCAAAAGGTATCCAACGATTATTTTAGTAATGTCGTTATCGACAAACAATTTTTGGCAAATAATTGTCCATGTTAGCCCGGTGATTGTTTTTTGCCGCTACTGCCTTACATTTGCATCACTGCGCTTGTCAGCGTAGCCGTAATATCTGATCATGACAGAATCTGTACTACTGGAACTGGACAATATTCACCTGGGCTTCGGTCGTGCCGATACCGTTAGGCCCGTACTGGAAGGCCTTAGTCTGTCTGTTCGTGCGGGCGAAATAATGGGACTGGTAGGGGAGTCGGGCTCGGGCAAGTCCATGACAGCCCTCACCGTAATGGGCTTGTTGCCTGCCGGTGCGCAGTTGTGGCAGGGCAACGTCTGGTGGCACAACGCTACAGACGGCAGCCGTACCAATCTTTTGGCTACCAGGGACAGTTACCGGGCTGTTCGTGGCAGACAGATAGGAATGATTTTTCAGGAGCCGATGACCTCCCTGAACCCCGTATTCACTTGTGGCTACCAGATTGAAGAATCAGTCAGGCAGCATTTGGGGCTGCGTGCTGCAGAGGCGAGTGCATATACGTATGAATGGCTGGAAAAGGTGAAGCTTCGGGATTTGCACAGAGTGTATAATAGTTATCCGCACCAGTTGTCCGGAGGACAGCGGCAGCGGGTGATGATAGCTATGGCGATGTGCCTGCAGCCACAGCTGTTGATTTCTGATGAGTCGACTACTGCGCTGGATGTTACAGTGCAGGCGGCAGTACTCGAACTCATGCAGCAGCTTCAGCAGGAGACGCATACGGCTATTTTGCTCATCAGCCATGACCTGGGAGTCATCGGGCAGTTGGCTGATCGCATTTGTGTTGTCCGCGCCGGAAAAATAGTGGAATCAGGGGATCGGTCATTGGTCAGTGGTGGCGCCCGGCATCCTTATACGCGCGGCCTCATCGCCTGCCGGCCTCCCCTGCGTCGTTCGCTCGACAGGCTACCCACGCTGGCCGATTTTCTCGGTGAAAGTGCAAATCACAATCCGGACATTGCAGCGCAGGCGCCAGAGGGGGTATCAGAGATACTATCGGGCCGTAATCCGGCTGTTGCTGTCTCAAGGCCTGTGAAAGAGGACCTGCCTGAGGGCGCTTCGGGGCCGTTAATGGATATTCGCAACCTGTCGGTTGCTTACAGCAGCCGTCGCTCGTGGTGGGGATTGGTAAAAAAAGAAGCAGTGACGGCCGTGGAAGGGGTTAGTTTTGTGGTGGAAAAAGGTAAGTCGATTGGCCTGGTGGGGGAGTCGGGGAGTGGAAAATCAAGTCTGGCACGTGCACTGGCCGGCCTAAGCCGGCCTTCGCGCGGACAGGTACTGTTGTCGGGACAGGATATGTATGGTATGGGCGCAGCTGCACTTCGAGCCTGTCGGCGGCAGGTGCAAATGGTTTTTCAGGATCCTTATGCCTCCCTGAACCCGGCGCTTACAGTGGCGGAGATGCTGCAGGAGCCGCTGCGGCAGCATTTTCCCCACCTGCAAAAAGAAGAAAGAGAAGAGACCGTAAGGCAGATGCTGCGACAGGTGCAACTCGAGCCGGATGTGGTAAATCGCTACCCCGGCGCGTTTTCTGGCGGGCAGCGGCAGCGGTTGGGTATCGCCCGGGCGCTGATATGTCGGCCGGCCATGCTTATCTGCGATGAGGCAGTATCAGCGCTGGATGTCTCCGTTCAGGCACAGGTACTCAACTTGCTGAAGGAATTGCAGCAACAGCAACAGTTTTCCATGCTGTTCATTTCTCACGACCTGTCGGTTATTAGGTTTATCAGTGATGAACTCCTGGTGATGCAGCAGGGGAAAATAGTAGAGCGGGGCAGCCCTGCAGATGTACTGGACCGCCCCGCGCATGCGTATACGAAGCAACTAATCAGTGCTGTGCTTGAAATCTAAGGGACAAAATTCAATAGCTTGGTATAGATACCATTGCGCAGCGAGTCCCGTGAAGTTGAGTTAATCGAAATGCCGGATAATTTCACCTGGTAACGAGAGCTCACAAGGCCGAGGCCATTGGTGACATTGCTGTATACTGGAGGTTGTTCTGCACTGGTAATGCCCGTGTTGGCGTTGGCCAACAGTAAGTAGTCGGCTAGCTCTTCACCGCCACCGGTAACAAAAAAGTCAATACCATCGAGACGGCGAATGACCTGCGGATTGGGGGTGATGGCGTTGGCCAGCGTGAGGTAGAAACTTACATTGGTAAATTTGACATCCTGAAAGCTGCTGGGGTTGTCCCGGGTCACATTGTCGTCAAATACCCACTCGATGCTTTTATTGACAAATTGCGTTGTACTACCCGGCAGGGATTCGCGGTAGCGAATGGTTGCCCGGACATCAAAAATCTGCGCCTGGGCAGGAGAGTCCCATACGATCACATTGTCGATGTTGTAGGGGATCAACTGCAGCGATGTAGCCTCGCGGGGCTGTGTGATCGACAAGGGGGATACAATGATTGTCTCAGCGATGGCCGTTTCTTCTCCGGGCCTTTCAACCAGGATACGCACCCGCTGACCACCCAGCAAAGCCGCCTGGCTCGCTTTGATCTTGTAGAGGACGTTGGGCGACTGTGCAAATACGCCTTCCCGCCTCGGGTATCCTTCTGCCTCGCCATCGACGCGCTGCAGCACAAAGCGCTGACCATTGCTCACTTTTTGCAGCACAACTGTCGCTTCTTCGGGTCCGTAGTAGAGCGAATCAGGGATGCGGGCTATCTCCTCCGCATTGCCGCCAGGCTCGAGGAATACCTTCTCGACACGAATGTAATGTGCTGTATCCTGCGTGGAGAGGAATCCGTATATCACCGGAATGTCCTGCCACTCCCCCTCGAGCGTGATGTCTGTCGAACAACTGCTCATAAGCCCTGCAAACAGCAGACTGAGAAAAACTATGCGCATATCGAAACTAATCGTTTGTTGCATCATTGCGCCGCAAAGGTAATGAGTAATGCGGATAATTCCAACCGGCATTACTGACACGAGGCCGACCAAGTCAATGCTCTTCGTGTTCAATATTTCCGGCGTCGGCCACGTTTATTTCGTGCATTCGCTATATCTTGCGGCCTGATAATTCATTGCTGAGCCGTTAAGCTACATCACATGTCTGTACACAAAGAAATCAAGCGGGTTACTACGCATACCCTGCAGGCTATGAAAACCAAAGGGGAAAAAATCGCTATGCTCACAAGCTACGATTACTCTATGGCCCGCATTGTGGATGAAGCAGGTATCGATGTCATTTTGGTGGGGGACTCCGCCTCTAATGTTATGGCCGGACACGAGACCACCCTGCCAATCACGCTCGATCAGATGATTTACCACGCTTCGTCGGTGGTGAGGGCTGTAAAGCGGGCGCTGGTAGTGGTGGATTTGCCCTTTGGCTCTTATCAGGGGGACTCCAAGCTTGCGCTGCAGAGCACAATCCGCATTATGAAAGAATCAGGTGCTCACGCAGTCAAGCTTGAGGGAGGGGCTGAAATTGCCGATAGCATTCGCCGTATACTTTCGGCTGGTGTGCCGGTCATGGGACACTTGGGGCTCACGCCGCAGTCAATCTATAAGTTTGGTACTTACAGTGTGCGCGCACGTCAGGAGGCAGAGGCTGCTAAGCTGAAAAGTGATGCAGCTTTGCTGCAGGAACTGGGTTGTTTTTCTTTGGTACTGGAAAAAATTCCGGCAGGGCTTACCCGGGAGGTAAGCGAGCAGCTTGCTATCCCAACCATTGGCATCGGTGGCGGAAAGCATGCCGACGGACAAGTATTGGTATTACACGATATGCTGGGTATCACCAAGGACTTTCAGCCACGCTTCCTGCGCAGATACCTGAATCTTTTCGATCTTATCCATGACGCGACAGCCCGCTATATTCACGATGTCAAAATCAAGGATTTTCCCAATGATGAAGAACAGTACTAAGCAGGAGGGACGAACTGTCGGTCGTTGTTTGGCTGGTGAAAATGTTTTTTCCGGACTGAGCGTAAAGGTAGACTTGTATTTTAACGTATGATCATGTCAAAAAAGATTGTAGGTCTTGCAATGGCCGTCATGGCAGCAGGGGTTGCTGTAGTAGCCTGGTTCTATTTTTCCTACTGGCGTGCGGCCGTCGTCCCCAAAACGACAGAGGCTCCGGTTTATCTTTATCTGCCGGATGGTCTGCAATATACACAGTTGGTCGACTCACTGCGGTCTCAGTTGAATTTGCAGCATCCTGATGTGTTCGACTTCTTCGCCCGTCGGATGAAATACGATCAGTACAAGATCTATGGCGGTCGCTACGAAATCCAGCCCGGATGGTCTGCTGTTCAACTTATCCGGCATCTGCGCAGTGGTAATCAGTCGCCCGTGCAGCTGGTGCTCAACAATGAGCGCGAATGGTTTAATGTAGCGGCCAAAGCAGCCCGCTTTATTCAACCCGACTCGCTGGCACTGGTGGCAGTCATGTCTGATCCCGACCTGCTAGACTCTATTGGCTATGATCAGCAAAATCTGATGGCCGTCTTTATCCCCAATACTTACGAATTTTTCTGGAATACCAAGCCAAAAGACTTTTTACTACGCATGCTGCGTGAGCGAAACCGCTTTTGGGAACAGAACGGGCGCAAGGAGAAAGCCCGCGCACTTGGGTTGTCCGAAAATGAGGTCTATACGCTGGCTTCTATCGTGGAAAAAGAAACGCAGGCCAACAGCGAGAAAACGCGTATCGCAGGGGTATATCTCAATCGTCTCAAAGATGGCTGGCCGTTGCAGGCAGATCCGACCGCTGTGTTTGCTACCCGCGATTTTGATGCCAAGCGGGTGCTGTATTATCATATCCATTTTGATTCTCCCTACAATACTTACAAGTATAAAGGGCTGCCGCCTGGCCCTATTTCTATCGCTTCTATCGCCAGCATCGATGCAGTCCTGAATGCCGAGCAACATGAGTATATGTTCTTCTGCGCAAGAGGGGACGAAACGGGGCTGCATAATTTTGCAGCTACTATCGACGGGCATGCCCGGAATATCAGTATTTACAAACAGAATCTCGCATCCAGGGGGTTGCAGTAACCTGCTGCCTCCGCGTTTTGGAGGTGACTTCTGTAGTCTGGCAGTTTTTTATTTTAAATCGAATTTAAAAAAAACAAAAAACAGAAAATAATTTTGTTTAATTGTGTTGCGGGTATTTAAATAAGTTTTTTTGAAGAAAAGAAAAAAAAATATGCCGCGTGCATGGGGGATTGGCAAACAATCAGTGTCTATACAAATGAAGGCTGTAATTACAGCACTTGGAATTACTCCAAAGGAAAATTCATTGCTATGGACATCAAGACGGCGTTTATCGATCAGTTTCCACTTTTCTCGGTACTCAGTCCGCAGGAACGCAGCCAATTGGCGCAAATGGCTGAGTACAGGATTAAGCAACGATATCATTTTATCTATTTGCCCGGTGATGCATCTGACCATATTTTTTTCCTCGCAAAGGGGGCTATAAAAATTGGTACCCACAACAGTGAGGGTAAGGAGGTCATCAAACATTTGATTCATCCCCTGGCAATGTTTGGAGAACTGGGATTGGCAGGGGAGCAGGAGCGCACGGAGTTTGCGCAGGCACTCAGGGAAGACGTTCATTTGCTGGTGGTCAAGGTCGATGATTTCCGTAAGCTGATGCGCCTGAATTTTGATCTTCACAACCGGGTGATGATGGCTTTTGGTCAGCGGCTGATGTCGGCTGAGCACAAACTGGAGAGCCTTATTTTCAAGGATGCCCGTACCCGGATTGTTGACTTCATCAAGGAGTCGGTTAGTGAGCATGGCCGTAAGGTTGGTTTCGAGATGTTGCTGAAGCACAGCCTCACACACCAGGATATTGCCAACATCACCTGTACAAGCCGACAGACGGTAACGCTGGTACTAAACGAGCTGAAGAAAAACGATCAGATTTATTTCAACAGGGGAAAAATTCTGGTCAGGGATTTATCTAATCTGGCTTAGTTGGTCAGTTGAAGGTATTATGTCAAATGAGCTCTTTGCCGGCAGTAGCTGTCAAAGAGCTCATTTGCTTCTACTTCGATTTATTGTAAATCGAAGTAGACATTGGTTCAGTATCTCGTTCTGTTTACATCACGCTTTCATGCGTATCCGCCACTCGGTAGGGTAGTAGTTGTTGTAGCGGTTGCCCAGCCCTTTGATCCAGCCTAATGCAAGTTCCTCATGCCGCACCAGCATCCAGCCTCTGGCTGTAGTGGGCAGGGGTACATTTTCCTTGCGCAGATAGGCAATGGCTTCGGTGGTGGTAAGTGCAACGGCAGGAAGATCTGTTCGGAGCGCTGTGTGCAATGCCAATTCAGGGGAGGGGATGAGCTCATCGCCCTTCACCTCGCCCAAAACAAGTCCTACCTCAATACGTGACAGCCGGCTCGCCAGTGCTTCAATGTCTGCTATAAGTCCTGTCGGCAGACACCGCCAACGCCCTGCAGGATCAATCCGAATGAGTTGCTGATCCGGGTGTTGGAGCCACCGGTCAGTCACTCCCTGCAGTTTTTTGGGCGGAAGGCTGAGTTTGCCCGAAGTGCCTGCCATTTTACCGATCTCTCCGTTAGTTTCATGGGTTTTGGTGAAAGCGCATACGTACAGCCCCTCTCCCTGCACGCGCTGCGGGTATAACTGATAACCGGGGTTCCGATCTGCTATATGCCAATCGGGGTCGAACGCCAGCGGTCGGAGTTCCCAACCGCCTTGTGCCAGCAGCCAGCGGGCGTTGTCGTCATTTTCCTGTGTGTTGTAGGTACAGGTGCTGTATACCAAATGACCACCGGGTTTTACTAAGCTTGCCGCTGCTGCCAGGATCCGCTGCTGCCGGGCTGCACAATGCGCAACATGCCGGGTTGACCATTCGGCAACAGCCTCCGGGTCTTTCCTGAACATGCCTTCTCCCGAGCAGGGGGCGTCGACGAGTACAAAGTCAAACCAACCGCTAAAGGCACCAAAGTCTTCACTGTCCTGTGAAGTAGTTACTACACCCCCGAGTCCCCATTTGTCCATATTGTAGCGGAGCACAGAATATCGGCTTCGGATGACTTCATTACATACCAGCAGGCTACCCTCACGCATCTCATTGGCCAGCAAGACACTCTTGCCTCCGGGAGCAGCACACAAATCGAGGATCCTCAGGGGGCGATTGTCGGGATTGAGTTGTTGGTACACGTAGCTGATAATCATGCTGCTGGCTTCCTGTACATAGTAGGCACCCGCATGAAAGGACGGATCTAAAGTAAAAACGGGACGTTCCGGAAGGTATACTCCTTTTTTATTCCATTTTACTACTTCAATATTTTCCTGCCAATTTTTGATTTTTGTGACGTGATGACTTACGCTGACGGCAGGGGGGCTGTCCAGTGAGTCAAAAAAGTCCTGCGCCTCTGCCCCCAGCAGGTCTTTCATTTGCTGCACGAAATCGGCTGGCAGGCCGGAGGGTAATACAGACATGTGGTGTATTTTTTTTCGTAAAAATCCATGAAGCGGTTGGCTGTATCTGCAAATTGTTGGACGAAGCAGGAGCACGTATGCTGCCGTCAGGTACTGAAATCCGGGCGTAGGTAGTCGGTAATTACTGACTGTTGAGCGCCCAGTTGTAACTGTCAAACACAATTGTATAGCGATCGTCAACAGCTTTTTCGAGGTAGCGGTTCAGGAACTCGGTCAGCTCACCAAAATCTGCCGCATACCAGTCAAAGATGGCGGATATGCTTATTTTTCGGGTGTTGTGATTCACTACTGTACTGCTGCGGACAAACAGGCGTGTCTGCCGTTCAAGCAGGCTGTTGAGGTTACCGGCTGTAAATGCTTCCCTGCACAGGGGGGGGCATGAAATTGCGGCACAATTGAGTGCAAAGTGTATCCGCGCATCTTTGTACTGCGCGCGCAGTATATCGTGTTCAATTTGGTTGAGCGAATAGTTCTTGTTGCCGAGGCGTATCCATTGTATGTCCCAGGGATTGCCATTGTGGAGATCGCGGATACTTTTGGCGGGGTTGTCAAGTATTAGTTTTACGGTGAAAGCATTGTAGGCATTAATCCAGTAGGCCATGCTGCTTTCTCGGGACCAGCCGGGGCCAGGCGGGGTGTTGGCCAATGATTGGAGGTAAGCGTTGAGTGGCTGCGGGTTGTTGCGCCAGTCTGTATAGTTGACCCGCCCCTGTTGGTTGACATAGCGCTGCAGCAATGTGTTCCATGCCTGGTGATCGGGGCTTACAGACTGCACGGCTGCAGAGGAGGATGTCGCATCAACGGCCAGCATGGCTAAGGATATGCATAGCATAAATGCTGTTGAAAGCAGGTATCGAATAGACGAAAGAGAAGGAGGTACAGAATGCATACGTGAATTTGCTTGCCGCTGCGGTCAAAGATCAACTGCCAGGTTCTGGCATGAAGCATTACCGTTGTGGCTGTTGCGGTCAAAGATACATCATCGGGAGCAGGCTAGTCGGCCGTAGTTGCATTTTGCGTGCTTTCCCTGAGTTTACGGGCTATTTTTTGATCGTTGTTGCTTTCATAGAGGACATAATTTTCATAGCGCACATAGTCTTTCTCCGCCCAGATGTCTTTGCCAATATTGCAGAGCGTAACCAGTTCGGCGTACAATTTGTTGCCGAGCTCTGTTCTTCTTTCAACGCCGATATCCCTGTCGGCGACCTTGTCCTGCTGAATGTTAAGCGCATTTTCAAAATCCCGTGCTGCTTCCGCTACTTTGGCAATGATATTTTCATTGATGCCTACATCTGCCAGCAAGGCAAGTTGCTGGCGGGCAACTCTCGCAACGCGTCGGCCACAAAAGAGGAGCTGGGCATCAGTCATATCACCCATTTTGGCGGTTCCGAACTTGCGATATCGGCCAGAGCGGTTGTTATACTTGATGGCTACCCGGGTCATGAGGCTCCGGATAGCGCCTTTGAGTCGCTCGGATGCTTCATTTTTCCGCTCTGTGGTGACCATCTGATCACCTACCAGTTCATCATCATTCGGCAGCTGGTTGAATTGTTCGCACAGGTTACTAAAGGCCGATAGCTTATCGATGGCATAGCCATAAGCCAGGAAATATTCGAGATCCCGCTTTGCATAGCGAATAGCCTCCATGCATATTTGGTACAAATCAGCGTCTGGAAAATTGTATTGACGGTTGATGGCCTGCTTTTTCATGGAGCAAGTAGTGATTTAATACAAAGATAAAATGTTTTAAAAAAAATGTAATAATTTTTTATCAAAAAAATATATGTTTAATTCGTAAAAAATATTTCCTCATTTATAAATTTCTTGCTATTTTATGATTAGATTTGAGATAAATTCATCTTTATCTTCAATCGCCAGAGGTCATTTTTTACCACCTGCCAAACTCCCGGCCGAGGTGTTCAATATCTACGGGCTTATAAGCTTATCTTTGGGACGTTTTTTACAACAGGACAAAAACAATGCGCAGCATGAAAAATCGTCAAAAGCGCCCCTCGGCTCCCTATGAAGCAGGAGTAGGGGTTATCCCCGTTGCCGATACAGAGCCTACGTCTCGCTACCACGATGTATTTACACCTTTGGTGCCGGGTATATGCACGGCTGTCGACAGTCATCTGCCGGGTAGCCTAATTTTTGCAACAGCAGAGGATGTTTTTTTACGGGTGGACGTGCTTGGAGAAAAGATGCTGCGCTTCCGGTATGCGGTTCGGAGTTTCCGGCCGGCTGCTTCCTATGCGCTGGCCAGTCTACCAAGTGCCCGGAAGGATTTGCTCACTCATCGGGAGGACGCTAATCATCACTATCTGGACACCGGGAAGTTGATTTGCCGTATCAGCAAGGAACAGCTGCGCATTGAAATTACGGATGCTGCTACCGGGCTGGTTATACTTTCCGATGCAGCCCCCTTTTATGCCAGGGAGACCATCCGGCACGGACTGGAACACCTTCGTATGAGCTGGCAGGCGATGCCGGATGAGCAGTACCTGGGGCTGGGGGACAAATCCTGCGCACTCAATCTGCGCCATCGCTACTTGCAGCTTTGGAACACAGATGCTTTTGGATTTGGTGCCGACACGGATCCGCTTTACCGTTCGGTGCCGTTCTATTACGGGTTACGGGCAGAACGGGCTTATGGTATCTTCCTGCACAATACCTGGCGTACGCATTTCGATTTTGACAGCCGGCGGGATGGTGTCAGCAGTATGTGGGCTGAAGGGGGCGAAATGGACTTTTTTTTCATGTACGGTCCTTCGCTCGATGAGGTGGCGCAGGCATATCACCGACTGACGGGAACGGCTGCGTTACCGCCACTGTGGGCGCTGGGTTTTCATCAGTGCCGCTGGAGCTACCGTACAGAAGGCTGGGTGCGCGAACTGGCAGCTACTTTTAGGTCTCTGCAGATACCTTGCGACGCTATCTACCTCGATATTGATTACATGCATGCTTACCAGTGTTTTACCTGGAACGGGGAGAGTTTTCCGGATCCGGCGACACTGGCGGCAGATCTCCGGGAGCAGGGCTTTCGCCTGGTTTCTATGATCGATCCGGGTATCAGCGCCAGTCCGGGCTATTTTGTGTATGAGCAGGGGCGCGAACTGGACGCCTTCTGCCGACGTAGTTCGGGGGAAGTAATGACGGGCCCTGTGTGGCCAAGTCGCTGTGTGTGGCCCGATTTTACGAAGCCGGAAGTTAGGATGTGGTGGGGAGGACTGTATCGCGGCCTTTACCTCGAAGACGGGATCAGTGGGTTTTGGAATGATATGAATGAACCGGCAGTGTTTAAAGTCGACACCCTGACATTTCCCGATGAGGTCATGCACCATCTGGATGGTCGTCCCGGCAATCACCGGGAAGCACACAATATCTATGGCTTGCTGATGGCTCGTGCGAGCTACGAGGGCATGCGGGAGCTTGACCCGCAGCGTCGTCCATTCCTGCTCAGCAGGGCTACATTCAGTGGGGGACAGCGGTATGCAGCTATCTGGACGGGGGACAATGTGGCGAGTTGGGAGCACTTGCGGATTGCCAATCTGCAATGTCAGCGCCTGAGTATCTCCGGATTTTCATTCGTGGGCACAGATGTGGGCGGTTTTGTCGATGTGCCTTCCGGGGAGCTGTTTACGCGCTGGGTACAGCTGGGGGCGTTCCACCCGCTTTTCCGCATACATTCTATGGGCAACAATGCAGGTGGAGCCATAGAGGCGGATGCTGCTGCGGTGGCTTCTGCAGAGACAAAACACCGACTTGATCAGGAGCCTTGGGCATTCGGCCAGCCCTATACCGATCGCGTGCGGGAGGCCATTAATCTTCGTTACCGCCTGCTTCCCTACCTCTACACAGCTTTTTACGAGCATGCGCAGGAGGGACTGCCCGTCATCAGGAGCCTGGCTTTCGGCGCAGCGGCCGATCCGCAGGCAGGTAACCATGAAAATACTTTCTTCTTCGGCAAAGAGCTGCTGGTGAGCCCCGTCCTCCAGCCCGGACAGCAGACCCAGCGAATTTATCTTCCGGTCGGGGAGTGGTATGATTTTCACACGGGCAAATACTATGAAGGTGGTAAGCACCACCGTTTGCGACTGCATGACGAGTATATCCCGCTCTTTGCCCGCGCCGGTGCAGTGATTCCTATGGGGCCCGTCATGCAGCATACTGCTGCATTTGAGCCAGATACGACCGATTTACAGGTGTTTTTTGGGGAAAAAGGTGGAGGAGCGTGCTATTGTGACAGTGGCGAGGGCTACGGTTATTTGGAGGGGGATTTCCGTTTGCATACATTCACACTTACAGCAGATAAACGACATCTCCGGCTTGTGCAGACGTTGCAGGGAGCGTATACAGGGGGGGCCTCGGTATTTCGCCTGTTGCTGCGAGGATTGCCTTTTGTGCCTGATGCTGTCACGATGGACGGCGTCAGCTTGCAGGAGATAGAAGAAGAAGCGGGCGCCCTGGTATTGTATGTACCTGTAGATTTTAGCTCAGTTGAATTAACCGCGGGACTGTAATGCGCTAAAGTGCTTTGCTGTGGTCGTGACGTGCCTTGTATGTACCTGTAGATTTCAGCTCAGTTGAATTAACCGCGGGACTGTAACTGCCTGCCCTGGCTGGCCTTGCATCGTTCTGAAGTTCAGCGAGGGTATAAAGTTACAGTAATTCCACCTGCTCAGGGCGCTCTCTGCCACCCCGGAGCTGACCACGAAAGCGTGTAGGTGGCTGGTATAGACTAACCAGCTGTTTTTCACCAAAGAACACTGCTGAGCCAAAAAGATTTTGGTCGTTTCGACGGATATTCGTTCGCAGGCTGCTGTTCTTTCAGCAAAAAAGCTACCTTTGTATCCCGTAACAATCAGATCTGAATTGCATGGCCAAGTATATCTTCGTTACGGGTGGCGTCACCTCTTCCCTTGGAAAGGGCATCATCTCCGCCTCACTTGCCAAGTTGCTGCAAGCCCGTGGCTTCCGCGTAACCATCCAGAAATTTGATCCGTATATCAATGTCGATCCGGGCACACTCAATCCATACGAGCATGGCGAGTGCTTCGTAACCGACGACGGGGCAGAGACGGATCTCGACCTGGGGCACTATGAGCGTTTCCTCAATATCCCTACCTCGCAAGCCAATAATGTGACAACGGGTCGCATTTACCAAACAGTCATCAATAAAGAGCGAGCCGGCGATTTTTTGGGTAAGACGGTTCAGGTAATCCCGCACATCACCGACGAAATCAAGCGACGGGTTCAGCTCATCGGCAATACCAGTACGTATGATATTGTCATCACAGAATTGGGCGGGACGGTAGGTGATATAGAATCCCTTCCTTATCTGGAAAGCCTGCGGCAGTTGCGCTGGGAGCTGGGGCGCGACAATTGTCTGGTAATCCACCTCACGCTTATTCCTTACCTAAAGGCGGCTAAAGAGTTGAAAACCAAACCTACACAGCACTCCGTCAAGGAACTGTTGCAGACGGGTATTCAACCTGATATCCTCGTTTGTCGCACTGAGTACTCACTGCCCATGGATGTGCGCCGCAAACTGGCGCTCTTCTGCAATGTGGAAGTGGGTGCTGTCATCGAGGCCCTGGATGTGGAGACGATTTATGACGTGCCCATGCGGATGCTGGACGAGAAACTGGACGTCACGGTCATCAGTAAATTGCGGCTGATGGACCGGCGGGAGCCGGACCTGAAGGCGTGGAAAAATTTTCTCAACAGACACAAAAACCCTAAGCACGAAGTGCGGATAGGGTTGGTAGGTAAGTACAATGAGCTTCCGGATGCTTACAAGTCTATTTATGAGTCTTTCATCCATGCGGGTGCGCAAAACGAATGCAGGGTGATTGTGGAGCCTATCCACTCCGAGCAGCTGGATGTATCGCCTGCAGCAGTAGCTGAAATGCTGCAGGGACTGGATGGTATTTTGGTGGCACCTGGCTTTGGAGAGCGGGGTATTGAGGGAAAAATAAAGGCAATCAGACACGTGCGCGAAAAGGAGATTCCTTTTTTTGGTATTTGTCTGGGTATGCAATGTGCCGTGGTAGAATATTCGCGGCATGTACTGGGGCTTGGCAACGCGGCATCAACGGAGGTTGACCCAGGTACAGCCAGCCCTGTTATTGATATGATGGCCGAGCAAAAACAGTTGACCAATAAAGGGGGAACCATGCGACTGGGCGCTTATGATTGTCAGCTGGTAAAGAAGTCGCGAGCGCTGAAAGCTTACGGGAGTGAACTTATCAGTGAGCGCCATCGGCACCGTTTTGAGTATAATAATGAGTACAGAGAGCAACTCGAAAAGGCTGGTTTGCGTGTGACGGGCGTAAATCCGCAAAACAACCTGGTCGAGATCGTAGAAATACCTGACCACCCTTGGTTTGTCGGGGTTCAGTTTCACCCTGAATTGAAAAGTACGGTAGAGAAGCCTCATCCGTTGTTTGTAGCTTTCGTCAAAGCTTGCAAGGAGCGCAGGGGGGGCAAACACAAGTAAAGTTGTCGTACCCGCATGCATTCGGTAACCTGCCTGCGGGTAAGGTATAAAATTAGTTGATCGATGAGGAAACTGAGTACCGATGAACTGAACCGCCTCAGTCCGCAGCAGGCACTGCAGCTGCCGCGCTTGTCAACGGCGCTGGTGCTCGACAATGTGCGTTCGGGCCTCAACGTAGGATCTGCTTTTCGCACGGCCGATGCGTTTGGGCTGGCGCATTTGTACCTGTGTGGGATCTCAGCCCAGCCACCACATCGCGAAATTCTCAAGACGGCGCTGGGGGCAACGGAATCTGTCCCTTGGTCATATCATGTCTCTACAGCCGAACTCATTGGTCAGCTCAAAGCACAGGGCTACAGGGTCGTGGCCGTTGAGCAGGCAGTTGGCAGCATACCCCTCCAGCTGTTTACCCGGCAGGCAGAACAGCCGCTGGCACTGATTTTTGGCAATGAAGTTAACGGTGTCAGCGAGGAGGTCATGGCAATGGTGGAGGAGGCTATTGAGATTCCTCAGGTAGGCAGCAAGCATTCGCTGAATATATCGGTCTGCGTGGGGGTGGTCAGCTGGCACTTTTTTCAACAACAATTACTGGAAGGCGTATGAATTATTGGCTTATCAAGTCAGAACCGTATGTATTCAGCTACGAGCAGTTGCAGGCTGACGGCAAGGCCGTTTGGGATGGTGTCAGGAACTATCAGGCGCGCAACAACCTCAGGGCTATGGCCATAGGGGACCTCGCTTTTTTTTATCACAGCAATGAAGGACTGGCAGTGGTTGGCATAGCCGAAGTAGTTGTTGAGGCATATCCGGATCCGACGGCTACCAGCGGCGATTGGTCTGTAGTGGAAGTGGTGCCGTTCCGGGCGTTGCGCAAGTCAGTACCCTTATCGTTGATCAAGGCAACACCGGCACTACAGAATCTTGGATTGGTGAAAAACCCCAGGTTATCGGTTATGCCGGTGAGCAGTGAGGCTTTCGCTGTGATTCTGGCATTGGGTGAAACAGAAATATAAAGGTACAGTTGAGATTACCAACTGCTTTTTCTCATGGGTACGTTCATTTGATATATCAGCAATATGTTTCAATATCACTACGAATCTTTCGGCTCGCTTACGCAGCTGTACGTTTCTTCTGCCGACGGTAGTCAGTCAATGTCAATATTGCCGTCAGTAGGAGCCTGCCTCCGCCAGTTGGTGCTCGATCGTGTTGAATTGCTCGACGGTGATCAGACGGATGCCGAGGCACTTGCCAATCGCTGGAGCAAAGGCAGGTTATTGTTCCCTTTTCCCAACCGACTCAGGGACGGACAGTATGAGTGGAATGGACAACAGTATCAGTTTCCTGTCAACGATATGGCGGCAGGCAACGCGCTGCATGGTATGTGCCTTGACAAGCCCTTTGTGGTAGAATCTATACAACTTACTGCAGAAGAAGGGACTGTTACGTGCGTGTGGCACTACGGCGGTGATATAGCTTCTTATCCTTTTCCGGCTGATTTTCGGGTCACGTATACTTTGCGCAAAGGATCACTGCAAGTGACGCTTGCCTGTCTCAATACAGGTGAGCAGCCCATACCTGTCGGCATGGGCTGGCACCCCTACTTCGCGCCCGGGGGGAGGGCCGATGATTATACCTGTCAACTTCCCATACTGCAGATCATTGGCGTTGATGACCGTATGCTGCCTACAGGAGAACGGCACGATTATCCGCAGTTTGCCGTAGGTAAAGCACTGGGCGATGCCATGATTGACAACTGCTTTTGGCTGGCCGATACGTCATCGCGGGCCGTAACCATGCTAGAGGGTTCTAATGGTTGCATTGAGTACTGGCAGGAGACGGGTGAGGGTAAGTTTCCCTTTATGCAGCTATTCATTCCGCCTGACCGGCAATCTGTTGCCATCGAACCCATGAGCTGTAATGTTGATGCATTTAATAATCTTGAAGGCCTGATTGTGCTGCATGCAGGGCAGCTGGCAGAAGCCAGCTGCGGGCTTTTCTTCAGGCGTACAGATTCTTCACGGTAACAGTTGAATTAACTGCAGCTGCCTTTGCAGCTGCAGTTAATTTAAGATTGCCTACAGACGCATATATTTGCTGAGCTGATAGCTCGTCCCGTCGTCCAGCCTTACCAGCAACAGGCCTTGCGGAAGAGCCGACCAGTCAAGGGGTATGGAAAAAGAGCCGGATGTTTGCTGCCAGGTGGCCGACCACAGCAGTCTGCCTTGCAAATCCATTACACGGCAGCTTAGTTCGCCCGCCACAAGTCTGTATCCTTCCAGTGTGAGCTGCCCATGCCCGGGATTAGGCCAAAGCAACAAATCGCTGAGGTTGGTTGACCTGTCTTCGGTCTTGGTGGTACAACTGACATCTTCATCATAACTAGCTTCAATACCAACCCACTGGCTACAGCCAGTGGCTGAATCTATGATTTGTAATTCGTACCAACCGTCTGTTTCTGTGCACAAGAGTGCTTCGGTGGCGCCCTCCAGCTGAATTCCGTTTAGCCACCATTGCAGCTGATAGGAGGGTTGTAGGACATAGGCAGCTGATAAGCGCAGGAGATTGCCCTGCTGGCTGAGAGAAGCCGAGGGCGGGGGAGCGTTCAGGTTGATTTGCAAAGGTGATGAGAGGGCGGTGCAGCCGTATTCACTAGTATAGGAGACGGAATAACGGCCTTGTGTACTGATATACACCGAGTCGATATCTCCTACGGTCATGGGCAGGCTGTCTTTATACCACTGCAGTCGCTGCGTGTAGGGGGTAGCTGTGAGCAGAACCGCCTCATTGGTACAAAATGGAGGAAGAGCTGAAACCGAAGGATTGTCGGGTATCGGATGTACGGTAACTACACTGCTCGACCGGACCGTATCGACCGGATGGACAATGTTAATCTGGGCGCGCAGAGGATCGTTTTCTACCAGACCTGTCTGGGTTCGGCTGATGAGCAGGGTGCCACAGGGATCATCGCCCAGCTCGATGAAACTGTCATCATCTATAACTTCAATGCGGTAAGTGCCCGAGTCCAGCGGGATATTCATGTCAAAAGCCAGCGGCAGCGTGGCATTGGTGGCAATGGGCGACTGATAAATGCGCTGTCCTTCGGGCGAAAATATGTCAAGCTTCACATCCGGTGCACCATTGAAGATGTCGTTGCAGGCCAGATCAGTAATTAATACTTGTGTCAGGAAATATCCTGTAGTGTCAATGATTGCCTGGTAATGAACAGGATAGATGCCAGGGCTGTCAAAAATCTGATCTTGCGGAGTTTCGTCCTGTGAACTGTTGCCATTGCCAAAATCCCAGGTATATGAGAATCCTGCCCGATTGTTGGCAGGTATGTTATTGATAAAGCTGCTTACCAGCGAACCACAACCAGCGTCGTTGATGACCGTAAAGCCTTCTGTGGCGATGGTCGCGGGCAGGATGGTCACAGGAAAACGAATGGAGGTAGTCTGATTGAAGATGAATACTTGTGCACTGATGAGTGCCTGTACAATGTAAGTGCCGGGGAGCACAGGGGTGCCGCACAGCTGCAGGCATCCATCGGTCTGGTTCTGCGGATTAAAATCCCGCTGACTGGGGAAGACTTCCAGGCCCGGGGGCAGTCCGGCAAAAGACAGGATGCGAATACCATTAATGGGCAGACCCGGCAGTACAGTTGAGTCGACGGCAGCGACAGGTGTCGTTGACTTGGGGAGCCGGAAACTGATGCTGTTTTCGTAGAGGGTCCCAACGATGCCCACAGCAGCCGAATCGAGATAGAGGGTGTCCTGCGGTAGCGGTGGAACAAGGGTAGTGCAGGTAGGACAACCGGCCTGAGAAAATGCCGAAGCCGTCAGCAGCAGGCTGCCCACACAGGCAGACAACACAGAAAAGCGCATGATAAAGCAGTTTTAGGCCGCACAGCACGTGCCGCCAGTGAACAATGAATGCGTCTTTTCAGGTCTGTCTTTTTTTGAGAGAGAGGGAGCTGTCAAAAGCGTTTAGCTGCCTGTGGCCGTAAAACGTGTGAAGGCCGGGCTACTTTGGGGCGGCGTACCCGCCCCAAAATAGCCCGGGACAGCTTCGTATGATTTGTTTACTCACCTACTAGTGCTGGATAATCAGCTTTCCGCTCGCCGTCTGTGCGGCATTGGTGATCATGTACTGGTAGATACCGTTGGGCATATCCGCTGTTTCCAGCACGATTTCGTTGATTCCTTCAACCAATTCCAGCTGTCGGCCACCCACGCGCTGCCCAATAGCATTGAAGAAATGGAGCTCATAGCGACCCGCGTGCACAGCAGTCACCTTAAGGAAACCATAGTCCTGCATAGGGTTGGGAGAAACTGAAGTCAGCAGTGCATTGGCTGCCATTTCTCCTTCCGTCGTCGATGAAGGCAGACAATCTGCTTTGACGTGCAGGAAGTAGTTGCCGGGTGCCAGGGATGCATTGGGTAATTGCAGCGGGAAAGGAATACCTATCTGAATGACTACATTGATCTTTAAGTCATGGACACCTACATTTGATGCATTTGGTGTGCCGTAGAGAACGATACAACCCGTAGAGTCTCGCGGGAAAATGCAGTTGGGCGGATTGCAGGTATAGCTGAAAGTCGGAGGCAGGTTGGCAATAGCACCCGTGGTTGCCAGGTCAACGGATACTACAGGCACTTCCAGACCATTGAAGGCGAAAGTCGGTGGAATCTGAAACTGGAAAACGGTCTCAAAGTAGTTGTTAGCACAGGCAGTATCCTGAATGCCACGGGTTGGATTGGCGGCTGTGTACGGCAGCGGATCAACAACGACGCTGTCGGGCAGGGTATAATCCGGCTGGCAAGTCTGTGCGTGAAGCCCGCTCAAGAGGCCAACGAATACAAGCGATAAAACGATCACGTAAGTTTTTGGCATAATATGATGATTTAAATAAAGTTCTACAAAAATGCTCAAAATATTGCTACGAAAAAACGTCGGCAACATAATTATCAAAATATTTTCCTAGATTGGACATAAATATGCAGCTTTCGACCTAAATTTCAACCCAATCTAAAATTTTCTTCCGCATCATGAACGTTGTATGCGGAAATTTATTTGCTGTAAAACAAAACAGATTCTATGTCATTTTCAAAAAAATACCTGCTTTTTCTCGTTTCTGTCTTTGCGCTGAGCGCTTCCTGGGGCCAACAGGGCAGTGTTCGCGGGCTCGTCAGCAGCGGTTCGGGCGAAACACTGGTGGCGGCTACCGTGCAGGTAGGGGAGTGGGGTACCATCACTGATTTTGAGGGAGCCTATAGCCTGAACCTGCCAGCGGGAAATCACTTGCTTACGGTCTCCTATGTGGGCTTTCAGCCACAATCTCTGCCCGTGATGATTAGGGCTGGGGAAGTAACCGAGCTCAATGTGGTGCTTGCTGAGGAGCCTACGCTGCTGCAGACAGCAACCGTGACCAGTGGTAAATACGAAAAGGCGTTGGGCGAGCTTACCGTCTCGCTGGAGGTGTTGCGCCCTAATCTAATTGAGAATACGGGTAAAGTGAGCCTTGATGAGGCCCTTCAAAAAGTACCCGGGCTGACCATCATCGATGGCTCCGCCAATATACGGGGGGGCTCTGGTTACAGCCAGGGGGCAGGTAGCCGTGTCCTGCTGCTGGTCGATGATGTGCCCATTTTGCAGGCCGATGCCGGCTACCCCAATTGGGGAGATGTGCCGGTCGAAAGTATTGAGCAGGTAGAGGTGCTCAAAGGCGCTGCTTCGGCGCTGTATGGTTCTTCAGCGCTCAACGGAATTATCAATGTCCGTACGGCTTACGCCCGCAACGAACCAGAAACAAAAGCTGCCGTCTTTGCTACTTCGTATCTTTCTCCTGCCGACGAGCGGTTGAAATGGTGGGATGACGCGGGTTCGGAGGCTTCGCCCTATTCGGCAGGAGCCAGTATCAGCCATCGGCGAAAGATCGGAAAGCTAGACCTGGTGGCGGGCGGTTTTTACCTCAACGAAGAAAGTTATCGCAAAGACAACTTCCAGCGATACGGACGTGCCAATTTCAATCTTCGCTATCGTGCCAGCGATCGCCTCAACTACGGTCTGGCGGGTAATGTCAATTCGGGTCAAAGTGGTAGCTACTTTTATTGGATCAGCGATACAGCCGCCTACATCGGTCATCCTACAACCCTGGCCCGCAGCAGCCGACTGCGCTACAACATCGATCCTTTTGTCAACTACTACGATGCTTCGGGCAATCGCCACCGCTTTCTGGGCAGGATGTACAGCGTTGACAACAAGAATAACCGTAACCAAAGTAACCAGTCTTATTCCTGGTATGGAGAGTATCAGTTTCACCGGCGATTTGTCATGTCAGATGCCGCACTGACGGCGGGTATCGTTGGTCTTGCTACTTCGGTCAATGCCGAACTTTACGGAGACACAACCTTCAGCTCCCGCAATCTCGCTGCCTACGTCCAGCTGGAGAAAAAGTTTTTTGAGCGGCTCAATGTGAGTGCGGGTTTCCGGTATGAGCGCAATTTGCTGATTAATCCGGGCTTCGAAAATCCTTCGGGTCCTATTGCTGCTGCAGAAGAGCGCGAGGATAAACCCGTTTTCAGATTGGGACTCAACTACGAATTGGCCAAAGCAACTTTCCTGCGGGCTTCCTGGGGTCAGGGCTACCGCTTTCCAACCGTTGCAGAGAAATTTATCTACACCGATGCGGGTGGCTTTTTTGTGGTCCCCAACCCGAGCCTGGGATCTGAAACTGGCTGGTCTGCAGAGGCAGGTATCAAGCAGGGATTCCGGCTGGGGGGCTTCGAAGGATTCCTCGATCTGGCAGCTTTCCTGATGCGCTATCAGGATATGATTGAGTTTAATTACACCATAGGCGCTTTCCAGTCAGTCAACATAGGCGGGACGGATATCAGAGGACTGGAAGTAACGGCCGCCGGGCAAGGGCGTATAGGCAAGCTGCCGCTGCGATTGCTGGGGGGCTATACGATTATTGATCCTACTTTCCTCGAATGGGATCCTACGCCGCCTGTCGGACTTGATCGCAGTCAGGGGCAGCTCAATTTTCAGAACAGCTCCAATCGTGAGACCAATGTACTGAAATACAGGTTCAGACACAGTGTCAAGTTTGATCTTGAGACTAATGTTAATAAGTTTTATGTGGGTGCAGAGGTTTTTTACCTCAGCAGAATAGAGGCAGTAGACTTTATTTTCAACCTGATAGTACCCGGGCTCAAAAATTTTCAGGATGCTAATCCTGATGGTTTTTGGTACACCAACTTCCGTTTTGCTTATAAGCCTTCGGATGAGTTGCGCATTTCTCTGTTGCTGGGCAATGCTTTTAACCGAGCGTACACTATACGGCCTGCTTTGATGGAGCCACCGAGAAATATTACACTCAGAACGGACTGGCGTTTTGGTGGAAGGTCTAAGTCATAATGACGAGGTGCTTATTTTGGATTTTTTTTCAAAAATCTAAAACAAGCGCCTCGTTAAGACACAATGGGGGGCAGCCGTCAAGGCTGCCCCCCATTGTGTTCCCTTTTTTACCAAATATACAACTTGCGCGCGGGATAATTAATTGACAGGCGAAACTGCGAGAGAAAGTCATACCCCAACAGGCCGTCAATCTGGTAGCCGGTTTGTGCCTGCAGGGGAGCAAAATCTATCTGCAGGAAAGTCATATCCATAGGAGGGCCATCCGGGCTGAGTTGCAATTGCGTCAGGCGAAGTCGCTCTGCCGACTGTTCAACCTTGTCGAGACCTCTCACTGTTTCTTGTTGCAGCATCGCCACCCAATCAGCCGGTAACTGCGCCAGTGCTTCCTTGTCGATAAGGTTGGATCCTGCGCCACTGTCAATTCCGAAACGAAGAACTTGGCTGCCAATGGTCATCCGGAGTACGGGCAGGTGCCCTTCAAATTCTATGTCCAGTTCTATACGGGCTGTCTGCAATTGGTGGAGCATGTTTTTTCGGGCAGGCAGCAACGCAAATAACTGCTCTTCATAATCGAGGTACAATTCTGCATCGCTGAACAACTCGGCGCCAATCAGTCCTGCAACCGCAGGGCCTTCAGCTTGCTTCAGGTGCTGCATGTCCAACGCCAGCAAAGAGAGCTGGCGACGGCTCCTGCCAGCAAACTCGAACAGGCGCGCCTGTCCTGCTGTAAGCGATACAGACTCACTAAGTCCCTGGCCAGTCGTGATGCTTTGTTGCGCTACGGCAGTCTGAGCGGCATTGACGACCAGACAGGGAGCGCCGGTGTCGAGGATGTACCTGCCTGCCTGACCATTGAGTCGGCCTTCTACGACAATCAACCCTTTTTGCAGTTCAAACTGATGTGTGAGCTGCTCATAGTCAGAACTGCGTGCCTCAGTAGGCAGTTGGCGCGGAGGGATATTCAAAAAAGATATATCGTGCTGTGCCCACAACAAGCCAGTGCTGCAGATGAGCAGCAATGCAATTTGCCCTATTGAATACTTTGCAGACATCGGCTTACTGTTTTCGATGGAGACAAGAATTTGGTGGCCGAATACCAAAAGTAAGTGCTTTACAGCTTTTTTCCAAGTAAAATTAACACTGAGTTTAAAATTTGTTTACATTCAGTTAACATTGTTGTTCTCTTAGTGCGAAAAGGCGGGCACAAGGCTCAATTTTTTGGTTGTGACCGAAAGACGCAGAGAAGTCTCGTGATAAGACGAGATTTTTTTTGAATATTTGCCACAGCGATATTGCAGCAAAAGAATCTTTGGATTATGAAGCTAAGAGCACTACTAGTTGTTTGCGCCTTTGCAGCAGTTGCTGCGGCACCTCTGCGGGCGCAGATAGACCCTGCGCCCGATCGCCGACAGGGGGAAGGAGATGGACCATTTACACAGCTCATCATTCGTGGGGTTACGCTTATCAATAGTACCGGTGCACCGCCGCTGGGTCCTGTCGATGTGGTGGTTGAGGGCAACAGGATTGTAGAAGTGAGGACAGTCGGCTACCCGGGCGTGGAGATTAAGGCCAGCAGTAGGCCCGTACTCAAACCCGGTGGTAAAGAGGTAGACGCATCTGGTATGTATCTGCTGCCAGGTTTCGTAGATATGCACGGGCATATTGGAGGCAGGGCGCAAGGAGCTGAGGCAGAGTATGTTTTCAAACTATGGATGGCACATGGCATTACAACGATTCGCGATCCCAGTTGCGGCAACGGGCTCAACTGGGTGCTGTCGCACAAGGAGCGAAGTCGTAAAAATGAAATTGTAGCTCCCCGGATACATGCGTATACGGTATTCGGACAGGGGCGGGATGAGCCCTTCCGCAAGCAGGAGGAGGCACGGGAATGGGTGCGTCAAAATGCGGCCAAGGGCGCTGACGGGATTAAGTTTTTTGGTGCTCCGCCGGATATTATGGCAGCTGCACTGGAGGAGAATCGGCGCCTGGGACTTCGCTCTGCCTGCCACCATGCCCAGCTCGACGTTGCACGCTGGAACGTGCTCAACAGCGCACGCAGCGGGCTTACTTCCATGGAACACTGGTATGGACTGCCGGAAGCATTGTTTACGGACCGCACCGTACAGGACTACCCGGCAGACTACAACTACCAAAACGAGCAGCATCGGTTTGAGCAGGCGGGCAGACTCTGGAAGCAGGCTGCACCGCCTTTTAGCGATCACTGGAATAAGGTGATGAACGAACTCATCTCGCTCGATTTTACCCTCGATCCAACTTTCAATATTTATGAAGCTAGCCGGGATTTGATGCGGGCACGGCGTGCAGAGTGGCATGAGGAATACACTATGCCCAGCCTGTGGCGCTTTTATCAACCCAGCCGGATTTCCCACGGTTCTTACTGGCACTCCTGGGGCACCGAACAGGAGGTGGCCTGGCGCGAAAATTATCGCCTCTGGATGACGTTTGTCAATGAGTACAAGAACAGGGGAGGAAGGGTAACTGCTGGTTCTGACTCCGGATTCATCTACCAATTGTACGGCTTTGCTTATATCCGTGAACTGGAATTATTGCGGGAGGCGGGCTTTCATCCACTGGAGGTCATTCGTGCAGCCACGCTGGCAGGCGCCGAGGCACTGGGTGTCGATGAAGAGATTGGTTCTATTGAACCGGGAAAACTAGCCGATATGATTCTTATTGATCAGAATCCCCTGCAGAATTTTCAGCTATTGTACGGTACAGGGGCTATCCAACTTACAGAGGACAACCAGATTATCCGTGCGGGGGGTGTTCGCTATACGATAAAAGATGGCGTCATCTATGATGCCAAACAATTGCTTGCTGATGTACGCGAGATGGTGCGTGCGTCAAAGACGCGGGATGATTTTGAGATAAAGCAACCCGGACAAGAATAAGTGCGTTGGGGCTGCCAGCAGGCAGCCCCAACGGTTACAAACCCTCGAGGGCCTGTTCAATATCAAGGATAATGTCCTCTGCTTCTTCTATGCCCACCGACATGCGCAGTAGGTTGGCAGTGATGCCTTCACTTTCGCGAATGTCCTGCGGGATGTTGCGGTGCGACATACTGGCAGGATGCATGACGAGGGTGTCCACGTCTCCAAAAGTTGCTGCTATGGTGGCTAATTTTAGTCGGTTCATAAAAGCCATAGCAGCAGCTTCACCGCCACGGACGGCAAAACTCAGCATACCACCACCTCCCAGCATCTGCTGTTCGATGATTGATCGGTCGGGGTGGCTGTGCAGACCCGGGTAATTGACCTGCTCCACCGCCGGATGTTTTTCAAGGAAAAGTGCGAGCTGCTGTGCATTGGCAGTATGTTGGCGCATCCTGATTCCCAGCGTTTTTAGCCCATTGTGCAGCAGCCAGGCGTCCCAGGGATTAGCGTTCCAGCCCATAAGCCGCAATACGGGTAGTAAACGGGTGTTGATCAGTGTGGCATCGCTGCCTACGATGGCTCCGGCGATAGCGTTGCCATGACCGTTGAGGTATTTGGTGGCAGAGTGGGCTACCAGATCAATCCCCGATAGCAGGGGGCGTTGTATGGCAGGACTACACAATGTATTGTCAGCCAGTGTATAACAATCATACCGGCGGGCAAGTTGGGCCAGAGCGGCGAGATCTACGCAGCGCAGGACAGGATTGGCGGGTGTTTCCAGATAGATTATGCCAATCTCTGGCCGGTCCTTCAGTAGTTGTTCGACAGCCCCCAGATCGCGCAGGTCGTTGAAATAAGTGGTAATCTGCATGGGTTGCAGCACTTTTTGCATGAGCTCGGTAGTGCCGCCGTATAGATCGCGCTGGCTGAGTATGGCCTGTCCGGGCCTCAGGAGTGCGATGATGGGCAGGGCAATGGCTGCCATGCCGCTGCCTGTGAGGAGCGCTGCCGCTTGCACATCACTACCGTAGGACTCCAAGCGGGCAATTTTTTCAGCCACCGCATCTACCGTGGGATTGCCAAAACGACCATAAATGTAGCCCGATTGTTCGCCTGCAAAAATATCGCGGCCGGCTTCTGCAGAAGGAAAACTGAAAGCTGACAGGGCGTAAATAGGCAATTGATGGGCGGGGGTGGTTATGGGATCATCAGGATTTATGGTACAATTTGTATTAAAATGAGAACCTTTTTTCATATCATTTGTTTTTATACGTGTTTGTCAACGGCTACACAGGCAACATCAGGACTGCTGTTTGCGGTTATAAAACCAGCTTGTAAGTCACATTTGGGTATGTAATTATCAACTTTTTTGACAGGATTTTTTAAATTTTTTATGTTAATTTTGCCCGCTTTACCAAAAAAATCTGCCTGAGACAAGGATCTAGCCACACAAAGGCTAAGCTACCCCAAAGAGCATCCGGCAAATCCTGTTGTATCATAAAACGTATGTCAGAAAACCAGCTTATTCAGGAAGATTTTGCCGATGACGATTACTATCGGCATATAGCCATCACCGTTGATGCTAACCAGTCATCGCTGCGCATTGATAAATTTTTGTTCAACCGCATGGAAGGGGTATCCCGCAATCGTATACAAAACGCGATTCGCTCGGGATCTGTGCTGGTGAATGGGGTAGAGGTCAAACCCAACCACAAAATCAAGGGCGGCGAGCAAATATCCATTGTACTTCCCCGGCCAATGGAGGACTATCGGCTGGTGGCGCAGAATATACCGCTGGATATACGGTACGAAGATGAAGATGTGCTGATTGTACACAAGGCAGCAGGTATGGTGGTGCATCCCGGCGTCGGCCATGCCCGTGGGACGTTGGTGAATGCGCTGGCCTATCATTTTGGCAAAGAGCTGCCGGTGATGGAAGGCAACTCTGAAGACAGGGTTGGACTGGTGCACAGAATTGACAAGAACACTTCAGGTCTGATGGTGGTAGCCAAGAATGACTATGCGCTGGCGCACCTCGCCAAGCAGTTTTACAATCATACCATAGAAAGGACGTACTATGCATTGGTATGGGGGGAGCCAGAACCGGAAGAAGGTACTATAAATGCGCATCTGGACAGAGATCCCCGCTTTCGGCAGCGGTTTAAGGCCTTCCCCGATGGATCGCAGGGAAAGTGGGCCGTAACACACTACAAGACGCTCGAAAAGTTGTATTATGTAAGTTTGGTGCAGTGTAAGCTCGAAACGGGTCGCACGCACCAGATTCGTGTGCATATGCAGCACATTGGTCACCCGCTTTTCAGCGACGACCGATACGGAGGTGACCGAATCATCAAAGGTACGGTCTACAGTCGCTACAAAGAGTTTGTCGACAAAGTGTTCTTCATTTTGCCTCGGCACGCTCTGCATGCCAAGTCGCTGGGTTTTGAGCACCCGCGCACGGGTAAGTGGATGCAGTTTGAGTCTGAGCTTCCGGAAGATTTCAGCCAGGCGTTACAGGCTTGGCGTGCTTATCTGGCTCAGCGAAAGGGGGGCTAATAGAACAATTTTGCTGATTTTCTGACGAGTGTTCCATATACGTGGCCCTTGAGATCGTACCGGAGCCTGTCAATTCCACAATTTTTAAGATTTCAAGGCGCGCCACATACGTGGCTTGCCTTGCAGATCGGACCGCAGCACTGCGTGCTGAAACGGTTGACATTCCGGCAGACTGCTGAGTTTATCTGCATAGTACTCGCTGCATTCAAAAAACAAATATCCGCCGGGTAGCAGGGCAGTAGCTGCAAAAGTCATAATCTTCCTGTAAAAGTATAAAGGGTCATCATTGCCAGTAAAAAGCGCCATGGCCGGCTCAAAATCTACTACCTGTGCAGGCATGGAAGCGGCTTCGGACTGCAGGATATAGGGTGGGTTGCTCACGATAAAATCATAACGGCCAGGCGCTGCAAACGGTTGAGGAATACCAGCAGGATTGGTTATATCGCCCAGCCAGCAATCGACGTTTAGCTTGAGGGCAAGAGCATTATCACTGGCGGTCTGCAGTGCCTGTGGACTCGCGTCCATAGCTTCGACTGTCCAGTCCGGCAGATGTCGCTTACAGGCAAGGGCGATACAGCCGCTGCCAGTACCGATGTCCAGCAGGCGAGGGGAGTAGGGGGTAGTATAGCCTTTAGCGGTTGTGATGACCCAGTTGACAAGCTCTTCAGTTTCAGGCCGCGGAATGAGTACGGACGGATTGACAGACAGCCTGAAGTCGTAAAAGTAGGCTTCGCCCAGTACGTATTGGACAGGCGCGCCTTGCAGTAAGTCTACTAACACGCTGTCAAGCCATTGCTGCTGCGCAGCATCGTAGGTACTTTCGGGCGAAAGCCCGCCACCTGCCTCTATTTTTTCAAAAACCAAACGCGCCACGGATCGCGCCTCGCGCTCACCGAGCAGCGGCTGCAGTTGGTACTGGAAAAAATGTCTGTATGTGCGAATATTCATAGCAGCATGCTAGGATAAGCGCGACTTGAAATCTTCATAACCAAATACCCGTACCTGTTCAAGTTGGCCGTCACCATGCAGCAGGCATATTGACGGATGTTTCACGCCGTTAAAAGTGGTCGTTTTTACCATGGTGTAGTGGATCATATCTTCGAAAACCAGGGTATCACCAATGTTGAGCGGCTGGTCAAAACTATAGGCTTCCATAAAATCGCCAGCCAGACAGCTGACGCCGCCAATGCGGTAGGCTGCTGCCCCTGGAGCAGGCGGGTCTACAGCCCGATGAATGGTACCTTGCGTATCAATTGCATAGAGTCGTGGCCTGTAGGGCATTTCGAGGGTGTCCGGCATGTGAGCAGTGAAAGAAATATCGGTGATGGCTGTTTTGACACCGCCATTGTCGATGATATCTAGCACCCTGCTCACGAGCACACCCGTCTGCCAGGCGACAGCTGAACCTGGTTCCAGAATGACCGTCAGCTGCGGATGCCTTTGGCGGAAGGCAAGTAGTGCAGCGATCAACGTATCCTGTGCATAGCCATCGCGTGTCATAAGGTGTCCGCCGCCAAAATTTACCCACTTGAGGCGAGGCAGGTAGCGGCCAAAAGTTTTTTCAAAAGCTTCAATGAGCCCTGCCGAGGCGTCAGCAGTAGATTCGCAGAGCGTATGGCAGTGCATTCCTTCCACCCAGTCCGGCAATTCATCTATATTGGCCGCCAGTTCGCCCAGACGGCTCTGAGGGGAGGCAGGGTTGTAGAGATCGGTCTGTACATCAGAAAACACCGGATTTACGCGCAGTCCCACAGAAACGCCTGCCGCCGCTGCACGGGCTCCATAGTGTTCCAACTGTCTGAGGGAGTTGAAAGTGATATGGCTGCTGTAGCCCAGCAGTACATCAAATTCTTCCGGGAAGTAGGCTGGCGAATACGTGTGCGCTTTACAGCCCATTTCCTCAAAAATGAGCCGAGCCTCATGCAGAGAACTGGCAGTTGCCCCGCTGAGATACTGGCCTACCAGCGGGAATACCCGCCACATGGAGAATGCTTTGAGTGCCAGAATAATTTCAGCGCCCGACGCAGCCTGCACGCCCGCCATCAGGCGAAGGTTGCTGAGCAGCCGCTCTTCTTCCAGCACAAAGGCAGGGCTGGGCACAGTACGTAAGTCAATGGACATAAGTATGCTTCCTTTGAAAAAAGCAGGCTGTCCTGATTTTGGCGGCCACAGCCGCCAAAATCAGGACAGCCTGCTTTTGCGTATCTTGTTAATACGTAAACTCGAGGTCACCATCAACCTCCTCGTGCCAGGGAAGTCCGTGAGCTCCCAATACATCAAGGAAAGGATCCGGATTAAACTCCTCGACATTTTTGACACCTGTACCAGACCACAAGCCCTTGAGCATCATCATTGCACCCGTCATGGCAGGTACGCCGGTGGTATAGCTCACGCCCTGTGTACCCGTTTCCTGATAGGCAAGCTGATGAAAACAGTTATTCCAGATATAGTAAGTTCTCTCCTTACCATCTTTGATACCTTTGATGCGACAGCCGATGCTGGTCTGACCGGTGTAATTTTCACCTAGTTCGCCGGGATCGGGTAGTACCGCCTTGAGAAATTCGAGTGGTACGATATCCATTCCCTTGTAGTTGATCGGTTCGATGCCTGCCATACCAATGTTCTGTATGACCCGAAGGTGCGTCAGGTATTCATCGCCGAAAGTCATCCAGAAGCGGGCACGCTTGAGCGTAGGATAATTTTTGACGAGACTTTCCAGTTCTTCGTGATAAATCAGGTAAGACTTTTTGGGGCCGATGTCAGGATAATTGATCATCATGCTGACCTCATGCGGTTCCGTTTCCACCCACTCACCATTTTCGTAGTAGCGACCCTTTTGGGTGATTTCCCGAATATTGATTTCCGGATTGAAGTTGGTGGCAAAAGCCTTTCCATGGCTGCCGGCATTGGCATCAATAATATCCAGGTAGTGAATTTCGTCAAAAAAATGCTTGACTGCGCGGGCGGTAAAAACACCTGTAACGCCCGGATCAAAGCCACAACCCAGAACGGCGAGCAGGCCTTTTTCGCGGAAGCGCTCCTGATAGGCCCACTGCCAGCTGTATTCAAATTTGGCCACATCTTTGGGCTCGTAGTTGGCTGTGTCCAGGTAATGAACACCTGCTTCGAGGCAGGCCTCCATGATGGTAAGATCCTGATACGGTAGCGCTACATGTATGACCATGACGGGCTGATAGCTTCGGATGAGGGTCACCAACTCGGGAATGTTTTCTGCATCGACAGCGGCTGTTTCAATGGTATAGCCGATATCTTTCTTGACGGCTGCTGCAATCTCGTCACATTTGCGAACTGTCCGGCTGGCCAGCATGATGCCCGAAAACACATCCGGATGTTGGGCACATTTGTAAGCGACAACTCTTCCGACGCCTCCGGCGCCGATAATCATTACTTTTGACATGAACTTCAGGATTAATCTTGTTTTGCAAAGCGGCACAAAGGTATTATTTTTTCGGCACAACTGCCCAACATCTGTATGGTCTGGTCGGTTGAATAATTTAGGGGTGGCTGCGGGGCAGGACTGACAATTTTCAGTTTGTATCAATCGTTACATCAAAAATGTTGAGGTCGTATGAAAAGAATGCCTGAAAACTGTTTTAGCAAGTACCTGCGCGGTAGTCTGACTTTAGTATCTGCTATTGTTTGTATGTTTTTGTCGGCACAGGCGCAACCCCAGGGCTACGGCCTTTTGTGGGAAATCAGCGGCAACGGGATGGAGCATCCTTCTTACCTGTACGGGTCTATTCACATTCGCCACAAGGATGTTTTTGATTTTCCGGATTCGCTCTTCCTGTTTATCGAGCGATGCGATGCCTTTGCTTCCGAGGTAGAGCTGGATTCTTCTATGGCACTGCTTTTTTCGACCATTTTTTCTGAACGCCAAGAGTTTGATCGAGGGCACAGGGTTGTTGCTCCCTCGCGTACGTCAATGCCGCCGCAAGTCCAGAAAGCCTACCAGCCGCCGCGTCGCAAGCTCGAACCTGTCATGTACACCATGCTCGATGCTTATCTGCACGGACTGGCCAGGAGTCAGGGCAAGTGTATCTACGGACTAGAGGATATTCGGGAACACATGCAACTGGATTTCATCGGAGGTTCCATGACTGATCGCCTGCCCTGGGAGTTTGGTATCGGTATGAAAGAACAGGCGGTGGAAGAGATACGCGGTATTTATCTCTCGGGCAACCTGGACAGCATATACAATTATGTACTTCAATTCGGAGGCAATTCAGAGTACGATGATTTGGTACGCCGCAACCACATCATGCTTACTTCCATGAAGAGAATCATGCAGTCCCAGTCCCTGTTTACGGTTGTAGGAGCTGCCCACCTGCCCGGTGAGGGAGGGCTTGTCAGCCTGTTGCAGGAGGCTGGTTTTACGATGCGACCGATAGTACCCACCTACACCGGGTTGACGCAAGCTTACAGTTATCTGCCTGTGGAAGAGACCTGGTATTACTACAGCAGCAGTGACAGTCTGCTTGGTTTTGAGGCACCGCTTGACATGGTGAGCATCGGTCGGCGCTCTGCCGACCAGTACTGGACGGGACTTGATCTGGGCACGGGTATCGGGTACAATGTAGCGGCCATTTTTCATCTGCCGGGCAGGTATGTAGACTGGCAGCAGCATTTTTTTGATCCTGAAGTATATACCCTCTTGCGGGAGAATGCGATTGTACACAAGGGGCGGCAGGGTAGAGAACTATGGCTGCTTCGGCGGCAAGATGATTTCAAGTATTTCAGGGCCCGGTTGTTTGAGGTCAATGGGCGCATATATTTTATTCAACTGGCGTCGTTTGCGGAGGAAAAATTACGTGCCGAAACAGCTACACGCTTTTTAGAAAGTCTACAATTACCCTTAGGTCAACCGGAACTCACCACTACGCAGGTGCCGCAGTTGAATTGCCAGTTGTTATTTCCCAACCCGTATCATCGGCAGGAAGTAACAACCGCCAGCGGGGAAAAGAGTCTGCTCATGCGAGCTTGTGATGCCGATGGTAACTACTACGCCTTCCGTTCAGGAGTCGCCCTGGCGGGGAAGTCTGACAGCGTGCTGCTTGCCGATATGGCTGCTGATGAATTTGATTATTTTCAGCTGCCGGAAAAGCAACGTCGACTAATCTTGGATACGTTGGCTTTATCTGCTTCGGCTATTGTGCCATTAAAGGAGTCTGTCAGCCTGCAGCTGAAGGTATTCAGAGAAGGCAGGCGTCTGTATATGTTGGTGGCTGCCGGAGAGCGGCCTGTACAGGCTTTTGGGGATTCATTTCAATGGCTTCCTGCCCGCTACACCGATGGAGAGACGGGTGTGCTGACGGGGATTGCCGATAGTATCTACTGGCCTACAGGAAAAATATTGTCTGCAGGAGCCCCTGCCTGGACGCATGATCTGGGGTATGTATTGCCAATCGCAAGACAATCGTATCAGGAGCGAAGCAATCCCTGGACGGGTGTCTCATTGGGAATTCTGGCAGCAGAGACAGAGCCTTTTGCCAGACTCGAATCTTACGATATAGGGTTCAGGCAGTTACTGTCACTCGTAGGGCAGTCTGCTCAGGTGAAATCAGTGGTTGTGCAGCATTTGCCCAACGGACTGAAAGCGGACTGCGTGTTATCGCTGCCGTCCCGCTTGGAAACTTACCGGCTCTGTCTGCATTGGGAGGGTGGATCATTGGTGGTAAAAACAGTCCAGGGTACATCGACCAGCATACGCAGCGAGCCGTTACACCAATTTTTAGGGCAGCAGCTGCGTCCGGCTGATTCAAGCTTATTGACACAAAATCTCAGGCTGCAGGATGCAAGTTCCGCGCTGACAGCCTGGCTGTCGCCGGATAGTGGCTGGAGTGATTTGCGTGAGGCATTGCTGTGCAATTATCCATTCAACCTCAACGACATACCGGTCATCGTGGAAGCACTGCATACCCGGCACTGGCTGGAGGGAAGCTTTACAACCAATCTACTTAGAATCAGGCTTATCGAAGTTCTCGCCGGGCTGGATGAACAGCTGGCAGTGCAACTAATACAGCAGTTGTGGGAGCAGCCCGAACTGCAGACTACCTATGCAGCAGATTATCTGCAGCAGCTGGCGGCACTGAGTATTTCGGAAGCCAGTACCACCCTCATCAGTTGTTTACAGGCACTGGACAAACCGGACAACCTGCGAATATGGCGGCATATTTGTGCACAGCGACCTGAATTATTCTTCAGGCATATTGACCTTTGGGAGGAAGTCTTTGCTACAGATTACACACTAGTCTTCTGGCAACTGGCATCGCGTTCGTTGGATGCAGGTGGTGCCATCGCCGCAGGCACGCAGGCATTGTGGCTTAAAAAAGTGCAAAAGGGGCTTGACTACAGGCAGGATACGGCCCTGACCAGTGCCGTACTTGCCTTTATTGATAAGCATACGGCAGAAATTCCGGGAGTGAACGAGGCCGTCGAAGTTTTTTGGAAAAAGCCAGTTTCACCAGCGCTTTCAGTGCGCGCAGCGCACTATCTGTTGCGCAGGAAGCAGGTGCTGCATCCGGATAAAATCAGTAAGTTGCTAGCCGACAGTACGGCTTTTTTGCCCATGGTTGAAGCACTCAATGAGTACAACAAGCTGGAAAAACTTAGCAACGGCATTTCTTTGGTCGACATAGCCAGGGCTCGGCTGTTGGCAGCACTACCGGCAGACCGATCATTGCGGGCAGATCCGGTATTTTATAAGTCCGTAATTTACAGGAGCGGTGGGCACAAATACAAAGCCTACGTATTCAGGCTGCCACTGGCAACAGGTAAAGGCTTTGGACTGGCCACAGTCGGGGGCTTTGACCTTCGCGGCAAAAGGCCAGGCTGGGTAAAAGATACAGCCGTGCAGTTTAACTGGGAAGAAATTTCTTTGTTTACCGCAGAAAGGACCCTTCAGTTGATGCTGGGATTTGGCAACGAAAAACCTGTGCCTTCCACACGAGGCGGCGACTAGCGAGCCCCGTGTGGAAAGCCGTTAGTAAATGACCAGCTTCTGTACGAACTGACTACCATCACTCAACTGAAGAGCCAACTGATAAATGCCTGCTGCGAAACCAGTCAGCAGTATGCGGTTGTCGGCAATACCATTTTCCCAGGAAAAATGGCGGATGCAACGGCCGGTTAAATCATACAGCGCTGCAGACTCGACGGGCAGGGTCGCTGCCGTTATGTCTACATAATCATGAGCAGGGTTGGGGTAAACACGAACCGCAGCTGCCGCAGAAGGTTCTTCAGCACTGACGACAAAGGCACAGTAATCATCGTTGGAAGTATGGCTGTCGATTGATTGATTGGGCGCAAACGTGAACAGGCAGAACGGATCGCCCGCACCAAAATGACTGTCGTGAAGCAGGAAAGAAAAAGATACCACACGTTGCTCGCCCGCTGCTATGCCCGAAGACAGATTGACATTCTGGAAAAAGCGGAGCTCCTGACAATTGAAGTGATCAAACTGATTGGAGGCGAGGCAGAATGAGTTAACTGGCTGGCTGCCGTTGTTCTGTACAGTCACGCTGATGCGGACAGCCTGCTGTGGCAGGCTGAAAGGCGTACCGGTCGTGGAGGTGGAATCGAAAACAGCAATGTCAGCACTCGCAATGCTCAGATCATAGCCGGAATTCAGGTCCAGTCCGCCCTGTTGGCCTTTGGCAGCATAGGCAGCTGAAAGCGAAGGGTCGTAGAGAAACTCCTCACCAATAAATACGGGCGTTTCAGGATGTGCCGTCCAGTTGGTAAAATGACGCTCCCCCGTATACAGAAGACCTGCGAAAGTACACTGTTCTGTCAGGGGATTGAAATGCCAGATCTGATACTCCTCCGAAGGACTTGCTTTCAGAAATGCCAGTTGGCTACCCATTTTTCTGGGCATGATTCCACAAGGTATATTGGCACCGAGGGGCTGAGAAACCATTTCACCAGCCTTATACTTGCGCCAGTGGAAGGCGTCACTCCAGTAGATGTGACCTCCGGTACAGATGATGTTACTGGCATCTACAGCCTGAGGATACTGCCAGCTGATGTTTCCTTGCTCTGTGTGAAAAACACCCAGGTAATTGTCATCAACAACAGCCAGCAGGCTGTCATTCAGCACATCCATATATTGAATTTCCCCGAAGTCACCCCATTGTTCCAGTAAGCTCCCCTGTTCGTTTAGCAGGAAAAGCTGACTTCCGCCAGCGACTGCCAGCCTGCCACCAGGCAAACAGCTGAGACTAACCGGGCGATCTCCTAAGAAGGGTAGGACGTATTCGCGATTCCACAACAGCTGCCCCTGCAGGTTGTAACAGGCCACGATGATGCCGTCGTCAAGACTAATAAGATCATCTGCCAGCCGGTTGTACCCCACCACAACAATCTGTTGCGCTTCATTAACCGCTACTTTGGCATAATGGGAAAAACCAGATTCGGGATGGGTGACTGACCATACAAGCTGGCCATCGGCCGAAACAAGATCGAGACTTGCTACCGCACAGCTGCCTGTGGACCCACACAGTACCACTTGGTCACCTACTATTTTGCTGTCGTACACTTTGGTTTGTGGCCGTTGTAGGACGACAGAAAAAGAAGTGTTTTGTGCCTGCAGCACAAAGAAAGGCAGCATCATGAATACATACACAATTCGGGAACTCATAAGCATTAAGCATAAAGATATTTCGAATGACCAATCGAATCATCCGCATTACTACCAGGTGTTGCAAGTAAGTTAACAAAGCACGACGCGGGCGGATTCATATTCCGCTACCGCTTCCCCCCCTTTATGCAAAATGTCAATATGAATGCTGGTCGACTAAGCATAGTCATTTCCCCCCAACTACACAGAATATACTTTGATGATGAATGCAGAAAACCGTTTTTGCTTCTGTTTGTCCAGTCGATGCAAAATATATTTCGACCACCTATCCTAAAGACAGAAGCAAAATTAATATTATAATATGTTATACAATATATTTTAGCCTATTTTTTTACCGAAAAACCCAAAAAAGATGCCGTTTCCCGATTCTTTACTACCGTTCCTTGGATTTGTTGTCTTCAGAATGGATGTCTGCACCCTAGTTATTCACAGATTCGAAGCTTCCGCTGAGTTCAAACTGGCGGAAATCTACGGGGGTAACAGCACTGACGCCTTGTTCCGGCATGTGTACACCATAGATGGTATCTACTGATGACATGGTCAGTTTGTTGTGCGTAACAATGATAAACTGTGATTCCTTGCTGAATTTTTTTATGATGCGATTGAACTTGTAGATGTTGGCATCGTCCAGTGGAGCGTCCACTTCATCAAAGATGCAGAAGGGTGCAGGCTTGAGCAAGTAGAGAGCAAACAGCAGGGCGGTTGCGGTCAGTGTTTTTTCACCTCCGGACAGCTGGCTGATGGTTTGTGGTCTTTTTCCCTTGGGTTTGGCGACGATTTCGATGCGTGATTCGAGAGGATCCTCGGGATTGAGCAGTATCAGATCGCAGTTATCATCTTCGGTGAAAAGACTTCTGAAAACCTCGATGAAATAAAGGCGGGCGCGGTCGAAGGCTTCGAGAAACTGAGCAGTGGCCGTATCTTCGATTTCTTTGATGGTCTGACTAAGCGACTCCTTGGCTGCGAGGATATCGTCGCGCTGCTGGGTGATGGTATCGTAGCGATTTTTCATTTCGTCATACGCTTCGACTGCCATGGGGTTTATTTCCCCATAGTTATCGATGCGCTCTTTGATGCGTTCAACTTTGGCAGCCAGCTGGACGGGGTCGGTGGCTGACACGGGTAGCGGATCGTTGAGCAGATCATTGGCGTTGATACCAAACTCGATTCGCAGTCGCTGCGCTAATGAGCTAAGTTCGAATTTGACGTCATTGAATTTATCGCGCAACTGATTGATAGCCACCTGTAACTCCTGTTGCTGGCGACTCGTCTTCCTGAGCTTATCCTCTTTTTCGTGAATGGACTCTCTGGACTGGAAATAGGCCTGTTCGACCGTACTGAGACCTGTCTCTTTTTCCTTTCGGGCAGCATAAGCCTCCCTGAGTTCACGTTCAATGTTTTCCCGATCGTCGAGCAGCAGATCGAGTTCCCGCTGGCTCTGAGCCAGCGTCTGCTCATTGGATTTGCGGGCAGTTGTGAGCTCCTGCAACTGCTTTTCCCGGAAACTGAGTTCCTGCTGCAAGGTATTTACTTTATTTTGCTGACGGATGAAAGCAATATTTTTCTCATTGAAAGCAGCCGAAAAGAGGCTCAACTGGTCGGCTACCTGCCGCATCCCCTGATCAGTTGACTGCAGGCTGGCTTTTAGTTGGCTAAGCGCCAGTTGTTTGTCCTGCAACTGATGATCAATCTGTTGGTTTTGTTGTAGGATTGTCTCTATGGAAGCAATCAGGTTGGCATCTTTTTGCCGGACTTCCTCTACAAAAGCTGTAAAGCTATCCAGTCGCGTACTTAGAGATACCTTCTGCTGTGCCAGCTGGTTGAGGCGCTGGTTGGCCTGCTGGATGAGTGGTTGAGATTTGACGTTTCGGAGCTGGTCAAGATAGCTTTTGCTCTGGTAGTAGGTCGCCATCTGCTGTTGTTCCTCCTGCTCGAGTTTCTTGATAGCCACTTCCAGCAGCGCGAGGTTTTTCTTACGTCCAATTTTTTTACCCTCAAAAAGACCCACAGACCCCCCCGAGACACTAAACTTACGCCGGATGAACCTGCCCGACTTGGAAATCAGCGTCCAGTTGTCTGCAGGCGCTTCTGTCAGCAGGTCATCGTGGTCTACGACCAGCACATTTTCCAACAGTCGAGCCACCAAAGGCCGGTAGGCCGGCTCCACCTCAACCAGATCCACGGCGGCCCGGGCGGTAGGAGGTAGCATGCTCAGGGCAGGCTGATCCTCGGCAAAAGCGTCGAGCAGAAAAAAATTAGCCTTGCCCTTTTGCGTTTTTCCCAGCAGTTGGATGGCCTGTTGTGCCTCCTCTAAGTTTTTGACAACGTAGTAGTTGAGGTAAGGCTCAAGGTAATTTTCTATGGCCAGGCGGTAGTCCTCTTGTACGTAGATGAGATCAGACAGCAGTGACGCATTGGCCTTCCAGTCTTTATGCTGGCTCAGGAAGCGGATAGATTCCGGAAAACCCTCCAGACTCTCGATCATACTCTTGGTGAGCTTATACTCATTGCGCTTGGCGTCAAGTTCGCGATTGATCCGCGCCAGCTGGCGGTTGAGTTGCTCGATATCTGTTTCTGCGCGGGCAACATCCTCCTGCCGTTGCTCCTCATTTCGTTCTAGGCGTCGCACTTCTTCCGCCTGTTGCGTCTCCTGATCAGTCAGCGAAGCCAGCTGATGGGTGAAATCCTCAATTTCTTTTTTCCGATTGTCGATATCGAGCAGTAGCCTATCGCGCTGCTGCTGTTGGTTGTCTACCTGATTTTGGTTGATGGCGCGTTGTTTCTCTAATTCAAAAACCTGTTTTTCAGCTGCCTGCAGCGTTTGCAGGCTGGCATCAAGTTGATTTTTGATACCCGCATGGCTGCTGCGTACCTTGTCGAGCTGATCCTCCGCCTGATTGAGTTCGAGTTCAAGCCTTGCCTCCACGCGCTTTTCTGCATTGAGGTCGGTGCGAAACTGTTCAATTTGCTCTTGCAGCAAGCTGAGCCGACTGCCGGCTTCAGCGATGTTGCGCTCCAGATTTTTGCGGTTTTGGGTGATAAACTGCTCTTTTTGGACGAGCATCTGTTTGTCATTCTCGCGGCCGCGTATACGGCCAATGAGCTGATTGAGTTCCCGCTGGCTGTCCGAGAGCACCTTCTCCTTATCGAGATTCTCTTTGCGATCCTTGGCCAGTACCGCTTCCAGCTGGTCAATTTCAATACCCAGCTGCCGGTAGCGGCTTTCCTCCTGTTGCAGCGTCTGCTGTTCCGATTTGTAGCGCTTTCGCAGCTCATCAACGCGCAGTGCAGCCAGCTGGATGCTAAGCTCTTTGTACTCAGCCTTGAGTTCAAAGTATTTTTTTGCCCGCTTGGCCTGCTTTTCGAGACTGTTGAGGTTGTTGTTGATTTCAAAAAGTAAATCTTCCACCCGCTCAAGGTCTTCGGTGGTGCTCTTAAGTTTGGCGAGGGTTTCGCGTTTGCGCATTTTGTATTTGGACACACCGGCAGCCTGCTCGAACATACGCCGGCGAGAGTCATCTTTGTCGGCGAGTATATCATCAACCATACCCAGTGCTATGATGGCATAGGAATTGGAGCCAATGCCCGTATCCATAAACAAGGTAGTGATGTCTTTGAGCCGGCAGGGCACACCATTGAGCCGATATTCGCTCTCACCGGTTCTGTAAAGCATACGGGTGATGGTGACACTGGTGTATTCAGTTGGCAGCAGGTTGCGGGTGTTTTCAAAAGTCAGCGATACAGAAGCGATACCCGAGGGCTTTCGCCGCTTTGTACCATTGAAAATCACACTCGACATCTGGTCCAGTCGCAGCTCTTTGCTCTTCTGTTCCCCCAGTACCCAGCGAATGGCATCGACCACATTAGACTTGCCGCTGCCATTGGGACCTACGATTCCAATGACATCATCCTGGAAATTGATGACTGTTTCGTTGGCAAAACTTTTGAATCCCTTGATCTCTAGTTGTTTGAGTCGCATACACTGCAGAACTTATCCATGGTTACGCAAGGCGCCTGCTTTGCCGCCTTGCCAATTGGCTTTGACCTGCTAGCCTTCCAGGCTGCAGGTTCGCCGTCTACGCCAAAAGGCAAAAATAAGGAACTGCAGCAGACGGATTTGAGTTAGTTTTGCACAGTTTTCCACAGTGCGTGTTGATAAACCTGTTGAAAAAATACTTGGCTAAGATTGGTTTTTGATCTTTTCGAAACGCTTTTGTGGCTGTAGCCGCCAAAGAGCGTTTCGAAAGGGCCCTTCCCTTATTGGCGGCAACAGCCGCCAATAAGGGAAGGGCTAGCAATCAAGCTTCATATCCTGTAGAATAGCTGCTACTTCGGCAGGCTCGGCGGTGGGCAGGCTGATCTTTCGAATGGTTGATGCATCGCGATGGCGGAGAGAATGCAGGTAAGCCTTGTCGTAGTATTGTAATGCGATAGCGGCTGCTGCCGCATAATCGGCCTTTTCAAGCGCCTCCAGCGCTGCCTTTACATGCTGCCCGCCCAGGCGCTTGGCAATCCGCTGAAAGGAATCCTCCAGTTGTTGTTGTCCATAAGGGGCGTAAGCCCTGACGAGCTGCTCGATCCGGCTCGCCAGCGGCAGTTCGAGGAAAATCAGGGGTGACTTGAGCATCTGCCGCCAGAAAGGATCGGGCAGGTAAACGCGGCCAATGGACCTGCTTTCATCTTCCAGCCAGGTAGTCTTGGCGGGTGTCAGGGATCGCCAAGCCAGGTGGAGGTCATTTTCAAACTGCTCTACCGTCGGCTGGGGCTGCTCCCCGAGCGCGCCGAAGGCAGAACCCTTGTGGTGGGCAAGCTGCTCAAGATCAATAACGGATGCTCCGCGTGCGGAGAGTTGCTGCAGAATCAGGGTTTTTCCGCTGCCCGTATAGCCGCCAATGATCAGCATTGGGTTGCGGGGGGCGGAAAAATCGGCCAGCAACTGCTGCCGGTAGGCTTTGTAGCCTCCCCCCAGCAATTGCACCTCAAAGCCCACCTGCTGCAACAGCCAGCCAAGGCTTGCAGAGCGCTGCCCGCCACGCCAGCAGTGGAGCATCAATCGCCCTTGGGGGGCTAGCCGCTGTGCTTCTTCCGCATACCACCTGAGCTTACTGCCGGCCAACTCCAGTCCGCGCATAAATGCCGGCCGCGGACCTTGTTGCTTATAGAGGGTGCCAACTTCTGCCCGCTCTTCATCGGAGAACAACGGCATGGACAAAGCCCCCGGGATGTGCCCCCCGGCGTACTCGGCAGGGGAGCGTACATCCAGCAAAGGTAGCTCATTGCGTTGCGACAGACAGTCCTCGGCGCTGATCTTCATCAAATCGATTGTATAATATCGTACTGAGTGATAATATGTCGGTTACCTGCGGTATCAAAAGTGATGACAGCGGGAATCTTCTTATTGATATAATTGCGCAACTGACTCATGGGCAGATCTATAGCCACGGTAGGGAAGGGGTCACTCATGATGCTCCCCACCGCTTGCTCTGCATGATCCATGGGACTTTCCAGCAGATAAGAAAGCACTGCACTTTCGGTCACGGAACCAACGATTTGACCACTGTCCATCACAGGCAACTGCGATATATCGTTGTGTTTCATGAGCTGGAAAACCTGCCGGACTGTATGGTCTTTTTCCACAGCGATGAAGGGTGCAGTCTTACCTTTCTGCTTAATCAGGTCGGCTACACGCAATTCGGTGTCGAGGAAGCCCCGCTCGCGCATCCAGTCATCATTGTAGATTTTGCCAACATAGCGACTTCCGTGGTCGTGGATGACAACCACAACCACATCCTCTGGCGTGAGCTTGTCTTTCAGTTGCAAAAGTCCTGCAACAGCAGAACCGGCAGAATAGCCGAGCAGAATACCTTCTTCTCTTGCCAATCGCCGCGCCATCAGCGCGCCGTCTTTATCCGTTACTTTCTCAAAATGATCAATGATCTTGAAATCTACATTTTCGGGCAGGATATCTTCGCCGATACCTTCGGTGATGTAAGGATAGATTTCCTTCTCATCGAAAATGCCGGTTTCGTGGTATTTTTTGAATACAGACCCATAGGTGTCGATGCCCCAGATCTTTACGCCAGGGTTTTGCTCCTTGAGATACCGACCTGTGCCGGAGATGGTACCACCCGTCCCCACACCCACAACCAAGTGGGTAACTTTACCGCCCGTCTGCTCCCAAATTTCGGGACCTGTGCTTTCGTAGTGCGCCTGTCGGTTAGACAAGTTGTCGTATTGGTTGCACCAATAGCTGTTGGGCAGCTCCTTGCTGAGTCGCTCGGCCACGCTGTAGTACGAACGGGGGTCTTCGGGCTCAACATTGGTCGGGCATACAATCACCTCTGCACCCAGCGCCTTCAGCAAGTCAATTTTCTCTTTTGACTGCTTGTCGGTGGTGGTAAAAATAGTCTTGTAGCCCTTGACAGCAGAGGCTATGGCCAAGCCCATACCCGTATTGCCACTGGTACACTCTATGATAGTACCTCCGGCTTTGATGTCCCCCCTTTTTTCTGCATCTTCCAGCATTTTCAGCGCCATGCGGTCCTTGATGCTGTGGCCGGGATTGAAAGTTTCCACCTTTACGAGCACCAGCGCCGGGATATCGCCAATTACTTTGTTTAGCTTGACCAGGGGTGTATTGCCGATGGTGGAGAGAATGTTATGATGAAAATTCATTCAAAATAATTTTATCTGTTGGGAAGAAAATGAAAGTCACTACGGCTCAGGATAATAGACCCACACATAAAAGCGTTGGTTTACACCCCTGAGCAGGCGGGCAGCTTTGTAGGAGACGACTGCTACGACCTCATCGCCATAGAGTGAGTCGGGAATGCGCCCGACAACTTTCAGGTAAACATTTTGTCGGGTCTCGGGGTTTTGGACTTTGATGACAGCATTTATCGGGGCGTAGCGATGCAACGCAAACATACCGCTTTGGTTGTCCCGGTGCCATACTGCGGGACCTTTATGCATCATAATGGTTGTTTCCTCCTCGGCTTGTCTGTACTGTTGCTCTAAAGACAGTGCTTCTGTGGAAGAGGCGTAGCTACGTTCGGCGGAAGGAGTATATTTGCCGGTAAGTATCCAGCCAATAAACAGTGTTTGGCCAATGCGTATCTGCTGGCTGCTGATTTTGTTGCGCAACAGCAGCGTATCGGTGGGCATGGAAAACAGCCTTCGGCTGATACCAAAGGCGGTATCTCCTTTTTGGACGCGGTAGTAGACACGCGTATAGAACGCCATCTCCTGTGGTGGAGGCTGGGAGAAGACAATAGATTCTACCATGGCAGGTATTTGTGCTACAGCGCCTGCGGTCATGCCCTGGCGGAGATGAGGATTGAGGGTGTAGAAAGTTTGCTCGTCGGTTTGGTAGTACTCAATCAGTGACTGAGCGCTCTCATCGGGCGCAATTGTATGTAGTACTACCAACCTGCCCTGACTGTTGGTGTGGAGGACCAGGCTATCCTGCAAGCTGAAGCTGCTGCCGGATGCCAATACGCCCTTAGAGATAAAAATAAACGCGAGAAATAAAAAATTGGCGGGATACATAGGAAATTTATTTGCAAGCCTGTAGCTTTCGCCGCAAAGATAAGCATTGATCAGCATGAAAACAATTGGTATCATTCCTGCTCGTTACGCATCTACTCGTTTTCCTGGCAAACCACTGGCCTCGATCGATGGAATCTCCATGATACAGCGGGTATGGCAGCAGGCCAACCTTGCTTCATCCGTAGACAGGATCGTCATTGCTACTGACGATGAGCGCATTGCCGGGCATGTACGTAGTTTTGGTGCCGAGGCGCTGATGACAGATCCGCTACACCCCAGTGGAACGGATCGCTGCGCAGAAGTATTGCGACAACTGGCGGCAGAAAATTATGAGCTGGTGGTCAATATTCAGGGGGACGAACCCTTTATTGATCCTGACCAGATTGAGTTGCTGTGCAGTTTATTTGAAAGGGAAGATACTGATATTGCCACGCTGGTACGCAAACTGCAGGATGCGGAGGCACTGGAAGACCCTAATGTCGTCAAAGCGCTCTTCGCCAGGGATGGGCGTGCACTCTATTTTACCCGCCACCCTGCTCCCTTTATTCGGGGCGTAGAAAGAGCGAATTGGCTGGAAAAAGGTGCTCATTTTCAGCATATTGGGGTATATGCCTATCGAGCTGCAGCTTTGGCTCGCATCAGCGGACTCGCTCCGGGGAGATATGAACAACTCGAGTCGCTTGAACAGCTTCGCTGGCTGGAAGCAGGACTCAGCATCCGGGTAGCCGAGACGCACAGCCAGTCAATGGGTATAGACACGCCTGATGATCTTGCGCGGGCGGAGGCCTGGTTGCTAGCTCAAAGCAGACAGTCGCTATAAAAAAGAATAGAGTCCGGAATCAAAATTCATCGACTTAGCTACTGGCTCAGCGCAGGTAATCGCTGTCGAAGTACAGCGGCAAAAAATCGCGTGCAGAAGAAAAAACAAAAGTGCTGCCTTCCTGTCCCCGCAAAATAACCTGCATCGGTTCTGCCTGTCTGTGTTCGGTTTCTGCCATCACCTGTCGGCAGGCGCCGCAGGGGGCTGCCGGCTGTCGTACAGGCTTGTGTGGATTTTCGACCGTAATGGCCATTGATGTGACGGCTACGCCGGGAAACACGGAAGCTGCTGCCGCGAGCACAGAGCGCTCGGCGCAGAGGCACATAGGGTAGGCGGCATTTTCGAAATTGGCGCCTGAGAGTACCTCACCGTTGGCTAGTTTGACTGCAGCAGCTACTCTGAAATTTGAGTATGGAGAGTACGACTTTGCCAAGGCTGCCGTTGCTTCTTCCAGCAGGACGGCTTCTTCACGGGGCAGTTGATCCGGCTGCTCATAGATGCTCCAGCGTACAGTAAGTTGAAATTCTTGCATAGGTTGTCAAATTAACATTAAGCTGTGTATTGCTTTGGCGGCTTTGGCCGCCAAAGCAGTGCCAAAAGCTACAAGTCCTTTTGGCGGCAGTGCCGCCAAAAGGACTTGAGGTAATCTCATTAATAATAACAACCTTTTGCCGCATTCGTTTATAAGGACTGCCTGCCGCTACCGGAGGCAGGCGCTTATATCGCTAGTATCTCTGCCATTCGGATCAGATCATTGTTGGGCTGCTTGTGCTTGGAGATAGCATCCTGAAAAGGCGTGTAGCTAATGTCATTGTTGGAAAGCCCCACCATGACATTGCGTTTTTCATTGATGAGTGCCTCGACAGCCTTGAAACCCAGTCGACTGGCCAATAGCCTGTCCATAGCTGTTGGTGAACCGCCGCGCTGCAGGTGGCCAATGACTGCCACCTTGGTATCGTAAAAATCAAAAGTTGCCTTGACTTTTTCTGCAATTTCGGTAGCAGAACCTATTTTGTTGCCTTCCGCTACAATTACGACACTGAATAGCTTTTTGCGCTTGGCGCCTAGTCGCAGCGTCTCCAGCAGATCGTCGATGGTGGTGGGTACCTCCGGAATTAGTACGCTGCCCGCACCGCTGCCTATGGCAGTGCTAAGCGCAATGAATCCTGAATTGCGCCCCATGACTTCGACAAAAAACAGGCGGTTGTGAGAATCGGCCGTATCGCGAATCCTGTCAACAGCCTCTATAGCAGTATTGATGGCTGTATCAAAACCAATGGTCAGATCGGTACCGTACAAGTCGTTGTCAATGGTACCCGGAATACCGACAATCGGAATATCGTACTCTTCAGAAAAAATGTTTGCACCTGTAAAAGTACCGTTGCCTCCGATAGCAATGCAGGCATCGATATCAAAAGCCCGCAGTGCTTCGTACGCACTGCGCCGACCTTCGGGCGTCATAAAACGCATGCTTCGGGCCGTCTTGAGCATGGTGCCTCCGCGGTGTATGATATTGCCTACATCGCGAACTTCCAGTCGGCGCAGTTCACCCTCTATCATGCCTTCATACCCGCGCTGGATACCATACACATGCAAATCGTAATGAGAAGCAGTGCGCACAACTGCCCGGATGGCAGCATTCATACCCGGGGCATCACCACCTGAGGTGAACACAGCAATTCGCTTGATCTCTGTACCGGTCATCGCTTTCTAGATTTCTTTTGTTGGGATAAATGCCTGTTTTCAGGCCATCGTAGGCTGTTGGCTGCGGTGAAAAGCAACCAGTTCGTCAATAGGCTTGCGAACGAAGCGACCTGTCTTCATGGAGCGCTCGGCCAGGATGACCTCCAAAGTCGTACGGAAAACATCGGCAATGGAGCCTATGAAATGTATAGGTACGCGCATGTGCCCGTCGTACTTGCGTACGTGGCGATCAATAAATTCGGCGAAGCTGCGGTACAGGATCCGTTGCACAAAGGGGTGCGTCTGGTGGCGCGACAAAAAAGGCGTAAACGAAGCCATGTACACATTGGGGGTTTCCTCGCCATAAATGTGATCGAGTATGAAGTCTTTCCCTCCGCCTACAAATGCCTCAAATTCAGGTACCAACTCGGCCGGCATTTCCCGGTAAAAGTAGGTGCGGATGATTTTTTTTCCCAGGTGCGTGCCGCTGCCTTCATCACCAACCAGATAACCGAGGTTGGTGACATTGTCGATGACGTCTACTCCGTCGTACAAACACGAATTAGAACCAGTACCCATAATACAGGCTATACCGGGCTCATTGTGGCAGGCTGCCCGTGCAGCCCCCAAAAGATCATGGTGGACAGCAATCGCCGCGTTGCTGAATACGTGCAGCAGTGCCGTCCGGATGACGCCCTTACGGCGGTCATCCCAACAGCCAGAACCATAATAGTACACTTGCGTGACAGCTAAGGGGTCAATATTGCCAGCCACTGCCTGAGACAGCTCCTGGGTTATCAGCTCAGCATCGTGAAATACCGGGTTGAAACCCATAGTGTGCAAAATTTTTGTATCCTCATGGTCTATGAACGCCCAATCTGCTTTTGTCGATCCGCTATCAGCAACTACTATCATAACGTCTGTTCTGTCTTTGTAAAAAATTGAGGCAAAGGTAGTGTGTTTTGTACACTAAGTAAAAAGGCTTGGTAAAAAAGTGTGTAAAAAAGTAGGGCAGGAGCAGGGGTAAGCGGGTGGGGGAGGGTAGCTGTCATGAATAATGGGTGGTCTGCTGTCAGAATAATTCCCTACATTGTGCGGGAATTTGTCTGTTCATGGGTGAATTTGTCGGCAATATAAAATTTTCTTTTGTCATTATGCGCAAGATGCTTCAACTGCTGAGGTGGATTGATCAGCTCAGCGAGTGGGTGGGGCGGGCTGTCTCTTGGCTCTCTCTGCTGTTGGTAGTGGTTGTAGTAACGGATGTTTTCTTTCGGTACGGCTTCAATCGTTCCGCTGCCTGGGTGATGGAGCTCGAATGGCACCTTTTTACGCTGCTCTTCATGCTGTCGGCAGCCTATGCTTTTCGGCATGATAAGCATGTACGGGTAGATGTGTGGTACCACCGATTTAGCCCGCGCGACCAAGCGCTGGTCAATCTGTTGGGTAACCTGATTTTACTGTTGCCATGGCTTGGGCTGTTGATATACACATCGACTATATTTGCGGTGGATGCCTGGAAACTCAGGGAGGGTTCGCCGGATCCAGGGGGACTGCCGGCTCGTTACCTGATTAAAGGGGTTATTCCGCTGGGCTTGGCATTACTGTTTTTGCAGGGAGTTGCCGATACGCTCCGGCAGTGGCAGCGCTATAATACACAAGAAAGGGAGGCGTAAGGACATGGAAATATTAGCAATTTTACTGTTTGTAAGTATCTTTCTACTGATATTGTACGGCTATCCGGTAGCATTTACGCTGGGGGGTATGTCGGCTGTCTATGCCTTTTGCTTTCTGGATCCGACAGATTTGCTGGTATTGCCAACCCGACTGATGGGCATTGGTACCAACTACGTACTGATTGCCGTACCACTGTTTGTATTTATGGGTATCATGCTCGAAAAATCGGGCCTTGCCGAGCGTTTGTTGCAGACCATGGCTGCACTGTTGGGACGTTTGCCGGGTGGGTTGGCCATTTCGGTGATTCTGGTGGGGACTTTATTGGCAGCCTCTACAGGGATTGTTGGTGCAACTGTTATCACCATGGGGCTAATCAGCATGCCTACCATGCTGAAACAAGGATATTCGCCGGCACTCAGCAGCGGGGTGATTGCAGCCTCTGCAACGCTGGGGCAGATTATCCCGCCCTCTGTGGTACTTGTATTGCTGGGAAGCGTGCTGAATGTGAGTGTGGGGGCACTTTTTGCAGCGGCTGTCAAACCAGGCCTGCTGTTGGTAGGGACCTATATTGTGTATGTATTGTGGACGGCCTGGCGGCATCCCAACCTGGCGCCGCCCGCTGCGCCGACAGCTGCGGCAGAACGGCTGCGCGGGAAGGCTTTTTTCCGCCAACTCACCAAGGCACTGCTCATGCCACTGCTGCTTATTTTGTCCGTGCTGGGGGCAATACTTGCCGGCCTTGCTTCGCCTACTGAAGCAGCGGCGCTGGGCGCTATGGGTGCCAGCGTGCTGACGGTTATTGAGGGCAGACTGAGTCTGAAGACACTTCGGGAGGTGATGGAGCAGACTACTCAAATAACAGCGATGGTGTTTATGATTCTCATCGGTGCAACGACGTTTGCCTTTGTCTTTCGCGAACTGGAGGGAGATAGTTGGTTGATAGGGTTGGTTGATCAGCTCAACTTGTCGGGCAATGCATTTTTGCTCATGGTGTTGTTGCTGGTCTTTGTAGCCGGGTTTTTTATTGATTTTATTGAAATTATTTTTATCATAGTACCCATCGTGAGTCCGGTTTTTATGGCTTACGAGCTGGACCTGACATGGGTCGCCATTTTGCTGGCCATTAATTTGCAGACATCCTTTTTGACACCACCCTTTGGTTTCAGTCTTTTTTATCTAAAAGGGGTGACTCCGCCGGAAGTAACGACGGCGCATCTGTACAGAGGGGTCATCCCTTTTGTGGCGCTGCAGTTGCTGGTGCTGCTGCTGTATTTTTTGTTTCCGTCGCTGGTTGGCAGTCGCTAAGGGGGGGCAACCCGATATGCAGTCTGCTTGTTAACTTTCAAAAAAGAGTATATGCGCTTACTGTTGCTTTTTCTTTCGCTGATGGTTGCCGGGGGGCTTCAGGCACAGCGGAAAGCGAATCTTCTGATTGTCACCGATTCGGCCTGCAAACTATGGGTAAATGGACAGGAAGAGGGGCGTCTTGCTGCTGATGAGTCACTACGACTGAGTCTGCGGGAAGGAGAACATATGGTCGTAGCGCGAAACGAGGAGACGCAGGAGGAAAAGCGGGAACGGGTGGTTGTACGTGCGGAGGAACAAAAGCTGCTCACACTCCAGTTTCGACCGCAGTTACTGGATCCTGTGGCTGTTGCTGATCTTACATTGACAATTCCCAAAGCGCTGGAGCGGCAGCGCGGTGGGCCTGACTTATATTACTCGCTGGCTGCCAATGATCAATTGCTGGTGAATATCAGTCCCCTGAGTAGTGGCGGCAGCCAGTCGTTGCAGTTGGTAAGCTATCCGCAGGGGAGTGTGCTGTATGCTGCCGACGGACTCACAACGGTCAAAGACCAGCGTATACGCATTCCACAGACAGGTATCTATCGGTTGATCTTATCGACTACCTACAACCAGGACAGAAGAGTCAGGCTGCAACTTTCTCGTATCCCGGGAGATGCCTCAACCAATGCGCACGATACACGGGTTTTCAAGCGGGTAGTCTATGAAGCGGTAAGTGTGGAGAGCCCGGGCTTACACTGGCTCAACAGCCTGTCCAATGCCTACATCCGCGGAGGTAGTGATCGCATTGTACTGCCGGTTTCCCTGCCGGATAATACAGTGGAATGGTACTATACCGTATCTGCCTCGCGCGACCGGGAATCAATTTCACAGAACCTGCGTACCATAAGTCTTGTGCGGGATGTGGCCAAAGCCATCGTGAGCGGAAACGTAGCCGCTACAGCCCTCAATTTTAGTTTTCAACTCATCACACAGCCACCAGGCTCGGACTATTGCGATGTATATCTGTTGCAGGAACAGGGACGCAAACTTTTTACAGAGGGTGAGGAGGTATTTCCGTTTCTGCAGGAAGGCAGCCGGGAGAACGTGAGTTCAGCCAAGGTACGCATCAAGGGCAACGGGCAGCGCCAGTTTTACCTGGCGCTGCGCAATCGCGATACATTTAACGGCTTGGCCGTTGGTATTGAAATTGTGGCCCTCGTAGCCAAGGAGAGCTGGGCAACGACGCCTTAGACGTTGAAGCGGAAGTGCATGACATCTCCGTCCTGTACGACATATTCTTTGCCTTCGACATTCATCTTGCCTGCTTCTTTTACCTTATGCTCATTGCCGTAATGGACAAAATCAGCATAGCTGATTACCTCAGCGCGGATAAAGCCTTTTTCAAAATCGCTGTGGATAACACCCGCCGCCTGCGGAGCCTTCCAGCCGCGGTGGATGGTCCATGCACGCACTTCTTTTTCACCGGCGGTGAAGTAGGTAATCAGATCCAGCAAATGGTAAGCATGGCGGATGACCTTGTTGACACCAGGTTCTGCCAGTCCCATATCGGTGATAAACTCCATACGCTCCTCCTTGGTTTCGAGTTCGGCTATGTCAGCCTCTATGGCAGCGCTGATGAGGATGACCTCAGCATTTTCGGCTGCCACCGCTGCTTTGAATCGTTCCGTATGTGCGTTGCCGGTAGCGATGGACTCAATATCAACGTTGCAGACATAGAGAACAGGCTTGGCAGTGAGTAGCAGCATATCGGCCAGCAGTGCTTTTCCCTCCTCATCGAGCTCGATAGCACGGGCGGGAATACCTGCTTCCAGCTGCGTTTTGATATGTTCAGCGATTTCTACCGCCTTTTTGGCTTCTTTTTCACCACTTTTGGCAGCCCGCCGAATTTTATCGAGCCTTTTGTCGACAGTTTCGATATCTTTCAGACCGAGTTCGATATCAATAATTTCTTTATCGCGCACGGGATCTACACTTCCATCCACGTGTACAACGTTATCATCTTCGAAACAACGAACGACATGAACGATGGCATCTACTTCGCGGATATTGGCAAGAAACTGGTTGCCGAGACCTTCACCCTTGCTGGCGCCCTTGATGAGGCCCGCGATGTCTACGATGTCGACAGAAGTAGGAATCACCCGTTGTGGTTTGACGAGTTCCGCGAGCTTGTCGAGCCGCGGATCAGGCACCGTGATGACGCCCAGGTTGGGCTCTTTGGTAGCAAACGGATAGTTAGCTGCCAATGCTTTGGCAGAGGTAAGGGCATTGAACAAAGTAGATTTGCCGACGTTGGGCAAGCCCACGATACCACACTGTAGACCCATAGCAGAGGGTGTATTAAATGAAGAAACAAAATTGTCGATGAGGCATTGGCTGCCGACTGCAGCCTGCGCTTAAACGGCGGCAAAGGTAATATTTATCCATGAATTTCTTAGCGCATCTTGCTTTGTCGAGTCCTTATGAGCAGCTTATGCTCGGAAATTTTTTGGGCGATCTGGTTAGCAACCAGGAGCTCAAGAATCTACATCCTGCTGTAGCTGAAGGTGTTAGAATGCATCGGCAGATTGACTGGTTTACCGATCAACACGCTGCTACCCACAGCAGCATTGTCCGGCTGCGACCTGCCCACGGCAAATATGCGCCGGTTGTGGTTGACATCTTCTACGATTACCTGTTAAGTCATGCATGGCAACAGTGGTATGCGCAGCCATTGGACGAATTTCACGACTACGCCTATGAGGTACTCCTCGGACAGCTCGCGCTGGTGCCGTCACGCTTGCACCCGCAGCTCGAAGCCATGGTTGCTGACCGATGGCTGCGGCATTACACCACTATTCAGGGAATTGAACACACCTTTAGTCGGCTGCAGAAACTAGTGAGCAAGCCGACAATGATTGAAGGGGTAGGGGAGAGCCTGCGCGAGAACCAAGCACAGCTCATGCAGGATTTTGCTGTTTTCTACCCGGCTATACGAGCATTTACCCAGGAGGAATATCTTAGCCTTCAAAATGGAAACTCAGGGTAAAGGTACGGCTGAGGATTTTTTCCAGTACAGTAGATTCTTCCAAGTTTGGGTTGAAAATCAATGTATTGCCAATGCCATGCGAGATTTTTACCTCAGGTGAAAAGATGAAGTAGGGGGAAAAAATCTGTATGCCCGCCCCATATTCCACTGCAAAATCGTGTGGAGATATTTTCACCAGACTCTCGGCCTGCTTGCTGCGCGAGTCGCTGGCCACATCAAAGCTGTATTTGACGCCCGCCAGGACAAACAAGCGCTTGTCGTGGAAGGGCGCCGACTTGTAGCGAAACTGGAAAGGCATTTCTACCAGCACCGATGCAAGTGTACGCTGGGAGGTAGCATTGAGCCTGCTGTTTTTGTCATAGACAAGGCTGCGCTCAGAAAAGGAGAGGGTAGGGAGGAAGCGAAAATCAAAGTACTCTCCAATTTTGAGGTTGGTGACGATGCCCACGTTTCCGCCGGGACCCTTGATAGAAGAGATACCTCGGATGCTGTCGCTGTAGATAAAGTTGGTAGACCGAAAGGGGGTATAGCTACTTGAATTGAGCGCCAGCGTGATGCCAAAATAGTAGGATTTTCCCTGAAAATCGTAGTAGTTGTAATTGCCGCCGCCATACTGCTGAGCTTGCAGCAGCAAGCCAAAAGAAAGTAGCAGCAGAAATGTCAGGCTTGTTTTTCGCCAGTGTAGATTGAGCATATACCTAATGTGAGCGTAATGTCGCGGTTTGAAATATAGCCTGTACGATTCATGATGTTCAGAAAATCCTTACCATCAGGAAATGCCTGTACAGACTCATACAAGTAACGGTATGCCTTGGGATCTTTGGACGTGAGTCGACCGATGCCTGGCAATATGTAACGAAAATAAAGGTTGAATAATTGTCTGAAAGGAAACAACCGTGGTCTGCTAAATTCCAGAATAACTACTCTGCCACCAGGTTTCAACACGCGCTGCATTTCGGCCAGCCCTTTTTCCAGGTGCTCAAAATTGCGTACACCAAAAGCAACGGTAATTGCGTCAAAGGTATTGTCCTGAAAGGGCAGATTTTCTGAGTCGCCCTCATCCAGTCGGATTTGTTGGGTGTAGCCAGCTTTTTTTATTTTTTCCCGACCTATTTCCAACATTTCGTTTGAAATGTCGATTCCCTGAATGCGTTCTACGGCGGGGAGTTGCCGCATTGTCTGCAGCGCTACGTCGGCGGTGCCGGTAGCCACATCTAGAATATAGCGGTGCTGCTGTGGGTCTAGCAGCGCGATTGCGCGCTTGCGCCATTGTACATCAATACCTAATGAAAGCAGGCGGTTGAGAAAATCGTAGTAAGGCGCGATGCGATTGAACATGCGCGAGACTTGTTCCTTTTTGCCGAGGCCGTCGCCATAAGGCGTTACGGAGGGTTGTGTCATGAATTTTGTCTTTGAACGGCAAAAATAGCCCTTTTTTTGGCTGTGGCAAAGAGCGGGGAGCGGGCGGTTGTCAAAAATAAGCCATTTTTGTTGTTCTACTTAACATAATATAAATTATAGGAAAAAACGGGGCGTTATTTAGGGGCTCGGCGGCGTAGCGCCGCCTGAATGGTTTTTACTTTTTTTCCATCAACCGCTGCAGCGCTGCCGCCGGCTGTATCAGCCGCCCGGTAGCATCGCCTGCCGGCAAAATGCGCCCGGTCTCGTGCAGCAGTTCATAAGCTTGCGCAGCCTGCAGCGACGGCTGCAGGCTGCGCAGCATACCAACAGCGCCGGCCACATAAGGTGCTGCCATGGAAGTACCACTGAAAGACTGGTAGCCATTGCCGGGCACGGTCGACAAAATGTCGACGCCCGGCGCCGCCAGCGGCATCTCGATCTGGTTGAGGTAATTGGAAAAAGCTGCGCGGTTGAGGTTGGCATCAACGGCAGCTACTGCGATAACACCTTTGGCGTTGGCGGGTGCAAAGCCAGTAGCCGGCCGATTGAAATTGCCGGCGGCAGCCACCACAATAGCCGATTTGCGCGCTGCATAAGCCACTGCTTGTTCGTAGGCTCGCTGCCGACGCTGGTTGCTGAAGCCGCCCAGCGACAGCGAAATAACGTCTGCGCCTCGGTCTGCAGCTTCGACAATACCGTCAATGATGCTTTCCTGGCTACCCATGCCATTGGCATTCAATACTTTGATGCTTGTTACGCGCACAAAGTCATTGTTTTTAGACCAACCGGCAACGCCCTTATTGTTGTGGGTAACGGCTGCAGCAATGCCAGCGCAGTGGGTGCCGTGGCCTTTGGGGTCGTTGTCGTACTGTTTGTTGACAGACACATAATTGGCCGCCAGATCTTCGTGCCGGGCATCAACGCCGGTGTCCAGGATGGCGATGAGCGCCTGCTTGCGGGGCTTGATGCGTCCTTGCTCAATCCACAGGTGTATTTGGTTGATTTCCAGCACACCGAGCGCCCACTGTTGCGCCGCTTGCGGGTCGTTAACGGCCAGGGCTGGCGTGTTGCGGCTGGCGGCTGGCCCGCCTGCAGGCGTCGGCAGCCGCAGCAGTTCATTGGGCTCCAGCCAGTCGACCAGGCCCGACTGCCGGAGTTCCTGCTGCCAGGCGGCAGCCTGCGGACTGCTATCAGGCAGATCAAAGAGCAGGTATTCGTCCAGGGTCGTAGCCTCCGGCGCTGCCGGGGCAAAGGCCTGCCGGACGCGAATCTGCCTGTCGGCAGCCCAAAGGCGCAGCCGGGCAGCCGCTCCGGGCTGCTGCTTTGGCAGCACCAGCCACTCGCCCGAAGGGTCGAGGGCTTCAGCTTCTTCGGGCTGATTCGGGTTGCCGACTGGCCACAGGTAGTGTGCCCAAAAGGCAATGGCTGCTGCCAGCAGCAGCGATTGCCAGCCAGCGACCCGCCTTTTTTTTGATATAAAAAACCACAGGCCGGAAGCAGACAGCATCAGCAGTTCGCGAATGAGCCAGGGGGCTTTTTCGCCGGCCGTGCCGGCGGTCACCCCCCACCCTACTCCCATCAGTGCCAGTCCAAGCAGAATGACAAAGCGAAAATAAGGTGTAATTTTTTGATTATCAATAAAATAAAGTCCAGCTAAAGCAGGCAGGACAACCCAAAACGCAATGGTGAACAACATAGTGTAGCTTTTGCCAGTTTAAAGTTCGTGCTTTTGTACCGTATGTACAATTTTTTCCGACGAGCGGCATCAAATTGAGTTGTAAAAATTTGTTTGGTACCGCCTACCGCGGCTGTTCGGCGAAAAGTGACCACAGTCACTTTGAAGGCCGGCTGAAAAATGTAATTTTGCAGCTGCAAATAAATAACGAAAACATGGACAAGTCGACTGAGCATTTTCACTGCCTGATTATTGGTTCAGGACCAGCGGGGTATACTGCTGCCATCTATGCTGCGCGGGCCAACCTCAAGCCGGTACTCTTTACGGGCCAGGAACCGGGTGGGCAGCTGATGATAACGACTGAGGTGGAAAATTATCCCGGCTATCCGGAGGGCGTACAGGGGCCTCAGATGATGGAAGATTTCCGGAAACAGGCCGAGCGTTTTGGTACGGATATTCGCTTTGAGCTGATTACGCGTGTGGATTTTAGCGGTCCTGTACACAAGGTGTGGACGGAAGGCGGTCAGGAAATTCATGCCGATGCGGTCATCATCTCCACAGGGGCGAGCGCTATGTGGCTGGGGCTTGATTCGGAGAAGAAGTTGATGAACAAGGGGGTTTCTGCCTGTGCAGTCTGCGACGGCTTCTTTTTCCGCGGCAAAGAGGTGGCGATTGTAGGCGGTGGCGATACGGCTGCTGAGGAGGCTACTTACCTGGCAAAGCTCTGCCCTACCGTGCACATGCTGGTGCGGCGCGATGAGCTGCGGGCTTCAAAGATTATGCAGCAGCGGGTGTTTAATACGCCCAATATCGTTGTACACTGGAATACAGAGGCGGAAGAGATCCTGGGTGAAGATGAGGTTGTGGGCGTACGCCTGCGCAACAATAAAACTGGCGACAGGACAGATGTTGCCGTCAGTGGCTTCTTCGTGGCTATCGGACACAAGCCCAATACGGACATTTTTAAAGGCTGGCTGGACATGGAGTCCACGGGCTATCTGATCACCAAGCCGGGGCGTAGTCTTACCAATATAGAAGGTGTTTTTGCTTCCGGGGATGCGCAGGATCACATCTATCGACAGGCAGTGACAGCTGCAGGCTCGGGTTGTATGGCGGCCTTGGATGCGGAGCGTTATCTCACGGAAAAAGGCATCGTTTAGGTAGTTGTATTGCTTTTGGGTGCTAATTGGGATGCGATTATCGCAAGAATTGGCTTACAGGCGAGCGGTTGATTGAAATTCGCCGTATCTTTGTGCTGTATCAAATTATTATAGTTATGTCAACGAGCGCTACCACACGTTTTCGTGCCGGGGTTCTTCATGGTGAAGAAGTCACCGAACTGTTGAATTACGCTAACCAACAGGGGTTTGCCCTTCCCGCCGTCAATGTAATTGGCACCAATTCTGTCAATGCGGTACTTGAAACCGCCCGGGAGGTCAACTCTCCGGTGATTATTCAGTTTTCCAATGGTGGCAGCGCCTTTTTTGCGGGTAAGGGTTTGTCCAATAAAGACCAGCGCGCCTCTATCGCAGGAGGTATTTCCGGGGCTATGCACGTTCATCAGATGGCAGAGGCTTACGGGGTACCGGTGATCCTGCATACAGATCACTGCGCACTCGATATACTGCCTTGGGTTGAGGGCTTGCTGGAGGCTGGTGAGCGTTTCTTTGCGCGCAACGGCTACCCGCTCTACAGTTCTCATATGCTCGATCTTTCAGAGGAACCCCTGCACGAGAATATTGAAATCTCTGCCCGCTTCCTCGAGCGTATGGCGAAGATGGGAATGACGCTGGAGATTGAACTGGGGGTCACTGGTGGCGAGGAGGACGGTGTTGACAACTCGCATGTAGACAACGCTCGTCTGTATACACAGCCGGAAGAGGTTGCTTATGCCTATGAGCATCTTTCAAAAGTGAGCCACCGCTTTACGGTGGCAGCGGCTTTTGGCAATGTACATGGTGTGTACAAGCCCGGAAATGTTGAACTAACGCCTGTTATTCTGAAGAACTCACAGGATTTTATCAGCAGCAAATTTGGCCTTGGACATAATCCTGTCAATTTTGTATTTCACGGGGGCTCGGGTTCCTCCCGCGAGGAGATTCGTGAGGCTATCAGCTATGGTGCTGTAAAGATGAATATTGATACAGACATACAGTGGTCTTTCTGGGAGGGGGTACATCAGTACTACAACCAGAAATCAGGCTACCTGCAGGGGCAGATTGGTAATCCGGAAGGAGAAGATAAGCCCAACAAAAAATATTATGATCCCCGGGTGTGGCTTCGCGAGGGTGAGAAATCAATGATTAACCGATTGAAGCTTGCTTTTGAGGATCTCAATTGTATTAATCGGAATGTGTAATAGGTGACTCTCTTTGGCGGCGGCAGCCGCCAAAGAGAGTTTTCCAGACAGTCCATTGTTTCGCCGCCTTTAGCGGCAAAATAACTGTAAAGATTTATTTTAACGGGGATTAACAACCGTCTTCAGTTGTTGCGCGAGTTCGTCGTGCATGCGTTTTATCCGCTGGTGGACCTTCAGTAGCAGCATTACCTCTTCCAATTGTTGCTGTTGCTCAGCTTCCCTTATACGACCAGTATGGTCATCTAGCATGCGCTTTAATTTTCGCAGCCTAAACCGCTTGAGCATCTGTTCGCTGTCTTCCTTCCAGTTTTGATCGGGATGCTGCTGATTAAGCACAATACCCCACTTTTTTTCCCAATTCTCACTAAATTCATTAGGTGAATGAAGCAGGTCAACGGCCAGCTTTCGGATCTGTTCATCCTCGTGCCGAATAAAATAATCGGTATTGATATCCAGGCCTGCAGCTAGCCTACTTCGTACATCCAGGGCCAGTTGTTGGTATAGGGGGGCATCAAACTGATCAATGACGTCATCAATATTATCGATGACAAACTGGGCCACGTTGAGTTGATTTTCTTCCTGATACCAATGCCCGCCAAAAAGAATCAGCACCCGTGCGAGGTCGAGTTCCTGAAAAGAATGACCTGCCGGAGCTACAGGCGGGCTTACGGAAGTATTTGCAGCTGCTGCTTCCGGAGAAACGGGCAGTGGAGCATCGGTTTTTTGTAAATGCTTTTGCAGGTTGCCGGCAATAATTTTATTGACACCGGCAACAACCAACTGCTCGTCAACTTCAAATAAGGCAGCACATTCTCTGCAATACAAGGATCGTTTGATGGGTTCTGGCACACGGGCGATGCTGCCCATGATATCCTGTATGAGGGCGGCTTTTTTTACCGGATCATTCCCTGCCTCGCGCACGAGCAAGCTTGCCTTAAACAGCACAAAATCCTGTCGGTTGGCCTGAAGGTACTCTTCGGTGGCCAATTTGCCCATCTTCCGGACGAAGGAATCCGGATCCTCCCCCGCCGGCAGCACGGCTACCTTTACATTCATATCCTGCTCCAGCAGCAGATCGACGCCCCTGAGAGCCGCTTTGATGCCGGCAGCGTCGCCGTCGTAAAGCAGCGTTACCTGCGAGGTGTAGCGCTTGATGAGGCGTATTTGTTCAACCGTCAGGGCGGTGCCAGAGGAGGCTACCACGTGTTCTATGCCTGCCTGGCTCAGGGAAAGGACATCCGTATAGCCTTCGACCAATATGCAGTCGTCCTTTTTGCGGATGGCCTGGCGGGCAAAACTAAGGCCGTACAGCACCCGGCTCTTATGATAGATGGCTGTCTCCGGGCTATTGATATACTTAGGTCCCTTCGCCTCTTTTTGCAGCATACGTCCGGCGAAAGCAATGACTTTACCCGACAGGTTGTGTATGGAAAACATAACCCGCTCGCGAAAAAAATCACGGCCATTTTTCACCAGCCCCAGCTCTTCCAGTTGTGTGAGGTTGTACTGCTGTCGCACTGCTTCAGTGGCAAGTGCATCACCACTGACAGGTGCAAAACCAAGTCCGAATTTGCGAATGGTATCCTCCGTGAAACCTCGTTCACGAAAGTAACTGAGTCCTACCGACCGACCCCGGTCGGTTTGCAGCAATTGGTGCTGAAAAAAATCAGCAGCAAACTGATTTACAATAAAAAGGCTTTCTTCGGCCTGTGCAGCCTGCAGCGCTTCAGCGCTGGGCTGCACTTCTTCAATGGCTATGTTGTATTTGCGGGCAATCCAGCGTAGCGCTTCGGTAAAGGACAGCTGCTCATGCTCCATAAGAAAAGCAGCCGGGTCGCCTCCTTTGCTGCAGCCAAAGCACTTGAAAATATTGCGCGCAGGGTTTACATAGAATGAGGGAGATTTTTCATTGTGAAAAGGGCACAGACCTGTAAGGCTGGTGCCCCGGCGGCGCAGATGCACGAAGTCGCCCACAATATCTTCGATACGTGCGGCTTCGAGAATTTCGCGCTTACTTTTTTCTGTTATCATGCAGAGTCCTCCCTTGTGACAGCCTATTCATTGGATATAAACAAAAATTCTACCGAACGGTTGCTGAGCCGCACATGCTCAACTCCTTCAGGTACAGTGGCAATAATAATAGGCGCTGTATGCTGCCTGTTGTTCATTTTGGCATCCTGTAAGTCTACCAGCAGCACAAAATCATCAACGGTTATAGAATCATACACGCTGATGCCTACCGTACAACTAGCTTTCACCTGGCGGGGAAAGTAGCGAAGGCTGTCAGCGGCTGCATTGATGATTTTCACCGGGATAAAAAGTTCTTTAGTGGTAAGTGCTTCTACCTTTACATCGACGACTACCCTGCTGACAGAGAACGAAACAGTGGGCAGGGGGCTGCGCAGGCTCACAGAATCCGAGAAAGACTCCCTGCAGTCTGACCAACGGCGATTCTCCAGCGGCCATTCCTCAAGGGAATCCACAACCGAAGACGGACCAGTGATGCGGACCTGACGCGGAGTGAGCTTTATAGGTTTGATAATCCTGAACCCTTTGGCGGGTGCTGCCACCAGATTGGCGATAGATAACGGGATTACCTTACTCGTCTTGTTGTCAAGTTGGAGTGAGAGCGTAGGATACTCTACGGCAGCAATACTTATGCCTGAATGATGCAGGCTGGTCTCGAGCCGGGTGCGGATTGTTTGTGATGAAATAAGGGTGGAGGGGCCGGTGTGTACAGGCATGGAAAATT
>CAZYAO010000005.1:123383-130313 GCA_964645715.1 uncultured Saprospiraceae bacterium
ATTGTTTGTGATGAAATAAGGGTGGAGGGGCCGGTGTGTACAGGCATGGAAAATTGCAGGTTGTTGTACAACCGACCATTCCGCAACAACGTCCACCCATTGGCTTGCAGTGTTGCCGATGCCTGCGCGGGAGCGCTGACGGACAGAACTTTATTGGCCGGAAGATCATAGACTATGCGCACAGGCACCACGATCGTGTACACCTGAGACATTTTTGTCATCAGCCAAAAAAAGAGAGCAATGGCCAGACAAACTGCCACGACCATTTGATCTCTCTTTTTTCGTTTATTCGCCTGATGATCTTTCCGGCTCATTGCCTCTATAGGCTTTTTCCAGTGCATAGATCATGGGCTTTTCCAGTACAGCATTTACTTGTCCGAAGAAAGCGCCTTGGATCCTCCGTCTGAGGATTTTTCACCCTGATTAGCCTTTTCCAGGGCATCGGTCATTTGCTTGGAGACAGCACCCTTGGAAAAGCGCATATAGACTTGTTTGTCAACTTCGAGCGTGACTATCTCGCCTTCAATCTTGTTGATCCGACCAATGATGCCGCTGGAGGTTACTACCTCATCTCCCTTTTTCAGACCGTCTATGAACTGGCGCTGTTCCCGCTGTTGTTTGCTCTGCGGGCGGATGATGAAAAACCAAAAAATGAGAATCATGATGCCAAACATGATGAGGGAAGACATTCCTCCGCCTGGTTCGGCCTGTAATAACAGATAGGTAGAAAGCATATTCGTAGTGATTGATGAAAAATAGATTATTTGCCGGGCGAAGGATCTACTTCCGCACGAATGAATACCTGTGTCTGTGCCGGGAAAGTATTGGCAGTGATGGTAACAGGCTTCTGCTGTTTGCCGGGTTTGTTGTTGGTATCAAATTTTACGAGAATTTCGCCTTTTCCGCCAGGGGGTATCGGGCTGCGGGGCCAGTCAGGAACGGTACAACCGCAGGTAGAGCGCGCATCGCCGATCAACAGCGGGATGTTTCCCGTATTGGTGAAGGTAAACGAATGGCTCAGCACGGCACCTTCGTCTACGGGACCAAAATCGTGCGATGGCTGGTCAAAGCTTATGCGTGCGAGCTGGTTGGTATCAATGGAACCATCGCCGGAAACGGGGTTGCGCACAAGATCCGCATTGGATACCTGCCCGTCAACGCGTGCAGCTTTGTCACTGCCGCCAACGCTGCCGTTAGTAGCCGTGGGCTGGCAGGCAGTCAGCAGACTGATGCAGGCGAGTGTTGCGTAAAAAAGTCGTAGAATCATGATTTCGAGAAACTGAAGAGGAGGCTTTCCCGACCAGAAACGGGCTCCTAAATGATATTGGTGCAAAAATACAGTATTTTTGCTGCTTACAACAAAGAGAGTTTGGCAAATGTTGCATGCTGATTTGGCTTAGCGGTGCAAAACCCACGAATTATGCGGATATTCCTGATTGGATTTATGGCCAGCGGAAAATCATATCTGGGCAGGGAACTTGCCCGGCTTGCAGGTTTTCCTTTTCTTGATTTGGATGAACTCATCGTGCAGCTGTCGGGGCTCAGCATCACTGACTGGTTTGCGCAACACGGTGAAGAGGCCTTCCGGCAGTATGAGGCGGAGCAACTCCGATCTGTAGATGCATTTCCCGATCTCATCCTGGCCTGCGGTGGCGGTACACCCTGCTTTCATCAAAACATAGCGTGGATGAATGAGCACGGACTTACCGTTTTTTTGGAGGTACCCGCGGAACTTTTATGGCAGCGCCTGGCTGCTGCCGGCAACAGTCGGCCGTTATTGGCGGGTCTGGATCAGGGAGATCTTGAACAATATATTAAAGAGCGGCTCAGTCTACGACTCCCCTACTACAAACAGGCAGCTGTGATTTTCAGCGACAACACTCAGGATGCCGCCGCAAGGCTCTGCGAAGAGCTGCGTGCTGCTGGTGTCTTATAGCCGTTGTCAAATTTTTTTTCAGCCTTTTTGCAAAAAAAATCTTGCTTTCATCAAAATGGTGAAAAGCTTGATAATACAGGTGTTAACGGTCATTTGATGGTTTTGTTTGACTGTTTTTGTTATTTGTAATTAATTGATATTCATTTATTTTAGTCATATTATTGATTATTAGACTCTTGTCTGGTGAATCAAAAAATTCAGGCTACATGCTTGCCAGAACAGTAAAGAATACCTACTTTTACATCGTGAAAACGTCCTGAGGCGAAGCGCGGGTAAAATCGGTTGCGCCCTTGTTTGTTTTCTAAATTCCCCACACATTTTGTCAATACTTTTCAGTTAAAGATATTTTTTTTGGTATCAGTAGGTTTTCACGACCCCGCTTTTGCGGGGTTTTGTTTTTTTAGGCAGTATTAGCCGAGGGTTACCTATCTTTGCGATGCGAACAGATTTCCTATTGCATAGTATAAAAAGCCAAGAGCATGAAATACGATCTTATTGTTATCGGCAGTGGACCGGGTGGCTATGTTGCAGCTATCCGCGCTTCGCAGTTGGGGATGAAGGTAGGTGTTGTGGAGCGAGAGCACCTCGGAGGTATTTGTCTCAACTGGGGGTGTATTCCTACAAAAGCGCTGCTTAAGAGCGCGCAGGTTTTTGAATATATCAGCCATGCAGCCGACTATGGAATTACGGTTGCTAGTGCCAATGCGGATTTCGATGCTATGATTCATCGCAGCCGTTCAGTAGCCGACGGTATGAGCAAGGGCATTCAGTTTCTCTTTCGCAAAAACAAAATTGACGTTATTGACGGTCATGGTGAACTGTTGGCAGGAAAGAAGGTGCAGGTAACGGCCAAGGATGGCACTAAGCAAATATACGAGGCCGCTCACATACTGCTGGCCACAGGCGGACGGGCAAAGCAGCTCCCCAACCTGCCCATCGATGGCGAAAAAATCATCGAATACCGCAAGGCGATGAGTATGGCTAAGCAGCCAAAGCGGCTCGTGGTCGTAGGTGCCGGGGCTATCGGGACTGAATTTGCTTACTTCTATCACACGATAGGAACGGAAGTAACGGTGGTCGAATTTATGGAACAGGGACTGGTTCCCCGCGAAGATCCAGATATCTCCAAGGAGCTGGGTAAAATTTATCAGCGTAAAGGCATCAAAGTACTTGGCAATACTTCTGTCGAGTCTGTCGATACAAGCGGTAAAGAGTGTCTTGTAAAAGTGAAAAATCGCAAAACGGGTAAGGAAGAGGTAATCATTTGCGATGTGGTACTCTCCGCAGCCGGTGTTACGCCTAATACCGAGAATCTGGGTCTTGAGACTGTGGGAGTCAAAACCGATCGGGGTATGGTGCTGGTTGACGCGTTCTATCGCACGAATGTTGACGGGGTTTATGCCATTGGCGACATCGTGCCTGGGCCGGCGCTGGCTCACGTAGCAAGTGCAGAGGGTATTATCTGTGTAGAGAAAATTGCAGGTCATCATCCTGAGCCTATTGACTACAACAATATCCCCTCTTGTACGTATTGCATCCCGGAAGTTGCTTCTGTCGGCTATACCGAACAGGCAGCCAAAGAGGCCGGCTATGAAATCAAGGTGGGCAAATTTCCCTTCACCGCGTCTGGTAAAGCGAAAGCGGCTGGAGACAGCAGTGGCTTCGTAAAAGTTATCTTTGATGCCAAATATGGCGAATGGCTGGGGGCGCACATGATCGGCAGTAATGTGACGGAGATGATCGCTGAGGTCGTTGCTGCACGTAAGCTGGAAACCACCGGTATGGAGATTGTAAAGACAATCCACCCCCACCCTACTATGAGCGAAGCAATTATGGAAGCGGCTGCCGCTGCTTACGACGAAGTGATTCACTTGTAGTACAGGGGTCCACACTGATATATAAAAACAAAAGAGCGGCTTTCCGGCCGCTCTTTTGTTTTGGGGTAAAAAAGGGCGCAGCCGTGAAGCTGCGCCAAAACCACCTATCTAAACTTAAACAAATCTTATTGAGATTGGATCGCACAACTTATTCCTCGTTCAGCTTACTCGCAGATAACCAGTCGCGCAATCTACATGCATAACATTGGACACCTTGTTCTGTTCAGCGAACTTGAGATTTTTTTTTGCAGGGGGTATTTGGAAGAACTAATTTGGGATAAGCTTGTTTTGAGAGTGGATTTATGATACTTTTGCGCGGCCTGAAGCAGCCCTCGAAGGATTTGTTTGTCCGCAAATTATTGCAATTAAACCTAGTGATAAGCACAAAACATGGCTACGGTTATTTTTACATTCGAAGACACTTCCATACCGTCAAAGACCATTCACAATGTTGAACAGGGACAGTCGATTTTGGAAGTGACAGAAGATCACGATGTACATCTCAACCACAATTGTGGAGGGGTGTGCGCCTGCAGTACCTGTCACGTATATGTTCTTGCGGGCGAGGATTCACTGGAGGAGATCTCAGACAAAGAGGAAGATTTTATCGATCGCGCTATCAATCCCAGACTGGAATCTCGCCTCGGCTGCCAGTGTGTTATTCTGGATGATGATGCCGAAATTCGCATAGAAATACCCGATCAGCGTCGGATTATTGGTCACGAACATTAATACTGCGTGTTATGAGTTTTCAGGATATCGACAATATGCCTATTTACTGGACGGACTACGAAGACATTGCCATGAAGCTTTATGAGCGTTTTGGCGATGACTATACGGAAGCCAAAATTTATAGAACCCGTTTCACGGATCTCATCGAGTGGGTGCTGGAGATTCCCAATTTTGAAGGAAAAAGGGAAGATTGCAATGAGAGCAATCTCGAGCAAATCCAGGCTAAGTGGGTCTATGAATGGCGTGATAATCAGTAAGTTAAATCTTTTTTATGAATATGCTTGAGCGGTTTGCTGACATCTCTACTTTTTTTTTCGATGTCGATGGTGTGTTGACCAACAACATGATACTGATATTGGAAGACGGCAAACTGCTCAGGCAGATGAATGTACGCGACGGGCTTGCCATGAAAATGGCGTTGCAGCAGGGTTACCGCATCTGTATTATTACCGGTGGCCGTTCTGAGGGCGTCATTGAGCGACTGCGCGCACTTGGCATCACAGATATTCATTCGGGTATCGCCGATAAGCTGGCGGTGTATGAAGAGCTTTCAACACGCTATAATCTTGCAGATGAGGAGGTGTTGTACATGGGCGATGATCTTCCGGACTACCCGGTGATGCGGCGCGTTGGTCTGCCTGTTTGCCCTGCCGATGCTGCTCCGGAGATTGCGGAGCTATCGCATTATGTGTCTCCGCTCCCGGGTGGTTCTGGCTGCGTCAGAGATGTTATCGAAAAAGTTATGCGTATTCAGGGCAAATGGCTGCCCGATGAATAGGTGCTCACCTTTCAAGTACAGCGCTCATGCTGTCTTTCTTTAAGCTGATACGATTGCCCAACCTGCTGGTGGTTGCTGCCTTACAGTGGTTGTTTTACAGGCTGCTGACGAACTTATTTGCTGCTGCTGGCGTGATTACTGCGCTGTCGGTCTATGAACAGTGGGCATTAATCATTGCCACAGTGTCCGTTGCGCTGGCAGGTTATTTGTATAATGATATGGCGGATGCCGCCATTGATCGCTACAACGGGGATGTACATCACCTGGCAGGTTCCGGTATTTCCATGCGACTGGCTGGCTGGCTGGCGTATCTTTTTGTGCTGCTGGGTTTTCTGTTGAGTTTATGGCTGGCATTTTCTCAGGGAAAAAAATACTTGTTGTGGCTTTTCCCGCTGGCTGCCGGATTATTATTGGTGTATTCGCGCTATATTAAACCTTACCCGTTGTCGGGTAATCTTCTGGTTGCCTTTTTGTGTGCAGCCGTTGGCGGGCTGGTGTTGCTGGCAGAATCATCGGCCATCAGCCGCCTGGCATCACTGGATCGAGCCGCCTGGCAGCAACTGTGGCGGATCACCGGTTTATTTGTGGCTTATGCATTCTGGGTTACACTGGCCAGAGAAGTCGTTAAAGATGCAGAAGACAGGCAGGGAGACGCTAGGTTTGGGCGTCGCACATTAGTCATTGCTTACGGACTTACTGCTGCGAGATGGTTGGTTTTGTGTAGCAATGCCTTGGTATTCATACTGCTGTTGTGGCCGCTTGCCGCGCAGTGGACACCTTTTACGGATGTATGGGCAAGCATGCTTAGCGGGCTGATAGCGGCAGTATTATTGCTAGTGACAGCAGGGCTCTACAGGGCCCAAAAAACAACCGATTTCAGGTGGCTAAGTCACTTGTATAAGTTGCTGATGTTGCTGGGACTTGCTTGGTTTTGGCTTCTACAGGAAACTATATAAGTATTTCACTGCCTTCGGCAGCAATAAAACAATTTATTGATTGATTGATTTTTTGAAAAAAAATAACGGCCTTCGCCCAAAAAAAATGCTTCGGCAGCGTCAGCTGCCGAAGCATTTTTTTTATTGCCTAAGCTAGGCCTCTTAGTTGAAGATATAGCGGAAACCCAGCTGGATCTGCCATACATCAGACAAGAAAGCGTTGTACTGCAGTGGCGTGCGGAGCAGGTCGCTACCGAAAGCCTGCATGCGGAACTGAGGCACACCATCAGCCGCCAAGCCTGCATACGTCAGCGGACGTGAGAAGATGACGCTTTGGCTTACACCCCACTTGCTGCTGATCATGTTGGTGAAATTCTGGATATCAATCCGGAACTGCAGCGTATTGCGCTTGCCACCAACATTCGTAAACAACTCCTGGATAACGGACAGGTCAGCACGTGTCAGCCAAGGCATGAGCGTACCATTGCGCTCAGCGTACTGGCCGCGACGGGTGCTCAGGTATGGATCGTTGTTGATGAATTCATCGAAAGCCGCCGCCTGCTCCTCTGGTGTATACGTCTTACCGCCCGTTGTCAGTGGCAGGAAGCGAAGGTCAGAAGCATTCTGCGGTACAAAGATCAGGTCGTTGCCGTTGATACCATCACCGTTCAT
>CAZYAO010000006.1:0-81946 GCA_964645715.1 uncultured Saprospiraceae bacterium
AAGCCAGCATAGCTCAGTTGGTAGAGCAGCTGATTTGTAATCAGCTGGTCGGGGGTTCGAGTCCCTCTGCTGGCTCATAATTGTACTGTGTTCCTTGAAATACAAGGGGGTTCGCCGGAGTGGGAGAGCCGGGCCAGACTGTAAATCTGGTGCTTTTAGCTGAGTGGGTTCGAATCCAACTACCCCCACTAATTTGACATTGACAGCCTGCTTTCTGTTTTATGCAGCTGGCTGGTAATAAGCGGGCGTAGCTCAGTTGGTAGAGCATCAGCCTTCCAAGCTGAGGGTCGCGGGTTCGAGTCTCGTCGCCCGCTCATAACTCCGCAGGATTAGCGGGAGCCAAACGAAAAAACTTTGCCTGAATCCTTCTCTTATCCAAGGCAGGGTACTGCAAAGGTCACATATCCGGCGGACTTGTCCGCTTTTTGTGTTTGTTGATGTTTTTTTGATAGGCCATTGTAGCTCAGGGGTAGAGCACTTCCATGGTAAGGAAGGGGTCGAGGGTTCAATTCCCTCCATTGGCTCTGATGCCGCGCCTGGACGGTCAGGCCAGATCAGCTTCTTTAAAGCTAATCTGTTATCTCGGCACTATGTGCAAATCTAACTTTCGCTATCTAAAAGGAAGAACTGATGGCTAAGGAATCATTTGTGAGGTCAAAACCTCACGTTAATGTCGGTACGATCGGTCACGTAGACCACGGGAAAACCACGCTGACCGCCGCAATCACCTATGTGCTTTCCCAGAAGGGTCTGGCAGAGAATAAGAGCTATGACTCTATCGACGCCGCTCCTGAGGAAAAGGAGCGTGGTATCACTATCAACACAGCGCACGTTGAGTATCAGACGCTAAATCGTCACTATGCTCACGTAGACTGTCCCGGCCACGCTGACTATGTAAAGAACATGGTAACAGGTGCCGCTCAAATGGACGGTGCTATTCTCGTAGTAGCAGCTACGGACGGTCCAATGCCACAAACGCGCGAACACATCCTGCTGGCTCGCCAGGTAGGTGTGCCTCGTATCGTTGTGTTCATGAACAAGGCTGATCTTGTTGATGATCCTGAAATGTTGGAACTCGTAGAAATGGAAGTTCGCGAACTTCTCAGCAGCTACCAGTTCGATGGCGATAATACGCCAATCATCGCAGGTTCTGCACTTAAGGCACTCGAAGGAGATGCTGGTGCACAGGACAAAATCCTCGAATTGATGCAGGCAGTTGATGATTATATCCCAACGCCTGTACGTCTTGTTGACCAGCCGTTCTTGATGCCTATCGAAGACGTATTCTCTATCACGGGTCGTGGTACAGTTGCAACGGGTCGTATCGAGCGCGGTGTAATCAACGTCGGTGATCCTGTCGAAATCATCGGTATGATGCAAGTAGACGAAGGTCCAATTAAGTCTACGGTTACAGGCGTGGAAATGTTCCGCAAACTGCTCGATCGTGGTGAGGCTGGTGATAACGCAGGTCTTCTGCTCCGTGGTGTTGAAAAGACGCAAATCAAGCGTGGTATGGTAATCTGCAAGCCAGGTTCTGTAAAGCCACACAAGCACTTTAAGTGCGAGATTTACGTCCTCAGCAAGGAAGAGGGTGGTCGTCATACACCGTTCTTCAATGGCTATCGCCCACAGTTTTACTTCCGTACAACGGATGTAACGGGTGATGTTAAGCTGCCTGAAAACGTTGAAATGGTAATGCCTGGCGATAACGTTACGCTGGAGGTAATGCTGCTCAATACAATCGCTCTTGAGAAAGGTCTCCGCTTCGCTATCCGCGAAGGTGGCCGTACCGTAGGTGCTGGTCAGGTTACAGAAATTATCGGCTAATATTGGTCAGTTTTCAATAATTGATCGTAGAAGTTCGGAAGTTGAATATATATTTGTGTTCAACTTCCGACTTCCTGTGAATACGGGTGTAGTTCAAGGGTAGAATAGCGGTCTCCAAAACCGTTGATGGGAGTTCGAATCTCTCCACCCGTGCAAAGCCAAAACAATGGAAAGAATTAAATTGTACGTACTCGAAAGTTATAATGAGCTGATGCATAAGGTAGACTGGCCTAGTTGGGCTAGCCTCCAGAGTAGCACCGTGCTCGTTATTGTTTCTTCGTTTATTCTGGCATTGTTGATACTGCTCATGGATTTCGTGTCTAACAATGTCACGGGTCTTATTTATGGTATCAACTAGTAACCTTCTCCGGCATGTCTGAAGAGAAACGGTGGTATTCCCTCCGCGTGATTAGTGGGAAAGAGCGCAAAATTAAAGAGCGCATTGATCTGGAAGTGCAACGCAACGGATGGGATGCCCTTATCACACAGGTGCTGGTACCTACCGAAAAGGTCTATAAAATCAGGAATGGCAAAAAAGTCATTTCCGAGCGCAATATCCTTCCTGGCTATATTCTGATAGAAGCAATACCCGCTGGTCTCACTGGTGAGGTCGTACAGACTATTGCTAATGTCCCTAATGTAATACACTTTCTGGGCAAAGAAACGCCCATTCCAATGCGTACAGCGGAGGCCAACAGACTGTTGGGTAAGGTGGATGAATCACAGGATGCCGGAGAAGCATTGATTGAGCCCTTCATTGTGGGTGAAACTGTCAAAATTATCGACGGACCTTTCAGTGAGTTCGTAGGAGATGTTCAGGAAATCAATGAGGAAAAGAAAAAGCTTAAAGTCATCGTTAAAATCTTCGGTCGAGGTACCGAGGTTGAACTGAACTTTATGCAGGTTGAAAAAACTTCTTAATCTATAACGTTTACATCCATAGGGCAGTTCCTTCAATCATCAGATCCATTTCTTGGATGCTTCCCTGAAGATTCAGAATGTTCCGGCCCCCAACAGGAGAGTAATTATGGCAAAGGAAATCGAAACGTATATAAAATTACAGGCCAAAGGTGGTCAGGCCAATCCGGCTCCGCCTATCGGTCCTGCCCTGGGTTCTAAAGGGGTCAACATCATGGAATTCTGTAAGCGCTTTAATGCGTCCACACAGGATCAGATGGGTAAGCTCCTTCCCGTAGTCATCACCGTATATAAGGACAAATCTTTTGAGTTTGTCATCAAAACGGTTCCGGCTGCTATCCAGTTGAGAGAGGCTGCTAAGCTAAAGTCCGGCAGCCCTCAGCCAAACCGCAATAAGGTCGGTAAGGTTACTTGGGATCAGGTTCAGGCTATCGCTCAGGATAAGATGAACGATCTCAATTGCTTTACAATCGAGTCCGCTATGCGTATGATCGCAGGAACAGCCCGCAGTATGGGTATTACTATCGAGGGAACTCCTCCTTGGAACTAGTCCGTCGGTAGTCGTCAAGTTATATCTTCTTCCGCAAGGAAGCCCGAAGGGAGTTCTTCTTCTAAGATGTCAAATGTCTTAAAGGAGGAATGCTAATCACCTCAAATTTTTTTGTCATGAGTAAACTTGCTAAAAAGCGTGCAGCCGTCAATGGTAAGGTCGACAGCCTGAAATTGTATGAGCTGACCGACGCTATGAAGCTGGTCAAGGAGGTAAACACAACCAAATTTGACGCTTCTGTAGATTTGCATGTTCGCCTCGGGGTTGATCCCCGCAAACCTGATCAGGCGCTGCGCGGTACGGTATCTCTTCCACACGGAACAGGTAAGACAAAGCGCGTGCTTGTCTTCTGTACACCCGATAAAGAGGCAGAGGCGCAGGCAGCCGGCGCTGATTTCGTGGGTCTTGACGAACTCATTAATAAGGTGGCTGATGGCTGGACAGATTTCGATGTCGTCATCGCTATGCCGCAGGTAATGGCTAAAGTAGGTCGCCTCGGTCGCGTACTGGGTCCTCGTTCTTTGATGCCTAACCCTAAAACGGGTACGGTAACTCAGGATGTAGGGGCTGCTGTAACGGATGTTAAGGGGGGGAAAATTGCTTTCCGGGTGGACAAATACGGCATCATTCACGCTTCCGTAGGCCGGATATCTTTCTCACCTGAGAAGCTGACTGAAAATGCTATGGAGCTCCTTCAGACGCTCCACCGAATGAAGCCATCTTCTGCAAAAGGTACTTATTTTAAGTCACTGACGGTAGCTGGTACTATGAGCCCTGGCATCAAGGTCGATACCAAAGTGATTAAGTAATCTTCTAATTCATTTCCAAAATGACGAAAGCAGAAAAAACCGCTACCATAGAGGTATTGAAGGAGAAGCTTGCTGGTGTTGACTTCTTCTACCTCACTGATGCTTCCGCAATGACGGTGGCTCAGGTTAACTCTTTCCGCCGCATGTGTTTCGATAAAGGTATCGAGATGCGTGTCGTAAAGAATACTTTGCTCCGCAAAGCACTCGAGTCTTTTCCGGAGGAGAAAAATTTCGAACCTGTTTATGCCGCACTTAAAGGTGCCACAGCCATCCTCTTCGCTGAGGGTGCAGCCAATGGTCCGGCAAAGGCACTTAAAGAATTCCGCAAAGGTGGTGAACTGCCACAGTTGAAAGGGGCTTATATCGATACAGCAGTCTTCTTCGGCGATAATCAGCTTGATACGCTGTCCAAACTCAAGTCCAAAGAGGATTTGTTGGGAGAAATCCTGGGTATGCTGCAGTCTCCAATGTCCAATGTACTCGGAGCTCTCCAATCAGGCGGCGGCAATATCATGGGTCTCCTCAAGGCGCTCGAGGAAAGGGGCGAAACAAACAATTAATTCATTGGCTTCCAAGCTGTTTTGCGCACGATAACTTTATCGTCCATTACACTCAAAAATTTAATTATCATGGCTGATTTGAAAGCAATTGCAGAACAACTCGTTAACCTTACTGTGAAGGATGTAAGTGAGTTGGCAAAAATAATGGAAGAGGATTACGGCATTAAGCCGGCTGCTGCAGCAGTTGCAGTAGCTGCTGCTCCTGCCGGTGACGGTGGTGCTGCTGCTCCTGCCGAAAAGACAGAGTTCGATGTAATCCTCACTTCTAGCGGTGCTGCTAAACTGCAGGTGGTTAAGGAGGTTAAAAACCTGCTCAACCTCGGCCTGAAAGAGGCTAAAGATCTCGTTGACGGTGCACCTGCTCCTGTTAAGCAAGGTATCCCGAAAGATGAGGCTGAGGCTATCAAAAAGGCTCTCGAAGAGGCTGGCGCTTCTGTTGAGATTAAGTAATCTCCGCCTTCGGAAGGCCAAATCGCATGGCCTTCTTCAGAACAATCAGGCTTGGCAAGTTGATTACCCAACTTGCTAAGCCTATTGTCGTATATTTTGACAGCTTAGCGATGGAACTTTTTTCCCGCATAGGAGGTTATTACTTTTTGACCTCTCTTCCTTGCGTTCCTCAGGAACCATGACCGCCGGGAAAATTATCAATGCAAAAAATAAACGCTTTTTGCAAATGACCTCAAACGGCAAGCCTTTAAATGCCGAAGAACGCCGAATCAGCTTCGGTAAAATTTCTCTGGCTTCAACGCATCCGGATCTGCTGGAAATTCAGCTTAAGTCCTTCCAGGAATTTTTTCAACTCGAAACCACGCCCGAAAACAGGATGAATGAAGGCCTGTATAAGGTTTTTCAGGAAAATTTTCCCATTACTGATGCCCGGAATATTTTCGTGTTGGAGTTCCTTGATTACTACGTGGATCCGCCCCGGTACACTATCGAAGAGTGTATGCAGCGCGGACTTACCTACAGCGTACCGCTCAAGGCCAAACTTAAGCTGTCTTGTAATGACGAAGAGCATGTAGATTTCGAAACCATCGTTCAGGATGTGTTCCTCGGAAATATTCCCTACATGACGCCTAAGGGCACTTTCGTAATCAATGGCGCCGAAAGGGTCATTGTATCTCAGTTGCATCGCTCTCCTGGGGTGTTCTTCGGACAGACTTTCCACCCCAATGGCACCAAAATTTACTCTGCACGGGTAATTCCATTCAAAGGTGCCTGGATGGAGTTCGCGACGGATATCAACACGGTCATGTATGCTTACATCGACCGCAAGAAGAAGTTCCCGGTTACAACGCTGCTGCGGGCTATCGGCTATGATACGGACAAGGCTATCCTCGATATCTTTGATCTGGCCGATGAAATTCCTGCTACCCGGGAGGCTCTCGAAGTTTCAATCGGTCGGAAACTCGCTGCCCGCGTGCTCCGCTCCTGGACAGAAGACTTTGTCGATGAGGATACAGGAGAGGTGGTGACTATCGAACGTAATGAAATTATCCTCGAAAGGGATGTTATCCTTGATGAAGATAATATCGAACTTATCCTCAATGCCAACATGGATGTCATCATCCTGCAAAAAGAGGATATAGAACTCGATTATTCTATTATCTACAATACACTGCAAAAAGATCCCTCCAGTTCTGAAATGGAGGCGGTTCAATATATTTATCGCCAGCTGCGGGGGGCAGAGCCACCCGATGATGAAACAGCCCGGGGTATTATCGAGAAATTATTCTTTTCCGATAAGCGCTACAACCTGGGTGAGGTTGGTCGGTATAAGATAAATAAAAAATTAGGCCTCAATATCTCTGATGAGGTGCTGGTGCTCACGAAAGAAGATATTATCTCGATCGTGCGTTACTTGGTCGCTCTCATGAATTCTAAGGCCGAAATTGATGATATTGATCACTTGAGTAATCGCCGCGTGCGTTCCGTTGGTGAGCAACTCTATGCCCAGTTTGGCGTAGGCCTCGCCCGTATGGCACGTACTATTCGTGAGCGCATGAATGTACGTGACAATGAGGTCTTCACACCCGTAGACCTGATTAACGCTCGTACGCTCTCCAGTGTCATTAATTCTTTCTTCGGAACCAGCCAGCTTTCTCAGTTTCTCGATCAGACTAATCCACTGTCCGAGATTACGCACAAGCGGAGAATTTCGGCGCTGGGTCCCGGAGGACTTTCGCGTGAGCGCGCAGGATTCGAAGTGCGAGATGTTCACTACTCCCACTACGGTCGCTTGTGTACGATTGAAACGCCTGAGGGTCCTAATATTGGACTTATCTCCACGCTTTGTGTGCATGCCAAAATCAATAAAATGGGCTTCCTTGAGACGCCCTACCGCAAGGTTGAGGACGGCAAAGTAGTCATGACGGGCGATCCTATCTATCTGTCTGCAGAAGGGGAGGATTATCGTAAGATTGCACAGGCCAATGCTAAACTTGATGCTGGGGGTAACTTCATAAGTGATCGCGTGAAGTCCCGTGAGCATGGGGATTTCCCTGTTTTGATGCCTGAGGAGCTGGAGTATATGGATGTTGCGCCTAACCAGATTGTGGGTGTGTCGGCTTCCATGATTCCGTTTTTGGAAAATGATGACGCCAACCGGGCGCTCATGGGATCCAACATGCAACGCCAGGCTGTCCCGCTCATCAGGCCGAATTCGCCAATTGTTGGTACTGGTCTGGAAGGAAAAGTGGCTCGGGATTCCCGAATGCTTATCAACGCAGAGGGAGACGGGGTGGTAGAGTTCGTCGATGCCAATGAGATTGTCATCCGCTATGATCGTACAGAAGAGGAGCAACTAGTTTCTTTTGAGGATAACCGTCGCACTTATCAGCTCACAAAATTCCTGCGTACCAACCAAGGAACTTGCATCAACCTGCGCCCCATCGTGCGGAGAGGAATGCGCGTAACCAAGGGTCAAATTCTGTGCGATGGCTATGCTACGCAGGATGGTGAGCTTGCGCTCGGTCAGAACCTAAAAGTGGCTTTTATGCCCTGGAAAGGGTACAACTTCGAAGATGCCATTGTAATCTCTGAAAGGGTGGTTCGCGAAGATATTTTTAGCTCACTGCACATAGAGCATTTTGAACTTGATGTGCGCGATACAAAACTGGGGGAAGAGGAACTAACCAATGATATCCCCAATGTCAGCGAAGATGCAACCCGGGATCTTGACGAAAACGGTATCATCCGAGTCGGGGCATGGGTAAGGGAAGGTGATATCCTGATTGGTAAGATTACGCCCAAAGGAGAGAGCGACCCTACGCCGGAAGAGAAGCTCCTGCGCGCTATCTTCGGCGATAAGGCCGGAGATGTAAAGGATGCCTCGCTCAAGGCGCCCCCGTCTACAACAGGTGTCGTTATCGACAAACAGCTCTTCGCCCGGGCTAAAAAGGATCAGAAGCAGAAAGAGCAGGAGAAGCAGCAGCTTACCCGTCTCGAAGATCAGCATAAGATTGCGCTCAATGAGCTCAAAACAATCCTGATCGATAAGCTTAGTTCCTTGGTCAAGAACAAAACCAGCCAGGGAATCCGTACTATTTATGGTGAACCATTACTGCCAAAGGGAGAACGTTTCTCAACTGCGGTAATGCGTGAACTCGATTATACAACGGTCGATTATACCAACTGGACGGAGCATGCACCTACCAATGATTTGATTTCCAGATTGCTGCACAACTACAGCATCAAGGTAAATGAGGAGGTCGGTCGCTACAAGCGGGAGAAGTTCAATATTTCTATCGGAGATGAGCTTCCTGCAGGGGTACTCAAACTCGCCAAAGTGTATATGGCGAAAAAGCGCAAGTTGCGCGTAGGGGATAAACTCGCAGGTCGTCACGGTAACAAGGGTATTGTGTCCCGAATCGTGCGCATCGAGGATATGCCTTTCCTCGAGGATGGCTCGGCAGTTGACATCGTACTCAACCCGCTGGGTGTACCTTCTCGTATGAACCTCGGACAAATCTTCGAAACGGTTCTCGGCTGGGCAGGGGAGAAGCTGGGTGTAAAATTTGCTACGCCTATCTTCGACGGCGCCAGTAAAGATGAAATCGAAGAATACATCCAAAAAGCTGGCTTACCTAGCTTGGGACAGACGTACCTGCATGACGGAGAAACGGGTGACCGATTCCATCAGCAGGCAACAGTGGGGGTTATCTACATGCTCAAGTTGTCGCATATGGTCGATGATAAGATGCATGCCCGCTCTATCGGTCCTTACTCGCTTATCACCCAGCAACCACTGGGCGGTAAGGCTCAGTTTGGTGGTCAGCGATTCGGAGAAATGGAAGTTTGGGCACTCGAAGCATTCGGAGCCTCTAACATCCTTCAGGAGCTTCTTACGATCAAGTCAGATGACATTAATGGTCGTGCAAAAGCGTATGAGGCTATCGTTAAAGGGGATAATCTGCCTGAACCTAATATTCCGGAGTCATTCAACGTATTGATTCATGAGTTGCGGGGATTGGCACTAGATGTGAAATTCGAGTAATTAAACTGTGGTCGGACTCTTAACGGGGTCGAAAACAGGAATCTTTGAGCTATCAACCTTTTTTAAAGCAGCATATATGCCTTTTAAAAAGAAAGCACAAGCGCAAGTTCGTCAGGATTTTGACAGCATAACAATTAGTTTGGCTTCTCCTGATGACATTCTCGAGCGCTCCTATGGCGAAGTACTCAAGCCAGAAACCATCAATTATCGCTCTTACAAACCTGAGCGCGATGGTCTTTTTTGCGAGCGTATCTTTGGTCCGGTTAAGGATTATGAATGCTACTGCGGCAAGTACAAACGTATTCGCTATAAGGGTATTGTCTGCGATCGTTGTGGGGTAGAGGTTACGGAAAAGAAAGTCCGCCGCGAGCGTATGGGACACATCAAACTGGTGGTGCCTGTCGTTCATATTTGGTTTTTCAAGTCTCTGCCCAATAAGATTGGTTACCTTCTGGGCCTGTCTTCCAAAAAACTCGAGTCAATCGTGTACTACGAGCGCTACGTAGTCATCCAACCGGGGGTCAAAGCGGCTGACGGTGTTGGTGCTATGGATTTGCTCACGGAAGAGGAGTACCTCGAAATTCTGGATACGCTGCCGGCAGATAATCAGATGCTCGAGGAGAGTGATCCCAACCGCTTTGTTGCAAAGATGGGTGCCGATGCTATCCGGGATCTGCTGATGCGACTCGATTTGGATCAGCTTAGCTACGATCTGCGTCATCAGGCGGGTACAGAGACTAGCCAACAGCGCAAATCAGAAGCGCTCAAGCGCCTGCGGGTTGTTGAAGCGTTCAGGGAGGCTACTACGCGTATGGAGAATCGTCCGGAGTGGACTATTATCCAGTATTTGCCGGTGGTTCCGCCAGAACTGAGACCGTTGGTGCCGCTCGACGGTGGCCGGTTTGCCAGCTCGGATCTCAATGATCTCTATCGCCGTGTTATTATTCGCAATAATCGCCTGAAGCGACTGCTGGAAATCAAAGCGCCTGAGGTGATTTTGCGTAATGAGAAGCGTATGTTGCAGGAGGCTGTTGATTCGCTGTTCGACAACTCCCGTAAGTCCAATGCGGTCAAGGCTGAAGGCGGACGTGCGCTCAAGTCTCTGAGCGATATCCTCAAGGGTAAGCAGGGGCGTTTCCGTCAGAACCTGTTGGGTAAACGTGTAGACTACTCAGGTCGTTCCGTAATTGTGGTGGGACCTACACTCAAGCTTCATGAGTGCGGTCTGCCGAAGGCAATGGCGGCAGAACTATTCAAGCCGTTTATCATCCGTAAGCTCATCGAGCGGGGTATCGTTAAAACGGTCAAGTCGGCTAAAAAATTGGTCGACCGCAAAGAGCCGGTAATCTGGGAGATTCTCGAAAATATTCTCAAGGGGCATCCCGTAATGCTCAATCGCGCTCCGACGCTTCACCGCCTGTCCATACAAGCTTTTCAGCCTAAGTTGATTGAGGGCAAGGCAATCCAGCTTCATCCGCTGGTCTGCGGTGCTTTCAATGCAGACTTCGATGGTGATCAAATGGCTGTGCATGTGCCGCTGAGTCAGGCGTCTATATTGGAAGCTCAGGTACTCATGTTGTCATCTCACAACATGCTCAACCCACAGAATGGAACGCCCATTACGCTGCCATCGCAGGACATGGTCTTGGGCCTCTATTATATCACCAAAGAGAAGCGTTCTGTCGGGGATATCAAGGTAAAGGGGGAAGGAAGAGCTTTCTACTCAGCTGAAGAGGTTATTATTGCTTACAATGAAGGCCAGCTGGATCTTCACGCCTGCATCAAAGTCCGGGCACGGGTTGAAGATGATAAAGGGGGTATGGTCACCAAACTCATCGAGACAACCACAGGGCGGGTAATTTTCAATGAGGTTGCTCCTAAGCAGGTACCTTATGTCAATATGCTGCTCACCAAAAAGAACCTCAAAACGGTTATTGGTGACGTACTGGAGCGTACTAGTTTTGCGGTAACAGCAGAGTTCCTTGACAATATCAAGGATTTGGGCTTCCGTTGGGCTTACAAGGGTGGTCTGTCCTTCAATTTGGGCGACCTCATCACGCCTTCCAACAAAGGCAAAATGCTGGCAGAAGCCCAGGCTGAGGTAGACGAGGTATGGGATAACTATAACATGGGTCTTATCACCAACAATGAGCGCTACAACCAAATCATTGATAAGTGGACCTATGCAGACAACCGGATCACCGATGCACTCATGAAGGAGCTTGCACTCCACAAGCAGGGTTTCAATTCTGTTTTCATGATGCTCGATTCGGGCGCACGGGGTTCTAAGCAGCAGATTAAGCAGCTCTGTGGTCTCCGTGGTTTGATGGCAAAACCCAAAAAATCCGGAGATTCGGGGGGGGCAGTTATCGAAAACCCTATCCTCTCCAATTTTGGGGATGGTCTGTCGGTATTGGAGTACTTCATCTCTACGCACGGTGCTCGTAAAGGTTTGGCCGATACGGCACTCAAGACAGCAGACGCTGGTTATCTGACCCGACGCTTGGTTGACGTTGCCCAGGATGTCGTCATTACAGAAGATGATTGCAGTACGCTCCGCGGCATCGAAACGTCGGCCCTGAAGGACAATGAAAAAATTATCGAGCCGCTGTCTTCCCGTATCGAGGGACGGTTTACCCTGCATGATATCGTTCATCCTACTACGGATGAAGTTATCCTCAAGGCAGGTGAATATATCAATACCCGGTTGGCCGATTATATCGAAAAAGAGGGTGTAGAAAATGTCACTATCCGTTCAGTGCTTACTTGCGAAAGCAAGCAGGGCGTGTGTGCTAAGTGCTATGGCAAGAACCTTGCTATCGGGCGTATCGCCGAAATCGGTGATGCTGTAGGGATTATTGCTGCGCAGTCCATCGGTGAACCGGGTACTCAGCTGACGCTGCGTACATTCCACGTGGGTGGTGTGGCTTCGCTCTCTAAGACTGAGTCGGAGATCATCTCCAAGTTCAACGGTAAAGTTGAATTCGATGGTTTGCGTGTGTCTGAGTTTGAAGATGAACAGGGTGCCGTGACCCAAGTGGTGCTTTCTCGTACGGGTGAACTGCGGCTTGTGGATACAGACACGGGTAAGCTGTACGTTTCTCAGCACATTCCTTATGGTGCAATCATGTATGTGAAGGATGGTGAGCAGATTTCCAGAGGTAAGCGTATCTGTGAATGGGATCCGTTCAATGCGGTCATCGTTTCTGAATTTTCAGGTATCGCCCGGTTCGAAGATATTGAAGAGGGCATCACGTTCCGAGTGGAAAGAGACGATCAAACTGGCTATGCTGAGAAGGTCATCATCGAACCTAAGAATCGCCGTAAGATGCCTTCTATTCGCATCGTCGACCGGAATGGTGAGGAGCTTCGTAGCTACAACCTGCCGGTAGGTTCTTACATCTCTATCGAAGATGGTTCAGAAGTTTCTGCAGGCCAGAAGATTGTAAAAATACCACGCAAGCTTGGCAAGATTCAGGATATCACGGGCGGTCTGCCGCGGGTAACGGAACTTGTAGAGGCTCGCAACCCGTCTAATCCCGCAATCGTATCGGAAATTGACGGTGTTGTAAGTTTCAGTTCCAAGATTAAGCGTGGCAACCGGGAGGTCGTCGTTACATCGCGCGATGGACACAAGCATAAGTATCTCATAGGCTTGTCTAAGCATATCCTGGTACAGGACGGGGACTTTGTACGTGCAGGTACGCCTTTGTCTGACGGTGCTATCGCACCGCGGGATATTCTCTTGATCAAGGGGCCTTTCGCAGTGCAACAATATATAGTAAACGGTATTCAGGAAGTTTATCGCTCGCAGGGTATCACGATCAACAACAAGCACATCGAGACGATTGTCCGCCAAATGATGCGCCGCGTACAGATCGAGGATGCAGGTGATACCAGTTTCCTGGAAGGGGAGGCTGTGGAGAAGTTCGAGTTCATGGAGGTCAACGACTGGATCTTCGACAAAAAGGTTGTCACTGATGCCGGCGATTCCAATAAGTTGAAGGCAGGGCAGCTTGTAACACTGCGGCAATTGCGCGAAGAAAATTCGTATCTGAAGCGCAATGATAAAAAGCTGGTGATTTACAGAGATGCCATTGCAGCTACTTCTAGCCCGTTGTTGCAGGGTATCACGAAGTCCTCATTGGGTACGACAAGCTGGATTTCAGCAGCATCGTTCCAAGAGACAACCAAAGTGTTGAGTACTGCGGCAATCTCTGCAAAACGAGATGAACTGCTCGGCCTCAAGGAGAACGTAATCGTAGGAAAGCGTATTCCTGCAGGTACCGGTATGCGTAGATTCGAGAATATGTTCGTCACAACCAAAGCCAATCAGGCAAGCTGGGAAGCTCGTCAGGCAATTGACGAATTAGAATACGAGGAGGAGGATCTCTAGGAAATTTCTTCCTCATTGCACTATCGACAAAACCGCCCTTTGACCCACAGGTCAAAGGGCGGTTTTGTTTACAAAAGGAAGTAATTATTGGAGGGGAATGGTGTGGTTGAGCGGGTAGATTGACAGGAGCTTTCATGAACTATAGGCCGGGGTCAGCGGTTTCTTTTGCGGGGCTGATTCCATTCCTCTCGCTGGGCGAATTCAACAATAATCCTGACTACGCCAATCAATGACAAAAATACTAAGTAGCCAATGGTTACGACTACATAAATCCACCGGTAGGAACCTGCCTCGCTAATGGTCAGGGAGGAAAATCCCCAGGCAACCAGACCATTGCCAAGCGCCAGCCCCATGAAGCTATAGATGGACTGACCCCAATAGCTGGCCATGTTTTTTGCCGAAAGGCTGAGCAAACTGTTACCAACAGCAAATAATAGCATGAAAGAGGCTGCAATCATCCAGTACAGTCGCGCGGATATTGGAACAATACCAGACAAGGCTGTTAATTTTATCCCTACTTCCAATAATATCACGCAGCCAAAGACAACTAGTGCCTGTTGATAAGGTTTGACAGAATACTCGTATATGCTTGTTGAATCATTCATATCATTAAATTAAGCAGTAAATTTAGTGCGCTAAAGATATTGTAATTTCCTTTGCGGGGATCTTCATGCTGCAAATCTTGGTAAAATACTCATTTGAATACATACTCATTGTGTACAACAGTAAATTGAATTGAATGTTAAAAATATTATTCCCATTATTCCTCTCCTGCTTTTCCAGTGGAATTTTAGCCCAGACGTCGCTCGAAATTTGGCAACTTCAGGGTAGCAGTGGCCTTAGCCCTTTTCAGTTTCAGACGGTGTATACGGCAGATAATGTGGTCACTGCTATAGGCAGTGGACTTTTTTTTATCCAAACGCCTGCTGAGCGTTCCGACAATAATCCACTAACTTCCGACGGTATCATCGTTTTTAGCAGTGCAGCTGCAACTGTGCAACCCGGGAGTCGTGTGAGTATTGTGGGGACTGTTTCAGAAACGAGTGGGATGACTGGTATCGTAGCAGCGGAGGTCCAGGTGCTCTCACCAACAGGTGCACTGCCCCCTCCGGTGAATCTGTCGGCAAGCTTTCCTGCGACAGCAGCCTCCAACTTACACAGTCTGGAAAGGGTAGAGGGTATGCGGGTAGCGCTAATAAATGCTAAGGTATGTGCCCCGTCTAATGACAGTGAACACGCTGCGCTGGTGACAACGGATGAATTGCCCAGACGAGAACCTGGCATTCGCTTTCCCGGGCAGGCGGGATTGCCGGTATGGGACGGAAATCCCGAAATTTTTTGGATCAATCCTGACGCACTCAATGCGCCTAACAACCGATTTTTGAGTGTAGGTATGCTAGTAAGCGGCGTGGGTATCATGACACAGTCGGGAAGTCGCTATTTCTTTTGGCCCAATCAGTATTCCATTGCTGGCGCTCCGGCAATTATTCCTGCCCGCGCTGCTGAACCAGGAGAAATTACGCTTGCCTCGTTCAATGCCCTGCAATTGCGAACAGACAATGTCAACTATGGGCAACATGTGCAGAAAGTGGCTCGCTATGTTGTCGATGGGCTCAGGCTACCCCATATCATTGCACTGCAGGAGGTCGGAAGCCTAGGGGCATTGCAGGATCTAGCTTATTACATCGAACAGCTTTCGGGGGGGATTCAGTACACGCCCTATTTACTTACGGGAAATGATAATATCAACACGGCTTATTTGTTGAGATCAGGCATGCAGAATATCATGCTTTCTCAGCTTGGAAAGAATGAATTTTTAAGTACGGGGGGCAGATTACACGACAGACCACCTTTGTTGTTGGAGGTAGATCTCCCCACTGATCCACCGGTATCATTGGCGGTTATGAATTTGCACCTTCGATCACTTATTGGGATTGACGGCAATGATGCTTTTTTTGTACGAACAAAGCGCCATGAGCAGGCTATCTCTGTTGCCAGCAAAGTGCAGGCTCGACAGCACCAAAATCTCTTTTTGGTTGGCGATTTCAATGCTTTTGGTTTTACGGACGGATACGTGGATGTTCACAGCCAGATTGCCGGCCGCCCTACATTGGGTGCTTTGTTCACACCTCAGCCCATCGTGCAGCCTCCTTTGGTAGATTATGTGAGTCAACTGCCGGCTAATGAGCAGTTTTCATATATTTTTGAGGGCTCGGCGCAGCAACTTGATCATTGCCTCAGTACACAATTGCAGGGAGTAGAAGTTGTTGATTTTCAGTTTGTAAGAGGAAATGCGGGTGCATCAATAGCCTATGAACCTAATCTACAGCTATTTGCTGCCAGTAGTGATCACGACGGATTCGTCATTTACCTGCGTCCTTCGGCGCCTGTCAGTGCGAGTGACCAACAGGAAGATACACTTAGCGTGGCTATTTTTCCCAACCCATGTCGAGCCGATGATTGTCAGTTGACGGTTGGTGCGGAGGTACAGATAGATGTAGTGGAGGTACAAGACATCACGGGAAGGATAAGATTTATCTCGCGGCCAGATCATACGGTATCCCCACAAGCTGTGCATGTTGAGTTGCCGTTGCCAGCGGGTATGTACATTGTTAAGCTCCAGAGTATGGAAAGAATAATCACGCGTACCCTGGTAATTCAGTAGGGTAGAATAGCTGCCGGTTTGAAAATTGCTTGTCAATATATACCGGATGAATCAGTATGTGCAAAAACAAGAAGCGCTGGCGACAGTAATGCCGTCAGCGCTTCTTGTTATTTTGAAAAACTAATTACTTAGCCCATTTCAGATACAACTTCCTGTACCTCAGGAATCATACGCTTGAGCATCCCCTCAATACCTGCCTTGAGTGTGACAGTTGAACTGGGGCAACCACTGCAGGAACCCTGCAGAATGACTGTTACAATGCCATTGTCAAAGGATTTGAACTCTATATTGCCACCATCCATTTCCACTGCAGGTTTTACATAGGTTTCGATGAGATCCTTAATTTTTTGTACTATCTCGGCCTCACTACCCGTGTACTGCTGACCGGATCGTTCTGCTTCTGCAGCAGCCATTGCATCGGCAAACCCATCCAGAATAAGTGGCTCACCCTGCTCAATGTACTCCTTGATGAACGCTTTTAGCTTCAGCATGATATCATCCCAGCTGTAGTTGAACTCCTTGGTGACTGTGACAAAGTTATTACTGATATAAACACCTTTTACATAAGGAAATCCAAACAGCGCTTTGCCCAGTGGAGACCATGTCTCAGCCAGCGAAGCTTCGCGGAAATCAGCAGTGCCCTTATACAACATTCTGTTAGTCACAAACTTGAGGGACTCCGGATTGGGTGTCTGCTCAGTGTACAGCAACACAGGGCTTTTGAGAACTGTATTGTTTTCCATCAGTGGATAAATTTATTCTTATGTGGTTTATTTAGACTAATTCAAAGACAACAACAACACAGAGAGCCGAAAGGTTGTACAATAGACACAACAGTGCTTGTAGAAGCAGCTGAAAGGGCTAGCGGTCACCGATAATAATATATTGGTACTCCAATGCCATATCATTGGCAACAATATTTTTGAACCCGGCTGCATAAAAAAGTTCTTCAATTTCATGTATTGGATAACGGAGGTGTGCAGGAGGGCCAAAAGGAGTGCGTTTCTTTTTAAAATCGACGATAAGCAACCTACCTCCGGGGCGTATAGCAGCTTTTAATTTTTGCAGATAGGCAGGTTTATCCTGAATATACATAAATGTATTGACGATAATGATGGCATCCACCTCATTGGATTTGAGCATGGGATCCTCGGGCTTGGCAGCGCGGGTCTCGATTCTGCTGTGAAAATTCTCGGCGAGTTTGATCATTTTTACACTATCGATATACCCTACAAAACGGGGGTCTATATCGATGGCGATTACTTTTTGTGCTTTGGTAGCCAGCGGGATAGTAAAAAAACCAGTACCTGCTCCGATATCGGCAACAGTTTTACCCTCTAAATCACCCAAAAGCTCAAGAATCATATCCGGTTTTTGCCAAATAACCCGGTTGGTATTGCGGTAATCCTCTGTCTTTCCGGCATCCCCGGCGGTATTGGCGGGAGCAGATCGTTGATTTCGTTCCTGACGCAGCGTGTCTTTGGCGGGATCAATGGCCTGCTCGTTGTGATCGGCAAAGCATCCGAAGCACAGCATACTTATGGATAGCGACCAGAATAGTATTTTTTTCACGTCCTTAGCTGAGTAAACATGGATAAATAGAACAGACATCGAATCTAAGACAGTTTTCATGGGGTTTGGAGTTGGGTGATGGCGGTAATTAATCGATCAAGATCGCGGGTGACTGTATAAACATTGGGAGTTATGCGTATGCCGCTGATATTTTCCCAAGAGATAGCTACAGTGTGTATTTTGTATTTGTGGAATAGAGCCGAGGAAATTTCTTCTGGTTTCTTATTGGCTACGGTAAGCAGACAAAGCGCACAGGAGTTGGCTGGCTGCAGGTTGGTTCCGAAGCCGATACCTGGAACTGCCTCGATACCAGACGTCCAGTATTCTTTGAGGTACTGCAGCCGCTGCTGTTTGCGTACTGTCCCAATAGCCAGTTGGAAGTTGAGTGCCTGTGCAATGGCATGCTCAATAGGAAATGAACGGGTACCCAGCGATTCAAACTTTCGGATATCGCTGCTTTCCGGCTCGGGAGCGGCCAACAGTGGGTAGAGCTTACTTATTTTATCTTTTCGGACGTACAGCAACCCGCTGCCAAAGGGTGCTCCCAGCCATTTGTGGAGACTACTCCCAAAATAATCGCAGTTGAGATCAGGAATCTTATAGTCAATATGTGCAAAGGAGTGTGCGCCATCTACCAGCACTTCAATACCTCGTTGCTTTGCCTGACTGGCGATTTGACTAACTGGCAGTATTTGTCCGTTCCAGTTAATCATATGCGTCAGATGTACAATCCTGGTGCGATCGCTGAAAGCGTTGATGTATGTCTCTGTCAGCGCATCGGTATCGGCGGAAGGAAGTACTGGCTCAACCCATTTGAGTACTATGCCATCGCGCATGGCTCTCTGCTTCCAGGCATTAATCATATTGGGGTAGTCGTAGCGGGAGAGTACGACTTCATCTCCGGTTTGCAGGCGCAGCCCAAATATAACTGTTTCGAGTGCCTCGGAAGCATTGCGATTAATGGCGAGTTCTCCCGGTTCACAGCCCGCAAAATGTGCCAGTTCAGCACGGAGGGGCTCCCGGCCCATGTCCAGTACCTGCCACATGTAATAGGAAGGAGCCTCGTTGCACAAGCGATTGTAGCGCTCCATAGCATCCTGAACAATGCGGGGCTGTGGACATACACCCCCGTTGTTAAGATTGAGGATACTGGTTGAAGTTGTATAGGATTGTTGTATGGCGTACCAATAATCTTCATCGGCAGCCAAAAGCGCTGCAGGCGTATCTGCTCGGTCGTTGAGTAAATCAAGCAAAGTCTCACCTTCCTTACTACTTATGAAAGAGGGAGCTGCCAGCAGCCCGCTGGCAGCTACGAGTTGTCGGAGGAAATATCGGCGGTCTGACATGTGAACAGATTATTTGACGGCTTATTAAAAGGGTATTGATTGTTGTAAGTGTAGGGGGGCTTGGGTTATTCTGCCATAGGATTGCTGGTTTTGAAATTTGTAGCATCAGCCTCCCTGAAGAGGATCAAGATTGACGCGTTGAGTCATTCGTTTGCCCAGTAGTTGGGTTGGCAGGCTATCCACAATTATTTTTTTGAGTGCTGCCTGCATTCTGGGGCGACTATTGGTGCGGTGGATGACCAGACTAATTTCTCTTGCTGGTGCGGGCTCTTTAAAAAAGCGTACAAACTGCATACGTTCCTCATTTAGATCCAACAGCGCCAACTCAGGCAGTATGGTCATACCGCCATTTTTTTCTACAATTCTGCGCAGCGTCTCCAGGCTTCCCGTCTCATAGGTAAAATTACTCACCGCACTTTGTACTTTTTGTAACGCACATAGGTTGATTACCTGTGTGCGTATACAATGGCCTTCCTCCAGTAGCAAAAGTCGGTTAGGCTCGATATCTCCCGCCAGCAAATACTGTTTTTGCAGGATACTTGTTTCGTGAGGAGCATACACAAAAAACTCCTCCATAAACAGCGGGATTTCAACCAGTTTTTCGTCGTTGAGGGGTGTTGCCATGATGCCAATGTCAATGACATCTTTTTTTAACTGCTGCATAATGACAGCGGTGGGCTGTTCGCTGATGTGCAGCTGTACTTCCGGATGGGCTTCGGTGAAAGCGCGTATAAAAAGAGGAATCAGGTAAGGAGATAGAGTAGGAATGATGGCAATACGCAACTCTCCGTTGAGTTTGGCAAACTGATCCTGAGCAAGTTGGTGTAGCTTTCTGGATTCGTGGAGAATCTGGCGTGCCTGCGCTATGACGCGCTCACCGATTTCTGTAGGGGCAATAGGTTGTTTACTTCTGTCAAACAGCTTAATGCCGAGCTCTGCTTCCAGCTTCTGCACCATGAGGCTGAGTGACGGCTGAGTGACATGACAAAGTTCAGCAGCTACCGAGAAGCTGCGGCAGTTGTCCAAAGCCACAATGTACTCTAATTGCTGTAAAGTCATTCATGTAAGGTTGAAAATCACTCATCTGCCTACAAATATAGGACTTTTGAGTGATTTTCGACCTATTAGGCAGCAGTTCGGTTTGCAATAGTTGTCGTCGATTCCAGCTGCCGACGCATGCGCTCACGCCGATAAAATTCCCGGAAAGTAATCATCCTTTGCTGCTCCTCTGACCAGAGTTTATTGAACATACACTTGAGACTTTCCCAAAAGGTGATGCTGGTGATGTACTTCTGGAGAACGGGATTTTCTTCAGCACAGCGTACAAGATGATAGCTGGGGATTTTCGAATTGAGGTGATGTATGTGATGGTAGCCAATATTGCCTGTCAGCCAGTGTACCACCTTAGGCAAGCGGTAAAAAGTACTGCCGCGAATGGCAGACAGCAAATAGTCCCAATTCTTATGCCATTGCTTATAGGCAAGCTCATGTTGATGCTGTACGTAGAAAAACCAGATCGCAATGATGAAGAAAGCAATGACGATAGGAGCCTGTACCAACAGGAAACGCTGCCAGCCAACCAACCAGCCAATGAACAGATAGACCGCAGCAATGAGCAGATTATTGACATACATGCGAAGCCTAGTTCCCTTCCATCCCTGCATATTGGTGAGCGGCCAACGCATGTTGATGACCAGATACACCAATGGACCAATGATGAAAGTAACCAGGGGCATTCGATAGACGCGATACCAGAGGCGTTGCCAACGGGAAGCCTGCCGGAATTCTTCTTCCGTCATTAATTTAATATCACCGATGTCCCGAACCTCAAGTTCGCCATTGTGGCCGTGATGAAAGCTGTGCTGTCGTGACCAGTAATCATATGGGATGGTGCTGAAGAAACTGCAGGTGAAACCTACAATTTTGTTCCAAAGCTGGGAAGGAAAAAAAGACTTATGTCCACAATCATGCTGAATGATGAATATTCTTACCAAAAAAAAGGCATTGAGAATCCCTAGTCCCAAGGTAATCCAATAGGACCACGAAAGACTAAAATACATGAGCACCCACAATGCCAGAAAAGGAAGGAAAGTCGTCGCCATCTGGATGAGTGCTTTCGTCTTGTCTGCGCGGGCATACTCGTGTAGGAGAACTTGCCAGTTGCGGAGCGCCTTGACGATTTCTTCGTTGCTGTAAGACTGCATAAAAACGTTCAATTAAAATTTTCAATCACAAAAAAACATTACTTCCACAAACCAAGTGAGCAAAAATCAGCCAGTACTGTTGACCGCAGTTTTTACACTATTGACAGAAGGCGCTCACCATTTTTGTATGTTTATAATTATTCCCGGTATAGAAAATTCGCTATTTAGCCGCTGCCTGTCTGCTTCGGCCTGAGCATAATCATTGTATATACCGGTCATGACCTTATACAGGTTGTCTTTTTTGATGACAAAAGCACTGTTGAGACCTATGCTATAAAGGCGTGCCTGTAGTGTCAGGGCATTGTTGAGATTACCATAACTGCCAGTCTGAACCATGTAGCCAGACTCGGGTAGTACAATTTCCGGAATTTCTGGCGCTTCTTCCTGCTGAGGCTTTACACTTGTGCTGTCTGTACCCGCATCAACCGGCAGCAACAGAGGAGCAGGGCCACTACCGCCACAGGGCAATTTGCCAGCCCCGCTTACCACCAGCTCAACTTTTACAACAGCAATCCCATCGCGAATGAGGTCGATTTCACGGGCTGCCGCCCGTGACAAATCAATTACCCGATCTCTGACATGCGGGCCGCAGTCATTGACTCTTACTTCCGTTGCCAATCCATTGTCTTCTCTGGTTACGCGCAGGATAGAACCCACAGGATAGTGCTTACACGCACAAGTGAAGGAATCGCGGTCATAACGCTCACCAGTAGCGGTGGGTTTGCCGTGAAAAACATCATTATAGTAAGACGCTTTGCCTCGGAGTGTGTCCTGAGCTTCTACAAAAGTAGGCAGCAGTCCAAAAAAACACACATATACCAGATAAAGCGCACAATTATCAACAAATATCCTCAAGGAGCGAGTTTGGTTCATAGCACGAAACATCATTTTGAAGAGGAAAGTTGCATAGCGCTACCTGTGCAAGTTAAATCGTCCAAATATAGTCAAAATAGCTGTAACATTGTTGCATCTTTACTCATATAGAATAACAAAAGCGACGGAAATGATTATTCCCGTCGCTTTTATCTTGCTGATAAACAATCCTTACCAACAGGAAAGCTATCAGGCATTTTTTGAAATCTCTCCGGATTTTACTTTCGCCAGGTACTTGTTCAATTCAGTTCGTACCTCGGGGAGTAAAAAATACAAACCCAGTACGTTGGGGAAACACATGGCAAAAATCATGGCATCACCGAAGCTGAAAACAGCACCGAGGCTCATGGCAGAGCCGATAATGATAAACCCGCAGAAGATGGCCTTATAGACGATCTCGTTTATTTTGCTTTCTCCGAACAGGTAAGTCCACGCCTTTAAGCCGTAGTAGGACCAGGAAATCATGGTTGAAAGTGCAAACAGGATTACGGCAAGTGAGAGAACTGGCGGAAACCAGGAAATCTCGGACATGAAAGCCACATTCGTCAGGGCGATACCGCCCATGGTTTGCCCGTTGTTAAATGCATATTCAGCACCATAGCCACCATAGTTGGTGAGCACGATGACGAGAGCAGTCATGGTGCAAATGACAACCGTGTCAATAAATGGTTCCAACAGAGAAACTATCCCCTCGCTTATGGGCTCATCTGTTTTCACTGCAGAGTGTGCAATGGAAGCCGACCCAATGCCAGCTTCGTTAGAAAAGGCAGCGCGCCGGAATCCTTGAATAACAACGCCTATAATTCCTCCGTACATAGCTTCGGCAGCAAAGGCACCCTTGAAAATCTGTCCAAAAGCCCATGGAATCTGGCCAACATTGGCAAATAGTACATACAGTCCTCCTGCCAGATATATACCTATCATGAAAGGGACTATTTTATCAGTCACACGAGCAATGGATTTTATCCCGCCAATAATCACTATGGCGACCAGAACAGCCATGACAGCACCGAAAATCCAGCCTTTCCCATAGAAAAAGCTGGAGGTACCTCCGGTTACTTCTATGAACTGCTGTGTTGCCTGATTGACCTGTACCATATTACCGCCACCAAAAGAACCGCCTACGCAGGCAATGGCAAACATAACGGCTAGTACTTTACCCAGGCCGCCAAATCCCCTTTTAGCTAGTCCCTTATCAAGGTAATACATAGGGCCGCCGGAAACGGTGCCGTCCGGATTAATATTGCGGTACATGGTACCCAAAGAGCACTCTACGAACTTGGATGACATGCCAAGCAGTCCAGCAATTATCATCCAGAAGGTTGCTCCCGGTCCTCCGATAGACACCGCAATGGCCACACCTGCAATATTCCCCACACCCACGGTACCTGAAAGGGCTGCCGTTAACGCCTGGAAGTGTGAAACCTCTCCCTGCTCATCGGGCTTATCGTATCTTCCACGCACTACATCAAGCGCATGCCTGAACTGTCTAATATTGACGAAACGCAGATAAACAGTGAATATGATAGCGCCTGCTATCAACCATATGAGTACGAATGGCACAGTCGTGCTGCCTAATGGTAATGATACAAATACAACACTTTCAATCATTTTGGTGATGGGAGCAAAGACCGCATTGATTTTTTCATCAATACTCGGCGTGTCGTTGGCTGCCAGAATCATCGGCAAAAAAAGCATGCCAATGAGTGCATACAGTGATTTTTTCATCTTGTCAAGTGATTGCTTTAAAAAAAAGACCCGTCAAGATATTTGATTTATTTGATTCGACCAAAATAATATTCGGTATTTTTTATTCTGTCGGGAAAATAGCATTTATCCGCTTTCGCATGTTTCAATGATTGCAGGATTGTAATATATTTACTTGCTAATTGTTATGTGGATTGACAACGGACCAATTATTACTTCTCCAGCTTAAGTCTTCCGAGGTGTCCGCAATGGATTTCCTCTTCAAAACGCATTATGAGGAGTTGTGCAGGACTGCCTTTCGCATCCTGGCAGACAGCGCCGCAGCGGAAGATATTGTGCAGGAAGTATTCCTGGAAATTTGGCGCAGTCGTGCAAGACTCCAGCTCACAGGTTCCTTTGGCGCTTACCTCCGAAGGGCAACCGTCAACAGGTCGCTCAACTATCTGCGCGACCGCAGGATGATCCCAGTGGATGCAGATGAGTCCGATGGTGATTTGTCTGCAGCCGCCGAAAATCCTGTTTTTGATATTGAGACGCTTGAACTGCAGGAAGCCATCGAGCGCGCCATCGATGCATTACCTGTTCGCTGCCGACAAGTGTTTATACTGAATCGTTTTGAGGAACTATCTGCTAAAGAGATTGCGGAAACACTGGGAATAAGTATAAAAACGGTTGAAAACCAAATGACCAAAGCACTTAAAGTTCTCCGTTTTTTGCTCCGCGATCGTCTCTGATGGACTACCCCCATCACATATTTCCTTGCTCATCCCCGGGCACAAGACCACTACCTGTTTTTTTCATACCGCTCAGCGCTAAACACCTGCCCTGCTGCATTGTTATACTTGCTCATCAAAAGATTGTACTAATTTGAAAGTAGGAATCATAGGTGCCGGCATCGCTGGTTTGGCCAGTGCTGTTCGTATGGCCGTTAAAGGTCATACTGTTGAGGTGTTTGAGAAGGAGGGAACGCCTGGAGGCAAGCTATCCTCTTTATCAGTAGGAGCGTACCGGTTTGATCTGGGACCCTCGCTGTTTACTATGCCACAGTACGTGGATGAACTGTTTGTATTGGCAGGGGAGGACCCTCGGATGCATTTTCAGTACCATCGACTGTCGGTGATTTGTAACTATTTCTGGGAAGATGGTACACTTCTGCATGCATACGCAGATAAGGAGGCGTTTGCTCGGGAGGCCGAGGACAAGCTGGGCGTAAGAGCTGACAAGGTATTGCAGCTGCTGCAGCAGGCCGAAGCGAAATACCAACTTACGGGCCGAACTTTTTTGGAGAAAAGCCTCCACAAAGCGAGTACCTGGCTGGATCCCTCCGTTTTGTGGGCGCTGCTTCAGTTGCCTCGATTTGATCTTTTTACAACTATGCATGATGTGCATAGTGAGGCATTGGGCAATCCAAAAATGGTTCAACTCTTCAATCGATTTGCTACCTACAACGGATCCAATCCTTACAAGGCTCCGGGTTTACTATCTATTATTCCACATTTTGAACACCACTATGGAGCCTATTTGCCCGAAGGAGGTATGGTGGCTATCACCGAGCGTATCCACGCGCTTGCAGAGCGTCTTGGCGTAAAATTCCATTTTAATCAGGCGGTGGAGGAAATTCTGGTGAGCAACGGCAAAGCCAGCGGTCTTCGGGTGCAGGGGCAGTCACTCGATTTTGATAGAGTGATCTGCAATATGGATGTGTTTTTTGCCTACCATAAACTTTTGCCGACGGCGAAAAAGCCTGAGCGGGTGTTGCGGCAGCAAAAATCAACTTCAGCCCTGATTTTTTATTGGGGTATAAAAAAGACATTTTCGGAGCTAAACGTGCACAACATCTTTTTTAGCGAAAATTATCAGGCAGAGTTTGCCGCGTTGGAAGCCGGGGGTATGTACGAGGATCCTACGGTATACGTCAATCTTACATCCCGACATGTGGCAGGAGATGCGCCGGAGGGTTGTGAAAATTGGTTTGTAATGATTAATGCGCCCTATGACAGAGGGCAAAACTGGGATGAGCTGACACGCCTGACGAGGGAGAGAACGCTGGAAAAGCTGAGCCGACTTTTGGGTACAGATATAGGTACCCTGATCGAGGCAGAGTACATACTTGCACCGCCTACCATTGAATCCCGAACGGGCTCGCACTTGGGTGCGCTTTACGGAACCAGTTCAAACAACCGGATGGCTGCTTTTCTGAGACATGCTAATTTTAGCAATGACATCCGGGAATTGTACTTTACTGGTGGGAGCGTTCATCCAGGAGGAGGAATTCCGCTTTGTTTGCTTTCTGCCCGCATTGTCGATGAATGCTGTAGTGGCTGAGCAGTAAGTGATATTGGCGTAGTGCAATCCTCCTGCCGGCGCACTTTTTTACTACCGGGCGTTGTCAGTCTATAGTAAATCAAACAAATGTCCCATCTCAGTCTGCTTAGTTCTGAGGTAGTCCGCATTTTCTTCCTGTGGCTGAACGACAATGGGTATGCGCTGGCGGATACTTATACCCGACTTGTCAAAGGCGTCGATTTTGTCAGGATTATTGGTAATCAGCTCAATTTCCTGAATACCCTGATCTTGCAGCATTGCGACGGCAGCACTGTAATGGCGGGCATCTACTTCCAACCCTAGGTGCAGATTGGCATGGATAGTATCGTATCCTTTTTCCTGCAGTTGGTATGCCTTTAGTTTGTTGATAATACCGATACCCCTGCCTTCCTGTCGAAGATACAGCAGGACACCCTTGTTAGCCGCAATCATATGCAGCGCCCGATGAAGCTGCTCGCCACAATCACACTTTTTTGAGCCAAACAAATCGCCTGTGATACATTCTGAATGAATGCGTACAACCACAGGTTGTAAGGGATTACAGTCTTCGTGCATCAATGCCAAGTGAGGCATCCAATCGTCTGCGTGGTCCGCATAAGCAAACATACGAAAGTTGCCCCAGGGCGTAGGAATCATGGCATCGGCCTGCCTTAGCAGCGAATGAGGGCTTGATTTCGTTGTTGAATAATCGGCGGTTACTGACATATATTACCGTTCTGTAAAAATCGTTCCACATATCCTGAATACAACAATATGGATGGCGTAAAGTTAAAACTCTTTGCCATATCAGGGGACAAACCGGGAGATTCTGCCATGTAAATACGGGTATTACGACGGGTGTGAAGAGCACATTTTTATACCCGTCTAAACTCTGCAGGGCAATTGTTGTTATCTTAACTGTTGCTTTAGCAACTAAAAGACGTTAACTTTGGCTTACGGGCTAGGATAAAATTTTGCTTTTTTAAACGGATTAAACAATTATTTCATAAACCAAATTCATTCAGAATGAAAAAACTTTCACTAATTCTGATGCTGGTGTTGTTCGGCTCTGTGGGGCTTGTGGCGCAGCGTAGCATCAGTGGAAAGGTGACAGACACCAATGGTGAAGCACTCATTGGAACGAGTATCCTGGTAAAAGGTACGGTAACCGGTACGGTTACGGATTTCGATGGATCCTACTCTCTGAGTGTACCGGCAGGTGCTACTGCGCTGGTGTTCAGCTACACGGGATTCAAGACACAGGAAGTGGCCATCGGACCGTCCAACGTGATTAACGTAGTAATGGATATGGACGCCGTCAGTCTGGAAACAGCCGTGGTGGTGGGTTATGGTACACAGCAGAAGCGTGACGTAACCGGCTCTATTTCTCAGGTAAAGGGTGATGAACTCGCTAACTTGGCAACGCCTAGCTTTGTACAACAGCTGGCGGGTCGTGCGGCAGGTGTGCAGATTACGCCACCAAGTGGTATTTTGGGTGCAGCGCCTCAGATTCGTATTCGTGGTGTAAACTCCATTTCATCTGGTACAGGACCACTGATCGTTATCGACGGTGTACCTGTCTTCAGCGGTGATGTAGGGTCTTCAACGCCAAACAACGCGCTGGCAGACGTCAACCCCGCAGATATTGAGTCTTTCGAAATCCTGAAGGACGGTGCAGCTACGGCTATCTACGGCTCACGTGCTTCCAACGGTGTTGTATTGATCACAACTAAGAAAGGTAAGGCTGGTCGCGCTAAGTTTAACTACGATAACTACGTCGGTTATGCGCAGGCTACCAAGTTGTTCGACCTGCTGGGCGCTGAACAGTTTGTTGAGATCAACAACGAGAAGAACCGCAATGCAGGTGGTGCATCCAACATTGCTGCACTGCAGACGCGTGCTGATGGGAGCACAGTTGAGACGGACTGGAACGATGTTATCTATCGCAACGCTTTCCAGCAGAACCATGTGTTCTCTGTGAGTGGTGGTACCGACATGACGAGCTACTACGTATCTTTTGGTTATGCAGCGCAGGAGGGTATTGCCATTGCCAACAGCCTCTCTCGCTACACTTTCCGTTCAAATCTCGACCAGAAAATCAACAACTGGCTTAAGATTGGTTTTTCAAGTGGTGTGACGCGCCAGGAGAACCTCGGTCCGTTGACGGGTTCCAACAACCTGTCGGGCAATACCTTCTCTGTGATGCGTATGTTCCCGAACGTTGATGTGTTTGATCCAAATGATCCGACGGGCTATAACATCGATGATGCCAACCCGCGTACACTGGGGCGTGGTGCCAACTCTATCGAGATTGCCAACGGTATCCCTAACCAGCGTTTTGTACTCGATAACGACCAGCGCCGTTCTGATAGCTGGCGTCTGCTCGGCAACGCGTATGTTACGGCTAACCTTGCTAAAGGTCTTGACCTGCGCACCCAGGTGGGTATCGACGGCAGCTATGTTGAAGACTTCCTCTTCCAGGATCCGCGCCATGGCGATGGTTTCTCTGCCAATGGCCGTGTTTCACAGGCCTTTCTGCCTTCGCTGCGTTGGAACTGGCAGAACATACTTACCTACAACAACACTTTTGCTGAAAAGCACAACCTGAACCTCACTGTGGTACAGGAATACCAGAAGGAGCGTACCAGCTTCTACCGGGCTACGGCTACAGACCTGTCTGACCGCTTCTTCCAGGAGAATCTGATTTCCGGTACTTTTGCAAACCAAACGGTTACGGGTGGTCTGCAGGAGAATGGTCTGGCTTCTTACCTGGGTCGTGTAAACTACAACTTTGCACGCAAGTACTATATCAGTGCGTCTATTCGTCGTGATGCGCTCTCTTCACTGCCAAAAGAAGGCCGTGTAGGTTACTTCCCGTCGGCATCTTTTGCATACCGCTTGTCAGAAGAGGCTTTCTGGGGTGGTTTGTCTAATGTGATTTCTGACTTCCGTATCCGTGGTTCTTTTGCAGAGGTAGGTAACACGAATATTGGTAACTATCCTTACATTGGTTCTTACGGTTCGGCTCAGTACGGCTCACAGAATGGTATTGGCTACAGCAACTTCGGTAACGATCTGCTTACATGGGAATCTCAGCGCAAGTACGACTTCGGTTTCGACATGGGTCTGCTAGACAACCGCATCAACCTGTCATTGGCTTACTGGATTCAGGACAACGACAACATCATCCTGCAGGCGCCAACAGCGCCTTCTCTGGGTGTTCCTGGCAACATCATCAGCCAGAACGTTGGCCGTGTGAAGGGTCAGGGTATCGAACTTACACTGGATGCAGCCGTAATCAATACGGATAAGTTTAAGTGGAATGCGGCATTCAACATTTCTACGCAGAACAACGAAGTACTTGCACTGGTAGGCGATCGCGATATTGTTTCTAGCTACAATATCATCCGTGTAGGTGAGTCGCTCAACTCTATCTACGGCTTTGACTACTGGGGAGTAAACCCGGCCAACGGTAATCCTGTATATGTAAAGGCCAATGGCACGCTGGTTGAAAACGAACTGACCAACGGTGCATTCTTCGTATTTGATCCTGCTAATCCTGGTACGCGTGGTGAGTCAAGCTCTTTGTCTGCAACGACAGACCGTCGCGTGCTTGGTGTTGCCATTCCTAAGTGGTTTGGTGGTTTTGACAACAACTTCCGCTTTGGCAATTTTGATATGAACATTTTCTTCCGTTTCCAGGGTGGAAATATGATCATGAACCGCACGCGCATCGACCTGTTGGAAATGGCGTTTAACAACAATGGTACTGAGATTCTCGGTCGCTGGCAGAGTGCCGACAATCCTGGCGATGGTGTGACACCTAAGCTGATTCTCGGCCAGAGCAACCGTATCAACAATCCGGATTTCGCCAGCACGCGCTTTGTAGAGAAGGGTGATTTCATCCGCCTCGGCAACTTCGCTATCGGCTATACCCTGCCTACGGATCTCACGAAGAAAGCCAGCATTCAGTCGCTGCGTATATTCGTACAGGCGCAGAATGCACTTACCTTTACGAACTATACTGGTATTGACCCGGAAACAAATACCAACGGCTTTGGTGTTGACTGGAACGGCAACCCACAGCAGCGCGTGTATTCAGTAGGCGTTAATCTCGGTTTCTAAACTAAAAATCTTGGTAAGAGATGAAAAGATTCATAAAGAATATTAACTTCTTTTTCGCGGCTTCCCTCGTCCTTATGGGATTGGTGACCGTTTCCTGCGATAAGGATACAACAGAATTGTTGCCTTACGATCGCATTACCGAAACGGCAGCTTTTGAAACGCCTGAGCGTTGCGAACTGTCGATGGTAGGTGTATACGATGCCGCTCAGAGCGGTTTCTATGCGGGTGGTGCCGTACGTGGCTATCCCTTTGGCGCCGCCAATACCCAGCAGGGTGACAACCGCGGTGAGGATATGTTGAACGTTGCTGCTTTTTACGCAATCACGTACGAAGCAACGTATAATCCTACTACAGCCAACAACCAGTTTCACTGGGAGACGCTCTACGGGCTTATCAACCGCGCCAACATCATCATCGAGGGCGTCAACAGGGCTGCTGCCAATGGCGTAATTACTACGGCCAAAGCTGCCGAGTACGAAGGGGAAGCTCGCTTCCTGCGTGCACTGGCTCACCATGAGCTGTTGGTTCATTTTGCCCGTCCTTACGCACACACAGCAGATGCTTCACACCTCGGTGTACCTTATCGCACGACGGCAGTCAACACAACGGCTGCGCTTGACGCCGCGCTGACACAGGGTCGCAACACCGTTGCTGAGTGCTACGCTAAGATACTTGAGGACCTGAATTTTGCAGAAACCAGCCTGCCGGATACGCGCACGGGTTCACGCAAAATTACGCGGGCTACTTCTGGTGCTGCAACAGCGCTGAAGACGCGTATCTATCTTCACATGGGTAACTGGGACAACGTAATTGCAGAAGGTCAAAAGCTGATTGCAAAAAATGCGTACAGCCTCACCGCTACGCCAGAAGGTCCTTTCGCCAACAACGCAGCTAACACGGAGTCTGTCTTTGCTATCGAGAACACACAGGTCGACAATCCCTTTGTCAATGGGGCGTTACCGGTTATGTACTCCATTGCTCCGGGTCGCTCATTGGTGGCTGTGAGCCCTATCATCTACAACGCAACATTCTGGAATGCCAGCGATCTTCGTCGCAGCCAGCTGCTGAAGAACAATGGCCGTGCTTACTTCTCCCACAAGTATCGCAACATCACAACGCAGGATGACTACAACCAGATCATCCGTTATGCGGAGGTATTGCTTAACATGTCAGAAGCCTATGGCCGCAGGAATGATGTCGCAACGGGTCTCGTTCACCTGAACAGTGTGCGTAATCGCGCTTTGGCGGATGCAAGTCTGCATTATACAGCGGCTTCTTTCGCTACGCCAAAAGAATTCATTCAGGCGGTTCTTAATGAGCGTCGCATTGAGTTCCTGGGTGAGGGTCGTCGCTGGGCGGATATCCACCGTCTTGCTAAGGACGCTGACTTCAGCACGGGTGGTATCCCTGCAAAAGTTCGTTATAATAATACAACTTTTGCCAGTTGGACAATCGGTGCTGCTCCGCTGCCAACGGATCCGACCAAACTTGTTCCGGCAATCCCTTATGACGATTACCGTTTTATCTGGCCAATTCCACAGTCTGAGTTGAATACCAACCCGACACTGGCGGCTCAGCAAAACCCTGGGTATTAATTGAGCATTTTGGCCGTTCCGCATTTGCGGTGGCTTAAAAAAATAGGCGGCATGGAGATATTTTTCCATGCCGCTTTTTTTTAAAAATCAAACCCCAGCGCCAGCAGCCAGTTCCTGCCTGCCTGCGGATAGAGTCCTTGGTCAAAGCTAAGCTGATCTCCAACCAGGTATCGATAGCTCCAGCCGTTGGTCGAGTACATAGCATCAAAGACATTCTGAACCACGAAATTTAGCCTGATGCGATAGTCTGCAGCTGTTCTGTGCTGGAAGCCAATTCGGCAGTCTGCAAAAGTAAATGGATCCAGACTGTTCTGTCTGTCGCCTGCATTGTCCAGGTAGCGACGGCTGACGTATTTTGTCTGTAAGGCTGTCTCAAAATGGGTACGATCCTTTTGCTTACCAATAGGTTGCCGGTATGTGATATCTGCTGCTGCAACAACGGACGGGGAAAAAGACAGTGGGGTATTCGTTCGCTCAACAGCCTGCTGACCGAGGTAGTTGAAGTCAGCGTCATAGCGATCGACATATTCCTCAAATGATACTACGCGATTTTGGCTTAGCGCCAAATTACCTTGCAGGCTGAGTACCTTAGTCAACTGATGTGCACCGCTTAGCTCTAGTCCATATCGGTAGCTACGGGCAATGTTGATACGCATATACTCGCCGACATCGTTGAGCTGTCCATTGAGCGCCAGTTGATTATGATAGAGCATGTAGAAAGCATTGACTTCGCCGGCCGTACGGTTGGTTCGGAAACGCCATCCGGATTCAACATTGTATAGCTTTTCTGGCAGTGGGCGGGTGACAGGTGGGTTGTCAACATAGTCATTGCGGTTAGGCTCTCGTTGGGCTATGCCAAAACCTAGGTAAGCTTGTCCACCGGACGGCAGTTTGTAGGTAAAACCTGCTTTGGGGTTGAAAAACAAAAGGTTTTCGCGCTGGTCCAGTAACTGTAGCCGATTGCCATAACCCTCAAAGCGATAGTCAACGGATCGGAGTTGCAGGTCGCCGAAAATCTCCAGCCGATCGCTCAACGGATAATTGAGCCGGATGAAGGTATTAAAATCGTTCTTGATACCATCATTGTCGTAATAGCGATGCCGTATTTCTGAGGCGGCTGCAAAACGTGCCCAGATAACTTCTCCAAAGTGCTGACCAATATAATTACTGTAGGCGCCTCCCCAGGTAAACTGCCACTTCTTGACAGGGTGGTCAAATCTCAGACCAAAAGTACCTCCGATCAGGTCGTTGTCGAGCCAGCGACGCCGAATGAGATCGGTAAATTGGGGTTCACCCAGCGACGGTAGGTTGTAGCTGGCCGGATCTTCATCCGCTTTGTATTGCTCAAAAAAGCCAGCCCCCTGTGTGTAGTAGGCGGCGAGATTGAGCTGCCACTGTGGACCCAGTACCGTATTATAGAGAAGCTGCAGGTGGGTCTGTCCATAATCATCGACTTCGTTGTCGTAGGGTTCGCCGTCTTTCTCTGTACCGGCAGGATTAAAGGTTCGCGTGGCCCGATCGTTGGCAAGGGTGGCTGGTACGCCGTACCACGCCTGATAGGTTTTTTCCTTACCCTGAAAGACGTTGATTCTAAACGTACTCTTTGTACCAATATAGGCGCCGGTCATAAACCAGGCGCGGAGGTCTGCCGAGGCTCTGTCTATATACCCGTCTGACTGAATATTGCTTAGTCGACCGTCCAGGGTAAATTTACCTTTCATCAGGCCGGTGCCGAAGCGCATGCTGGATCGATAGGTATTGAAACTACCGGCAGTACCATCGAGGGTCATATAAGGCTTTTCATACACCTTTTGGGTATTGATATTGATGGTAGCACCAAAAGCACCGGGACCATTGGTAGAGGCACCAACCCCACGCTGAATTTGGATCTCTTCGGCAGAACTTAGAAAATCCGGCAAATTCACCCAAAATACAGCCTGAGACTCTGCATCATTGAGTGGGATACCATTGATGGTGATATTGGTGCGGGTAGGATCTGATCCCCGAATCCAGATGCCGGTATACCCAATACCTGTCCCCGCATCGGAAGTTACCACAGCAGAGGGTGTCCACTGCATCAGGAAAGGGGCATCCTGTCCCAGATTGCGCGGAGCCAGATCGGCGCGGCTCAGGGTTGTATACGTCACGGGCGTACGTTCGTCAACGCGCACGGCTGTTACCAGCAACTCCTGTGTTGTAAAACTAATTTCTGCAAGTTTGAAGTTTAGTTTGCAGACAGATTCTCCGGCACTGACCACCAGCCGCTGGCGGTTACTTTGATAGCCCAGAAAGCTTCCTTCTACCGTGTAGGTACCCGGATTAACGGACTCAATGATGAACCTGCCGTCAGCATCGCTCACGCTACCTTTTTGCAGGTCTGCAATGAAGATTCCGGCACCCTCCAGAGGTTGGCCAGCTTGGTTGGTGACAGTTCCCTCCAGTCGGCACTGAGCACCGACGGATAGGTGGTAAAACAGGCTAATGGCCAGACAAATGGCCTGTAGCTTCCACGAGTTACAACTTGACATGATTAGAAAGTTAGAGTGAAACCTTGACATTGCCCGGGGTCAGGCAATGACTTTAACGGTATCACCCCTTTGTGCCGATTTATGAAACCGACAAGAGGACGGCAGCCTTAGGATTTCCCTTCCCGGCATTACCCGGGCAGGTTCCTGTTCCAGTGGCTGTATCCGGAACAAAGGGTATGATCTCAGCCACGCAAACGCGAGGCACCCCAAAACAGGCCGTAAAGATAGGACTTATGGCTGACTTTTGTATTTTTGTTGTTATGGAAAGAGGAATCAAGAGAACTGTCATCGTTTTGGCTGTTATACTGGCCAATGTAGCTTTAGATCAGTGGACGAAAGAACTTGCCCGACAGCATTTGTCCGGCAACTATATGCTTACCTACTGGAATGATTTTTTTCGACTGTTATATGTCGAAAACAAGGGCGCTTTTTTGAGTCTGGGCTCTTCGCTGTCGGATCAGCTTCGCTACTGGGTCCTTCACTACTTTCCTTCTGCCCTGCTGGCTGTCATGCTGGGCTATGTGCTGCTCGACCGGCGCATGGATCGCTGGCAGATTCTCTCTTTTTCTTTTATTATTGGGGGGGGATTCAGCAATATTATCGATCGTATTTTGTACGGGCAGGTGACAGATTTCATGAATATGGGAATTGGCAGTCTGCGCACTGGGATTTTTAATTTCGCAGACGTAAGTATCATGTTGGGTCTGGGACTCATGTTACCTGCTGTATTCCGTAAACAATCAAGTATATGAGCAGAGGACTTATTTTGGGGTGTCTGCTATTCTGTTGGCAGCACTTTCTGCTGGCGCAGGCTATCTCTGGGGATCAATTGTCAGTGTACAATACGGCGTTGGCCTCCGTCAAGGTATTGGTAAACCCTGACGGCATACTGCCGCTTCGTCGCCTTGACACCGTCCGGCTCGCTTTTACCAATATCAACGTTGCCAACGATACCGTTTTGTGGGAGACCATCAATCGTTATCAGACGGCTGCCCGAGTGCAGTGGTTGCCCAATGGTTCTGCAGTGATGACTTCGGTGGAAGAAACTGACGGCCGTATGTTGGTCAACAAGCCCTACAGCCCGATTATCGCTATTGATGCAGCAGAATTTGATGATCGTGTGCCAGTGCCGGACAACTGGCTTTCAGGTTTTCCGAGGCCTTGCGTGCTAATTGTTCTCAATGGCAACAGCAGTATTCTTAAAGCAATACCTCAGGATGCTGAAGTGGCTGTTGTTTTTTCATCTCAAAATGATGCATGGACGCAGTCGCTGATCGTACAGACGATATTTGGTGGTGTTGCCATCGATGAGACTGCCGATACGGCGCTGGCAGGAATTTTTCCGGAGGCCAGAGGTATCACGACTGCGCCTGCAATCCGATTGGGCTACGCTCCTCCGGCAGTCGTGGGTATGAATGCAGCGCATCTTCGCGACAGCATTGCGGCCATCGTAAACGAGGGTATACAGGCGGGGGCATTCCCGGGGGCTCAGGTGTTGCTGGCTAAAAACGGAAAGGTCATTTACCATCAGACATTTGGTCATCACACCTACGAAGTGGATGCAAGGCCAACAAGAACGGATGATATCTATGATTTGGCCTCCATTACGAAAATTAGCACCGGTCTGCCTGTCCTGATGCGGCTCTATGGCGAAGGCAGAATGGATCTCGACGGAAATTTAGCTACCTATCTTCCGTATATGGAAGGCAGCAATAAGGCCAATCTGCGCATGCGGGATCTGCTTGCTCACCAAGGGCGGCTGCGGGCGTGGATTCCGTTTTGGCGCGGAACACTGAAGGGGCACGCCAAGTACCCCTGGAAAAAAAATTGGGATGATTCTATCATCAATGATTATCGCTTCAGACCTCGTACACTCAGTCAGGATTCATCGGCCAATTATTCCCTGAAACTTTCAGCGGGGCTGTGGCGACATAATAGCTATGCAGATATTTTATTCAATACCATCCGCATTTCTCCGCTCAACGAGCAGTTTGGCTATGTCTACTCCGATCTTTTTTTTACCCTCATGCCCTTGGTTGTACAGCATACAACAGGCCATGATATTGTAGATTATCTGCGGGATAGTTTGTACCGGCCCCTGGGAGCGTATACCATGGGTTTCAATCCTGATTCTCGCTTTTCTTTGGACAGGATTGTGCCGACAGAGGTGGATACTTTTTTTAGGATGACGCTTCTTCACGGTAAGGTACACGATGAAAGTGCAGCGCTATTGGGAGGGATTTCGGGACATGCGGGGCTTTTCTCGTCGGCCAATGATCTGGCGAAATTAATGCAGCTGTATCTCAATCGTGGGCAGTACGGAGGAGATACACTTATCGCTGCACATGCGGTAGATACGTTCACCAGAGCGCATTTTGCAGCACTTGGAAATCACCGGGGGCTGGGTTTTGACAAATTGCCACTCAACTATACGGAATCTACCCTGCCGTCAAAGGTGGCAGGTCCTGCAAGTTTTGGACATTCGGGGTACACGGGTACATTCACTTGGGCGGATCCGGATACCGGGCTGCTGTTGGTGTTTCTGAGTAATCGCGTACACCCGACTCGCAACAACTCACTCATTTCAACGCTGCGTATCCGGACTCGCATACACGATGCGGCTTACTTGTCAATAGAAGACCGAGCAGGAGGGGGGTAGGTTGTTTCATTGTCAAAGAATGGTTTCTTTGACATTGATATTGATAGAAGACCGGGCAGGAGGGGGGTAGGTTGTTTCGCCGTCAAAAAATGGTTTTTTTGGCGATGATGTCGATATAAGAGAGGGCAGTAGGGAGATGGTCCGGGGCTATAGTCGGCTGAAGAGCGCCTGTTGTGGTTGGGCAGCCCAGTAGTGTGCATCAAAGGCCAGGCTGATGTTGCGCAGAAAAGGCTTGCCTGCTGCTGTGATACGCAGATAATGGTCTCCTAGTTCTATGAGTGCATCGTCCATAAATTCATCCAGCCGCGCTAATCCTTCGAAAAGGGCAGGGCATTGGGAGGAGGAATCTTCCCAGGAAGTATACTGCCTGCACATGAGGTTGAGTATATGTTTGCGGATAATCTCATCCTCGGGGCTAAGTTCATATCCTTTGATGAGCGGAAATTCTCCACAGGCAACCCTAAGCTGGTAAGCTTCAACCGTCTTTTCATTTTGGGCAAAGCCTGACCAGGTGTCGCTGATAGCAGATGTACCGAGGCCAATGCTGAGCAGTGTCAGGCTGGGGGTGTAGCCCATAAAATTGCGGTGCAGGCTGCCTGCCCGATGGGCAACCGCCAGACTGTCTTCGGGCAGTGCAAAATGATCCATACCAATTTCCTCATAACCGGCATCAAGCAGCAGATCTCTGCCCAACTCATACAATGCCCGTTTTTCAGCCCCCAGCGGCAAATCTTTTTCGCTGTAGGCACGCTGGCTGGGTTTTACCCAAGGCACATGGGCATAGCTGTAAAAAGCAATCCGATCGGGCCGCAAGGCATTAATTTGTTCCATATTGGCCCGTATGTGTTCAGGTGTTTGAAAAGGGAGGCCGAAAATCAGGTCATAATTGACCGATGAATAACCTATCTCTCTTGCCCAGCGAGTAACCTGTGCAATTTGCTCGCGGGTCTGAAAGCGATTGATGGTGCGCAGAATATGATTGTCAAAGTCCTGAACGCCTACACTGATGCGTCGAAAGCCCAATTCATACAGCAGACGCAGGTGTTCGCGTGTGGTGGAGGCAGGATGCGCCTCAAAGCTGCCTTCAAAATCGGAGGCCACTGCAGCTCCCTCAAGAAGGATGGAGAGGAAGCGGTACAGATTGTCGGGAGAAAAAAAAGTAGGCGTCCCTCCACCTAAATGAAGCTCGCGCAGGCGCAGCCTGCCCGGCAGGGCATCAAGATAGAGAGCCCACTCTGCCAACAGAGCTGTTATGTAAGGATCCTCCAGACCGTGATTGGTAGTAATACGCTTATTGCAGCCACAGTATGTGCATAATTTTTCGCAAAAAGGCAGGTGAACGTATACACTGCTGTCCGGGGAAGTATTGTAGGCTCGTAGCAGCTGTGCCCGCCACGATGATTGATCAAATGCGTCATCCTGCCAATACGGTGCTGTCGGGTAGCTTGTATATCTCGGCGCAGGGCGGTCGTATTTTTCAATTAGCGTATTCTTCATCGTTCCTCTTATTGGGACAAAATTACCGGCCACCGGCAGGGAGGCAGGGTGATTTTTGTCATGGCAGCGGATGATATAAGTCGTGAGTTTACCGTCCTGTACGATTGTATTTTTGACCGGGCTATTGCGAGCAGCCCTTATTACGATGAGACTGGACGATAACTTACTTTCCGTCAGGGCCGGGAAACGGGCCACAACGCAGTGTTTCCACTGTGGGGATAACTGCCAGCCGGGCCTTATTTTGGCCGACGAACATGATTTTTGCTGTGAAGGCTGCAAAACCGTGTATTCACTTCTGCGTGACAACGGACTGGATGGGTATTACAAAATCAATCCGGCAGCAGGAATAAGCCGTAAAAATCAGCAGGAAGAGCGCTATGCATGGCTGGATGATCCGGAGGTCGAGCAAAAACTACTCGAATTTTCGGAAGGGCGCCATGGGCGCATTCGCCTTCACCTGCCGCAGATACATTGTGCTTCCTGCATTTGGCTGCTTGAAAATCTACCTAAGCTGCATACAGGCTTTCTCAGCAGCCACGTCAATTTTCCCAAGCGGGAGGCTTCTATCGTTTTTGACAGAGAGCACATAAGCCTTCGAAAGGCTGTCGAGATGCTGGCCGCTATCGGCTATCCGCCGGATCTTCGGCTCGACAGGCTGTCGGGGAGCAAGCAGCGTACGCCGGAGACAAAACTGTACTTGCAGCTGGGAATAGCAGGCTTTTCTTTCGGAAATATTATGCTGCTGAGCTTTCCCGAATACTTGGGTATGCAGGCATGGAATGGTGGCGAACTTCCTTTTTACATCAATCTTTTCAACATTCTGCTGGCAACCCCCGTGCTTTTCTACAGCAGCCAGGACTATTTCAGATCTGCTTGGGCGGGTATCCGTCATAAGGACTGGAATATTGATATCCCTATTGCGCTCGGAATGATCGTCCTTTTTGGGCGGAGTCTGTACGAAATCATGACAGGCTACGGACCAGGCTACCTCGATAGTCTGGCCGGACTTGCTTTCTTTCTGCTGACGGGCAGATGGTTTCAGCGACGGACATACCAACAACTTTCTTTTGACAGGGATTATAAGTCTTACTTTCCGGTAGCCGCCCAACGGCTCGGCGCCGAAGGAGAGGAGGAGTCGGTCACGCTCGACAAACTGCAGCCGGGCGATGAACTCGTTATACGGCATGCCGAGCTCATTCCGGCGGATGCACATTTGCTCGGAGGTAAGGCGCGTATCGATTATAGCTTTGTGAGTGGAGAGGCCGAGCCAGTTGTCAAGCAGGCTGGCGATCGCCTGTTTGCAGGTGGACGGCAGCAGGGGGAGGCCATTCGTATTGTATTGGAAAAAAGGGTAGATCAGAGTTATCTTACTCAGCTTTGGGTAGAGAGCGATCTGCGGGATGAGGGTAGCAGCTCAGCAAGCGGTATTGCCAAAAAAGTCGGACGGTATTTCACCTTCACTATTTTGGCCATCTCTATGATTACGCTGGCCTATTGGTGGCCTCACAATCCCGGGCTTGCAATTAATGCTTTCACGGCGGTACTCATCATCGCCTGTCCTTGCGCGCTGGCGCTGGCCGTCCCTTTTACCTTAGGCACCGCCCTTAGGATGCTCACGCGTACAGGCGTCTACAGCAAAAATACAGAAGCTATTGAACGATTATCGGCAGCAAGTACAATCGTCTTTGATAAGACAGGAACACTTACAGACAGTAAAAGCCTCGAAGTGGATTATTCGGGTAGTCCGTTGGATAAATACGCAAAATCGGCATTGTTGAAACTTAGCCGACAGAGTACGCATCCAATGAGTATGGCTGTTCACGCGTGGTTGCGCGCCCAAACAGGGGGAGAGGTTTTGCCCGACAGCGAGCTGGACTTTTTCTGGGAGGAAACGGGTAAAGGTGTATCGGCCCAGGTCAATGGGCAGTCGCTCCGACTTGGGCGGCTCGACTGGGTTAGGGGAGTTCAGCCGGAACTATCAGGAGAAGGGGAGGTATACTGGGCCTGGGGACCTCGTCTCGGCGGCGCATTCAGTGTGCGACAGGCATTCAGGGAAGGACTGGGAGATTTGATGACGGCTTTGTCGAAGGAGCATACGCGCAGTCTACATTTACTTTCCGGTGATAATGAGCGCGCATACACACAGCTTACCACGGTTTTTCCTGCCAATGCGCAGCTGAAATTCAGACAGAGCCCACATGATAAACTCGCCTTTATCCGGGAGCTTGAAGAAAATGGCGAGCGCGTGCTCATGATTGGTGACGGGCTCAACGATGCGGGCGCACTCAAACGCGCTTGGGTGGGTATGGTAATTACTGAAAAGGCCAACAATTTTACACCCGCCAGCGACCTTATATTTGAAGGAAAATACTTTGAAAGCTTACCACAGATAATACGGTATGCTAAGGCGAGCGTACGGCTCGTTTATGTTGCTTTCTTTTTTGCCTTTGTATACAATGTCATAGGATTGAGCTTTGCTGTACGAGGTGCCCTGTCGCCAGTGGTTGCAGCCATCCTTATGCCCGTAAGTTCAATCACAATCGTAGCATTGGGTGTTGCCGGCAGCAGCCTGATCTTCAGGTATATTTTTACCAAAAGCAAGCAGGAATCCTGAGATTTATGCCGTCTTTCAAGTGAGACCCGGAGAATATTTTAGTAAAAAGCCGGCAGCGGTCCAAAGACCCCTGCCGGCTTTCGTACATCGCCCAAAAAATATAAAGCCTAGTAGCGATAGTACTCAGGCTTGAATGGTCCCTCAGGCGACACGCCAATGTAGCTGGCCTGTTCGTCAGATAGTATGTCCAGTTCAACACCAATTTTGGCGAGGTGCAGCAGCGCAACCTGCTCATCCAGATGTTTGGGCAGCATATACACCTTATTCTCGTATTGCCCTTCGTTCTTCCAAAGTTCAATCTGTGCCAATACCTGATTGGTAAAGGATGTAGACATCACGAAAGAGGGGTGACCGGTGGCACAGCCCAGATTGACAAGGCGACCTTCTGCCAACACGATGATATCCTTACCATCGACATTGTACATGTCTACCTGAGGCTTGATATTGACTTTGGTCTGCCCATAGGCGGCATTCAGCCATGCCATATCAATCTCGTTATCGAAGTGGCCAATGTTGCAGACGATGGCTTTGTCTTTCAACAGGCGGAAGTGCTTCTCACCTACGATGTTAACATTGCCGGTTGCAGTGACAATAATATCAGCAAGGGGAGCAGCGTACGACATTTTGCGCACTTCGAAACCATCCATGGCTGCCTGCAGCGCGCATATCGGATCAATCTCTGTGACAATTACGCGAGAGCCGGCGCCACGCAGACTGGCAGCCGTACCTTTTCCAACATCTCCGTAGCCCGCCACAACAGCCACTTTACCGGCCATCATGATATCAGTTGCCCGGCGGATGGCATCCACACTACTCTCGCGGCATCCGTATTTGTTATCAAACTTAGACTTGGTGACAGAGTCGTTGACATTGATCGCTGGTAGCGGAAGCGTACCGTTGGCCATACGCTCGTACAGGCGATGTACACCAGTCGTCGTTTCCTCAGAGATGCCCCTGATACCTGCGACTAATTCGGGGTGTTGATCCAACACCACGTTGGTGAGGTCTCCTCCGTCATCGAGAATCATATTGAGTGGCTGACCACCTTCGAAGGCAAACAACGTCTGCTCAACACACCACCAAAATTCCTCCTCTGTCTGGCCCTTCCAAGCATATACTGGAATACCCGCTGCCGCGATAGCTGCCGCTGCGTGATCCTGAGTAGAAAAAATATTGCAGGAAGACCAAGTCACCTCGGCGCCCAATTCTACGAGGGTTTCAATGAGGACAGCCGTTTGTATGGTCATGTGCAGACAGCCGGCAACGCGGGCACCACGCAGTGGTTTGAGCGGACCATATTGTTCGCGAAGTGCCATAAGACCTGGCATTTCAGCTTCCGCAAGTCGTATTTCCTTACGGCCCCAGTCGGCCATGTTGATATCCTTGACTTTGTACTTCAAGGTAGTTGCAGTTGACATTGGAAAAGAGGTTATTATTGTAATAATACGCGACAAAGATACTCATTCTCTGCCAAATAATCACGTACAAGGAGGAGCGTTTGCCAGGTGAGAAAATAAATACAAACTGGCCCTAAAGTATTTTGGCGCCAACAGGCGGCAAAAAAAAGGACTAACAGAAGAACCTCTTTGGCAGCGTCAGCGGCCAAAGAGGTTCTTAGACAATCTCTTGCTTTTGCTTTAGGATCAGAAAGGATCGCTAAAACGATGATCTGTGATGAATTCCTGATCGGTCAGGGACTCAAGGAAGGCAACCAAAGCTGCTTTATCCGCGTTGGAAAAATTGAAGCGGACGGGTGTGCCATTGGGCGACCGCAGGCGATGGTCGAGGTTGGGGTGTGATTTGATACCCGTGCTGTAATGGTCAATCACCTCCTCCAGTGTCGCAAAGCGACCGTCGTGCATATAAGGAGCCGTAAGCGCAATATTGCGCAGGAAAGGAATCTTAAATACACCAAAATCAGTAGGAGCATGAGTGCGCTCGCCCCGGCCATTGTCGGCATATACCTGATCAAGCCCATTGTTGGCCATACTAATAAATACCGGCGATGACATATCCGTTCCGTGACAGGAACTACAGTTGTTCATGAAAAGGCTTTTACCCCGATTTTCCAGCTGGCTGTAGTTGGAAAAGTCAGCGAACGGATCCCGCGTCCTGTTGAGGCCGTCATCAAAGCGGGACTTTGTCGACACGAATGCGTTGAGAAACTCCTGCAGCGCCTCGGTGATGCGGTCACCACTGATCTGGTCATCGCCAAACGCTTTGGAGAAGAGAATTTCGTAATGCTCCTGACCGCGGAGGCGCGAAACGAGATCCGACATCTTCATGCCCATCTCGACTTCATCTTCAATCGTCAGATGACTTTGCTCCGAGATGCTACTGGCGCGTTCATCCCAGAAGAAGCCAATACCTGCCACATTGCCGAAAGAAGAACTTCCGTCGTAGGAAGAGACGAAATTGGCAGCTGTAGCCAAAGCCAATGAATTGCGACGGGTAAGTTGACCATCGAAGCCCTCGCTGAGCGCCTTGTCATCAGAGAAAGCCAATTCCTGCTTGTGGCAGGAAGCACAGGAAACTGTCTGCGTCCGTGAGAGCTGCTTGTCGTAAAACAGCACACGTCCCAAAGTCGCTTTGGCATTGTGAATGACCGGAGCGGCAGCTCCTGCCATGTGCGGTGGCAGCTGGAATCGATAATTGATTTGTTCCTCGGGCAGGTTGAGCGTCTGCCTCAGTACAGCATACTCCGAAGGGCTGTAGGTCTGTGTATATGATACTTCCTCATCTTTGAGGCAGCTACTAAGGCTACCTGCAATGAGGGCGGACAAGAGGACGATTCGTGGAAATGTATTCATAGCTTGCCAACAATTTGTAAATGTATATCAGTCTAGCTCACCCAAAGATAATTGAGATTGGGCGTGCATTCGTATAAATAACAGTTTTTTAACACTGTTGAGAATGCTTTTGGCTAGCCCGGTAACAAAACCCTATTTTAAACAAAAGCACATCCCCTTAACTTTTCGGAAAAAATTAAAGGGATGTGCTTTTGTTTATTATCCAACTTTGCCGCAGCAGACTACTCTTGTGTATCCGGCCGCTCAGCCTGATTTTGCTTCTGTATCTTGTTGAGTACCAAGGCTGCTTTTAGTAAGAAGTCATCATGGAACTCTGTATATTCATTGTATACCATCATCAGTCGGGCTGCATCATAAGCAGCAGACTTGGGCAGTAACTGACGGGCAGCAATCGGATGTAGCCAATATTCGAGATTGTTAGAGCGCAGGTAAGAGCGATCCATTTCGAAGTTGATGACTACTGATAGCTTATTGAGCGAGAAGAGGTAGTCGGTCTCGCGGTTGAGATCCTTCTGGATATCAATAATGTTGACGCGATTGAAGCTGAAGCCCGTGCGCTCACACAGGAAAATATCTCTCCGGCCATCAAATACAATCAGGTCGCGGATACCATATTTCTTGAAATTTTTGAGCAGAAAGCTCTTGATGGGAGCCTTTGACGGGCGAAGCTGGCGAAAAGCCTGCTGCAGCTGGGCGTCGTCGAGCCGAAAATCCTCTTCATACGGGCGCCTGCGACGCGTACGCATGTTGAAGACCTCTTTGGCACGGCCGATCGTGTGCCCTAAGTCGTTGGTGCGCGCAAAAACATTGACAACGTCAACGTTTGCATTATTAACCCAGCTTTCAATAAAAATTTTGTTTGATCCGTACTCGAAAACCAGTAACGCAATCTCACTGATGGCATAAAAGTTGGGGTAACCGCCGTAAATGTTTCCATACTTCAGTTCCAGGAAAGCAACAGTATTGTTGCTACCGGAAGAGTGGTAGTTTTGGTTTGATCTTTGTTGCTCTTTCATAGTCGTTCTCGGGCGAAAGCTTTCACTTGTTGTTTAATACCGAATCACAAAGGTAAAAAGTATTGGAATAAATACTCAGACACTTTTTATAAATCAGTAAAAATAAGCCATAAATCTTAGTAAAAAAAGGCTTTCAGCAGAAGAATAAATGTTTTTACTCTTCAAATCAGGAACAGACCGTTTTCATAGATCTTGATTCCATCTGCAAAAATTTGCCCTCCCTGTTTCATGTCGGCAATCATATCCCAGTGAATGGGGGACTCATTTTTACCGCCTGTCTGCAGGTAGGACTGGCCGATGGCCATGTGCACCGTGCCGCCAATTTTTTCGTCAAAAAGTATGTTACGGCTAAAGCGCTGTATGCGGTAGTTGGTACCGATGGCAACTTCGCCCAAGCGCCGGGCACCTGGCAGCTCAAATACTTCGTCCAGTACTTCTTTGCCCATTGCAGCATCCCAACGATCAATATAACCCTCGTTGAGCCAAAGGCTCACCTGCTGTACTTCCTGGCCCTGATGAATAGCCGGCAGGTCAAAATGTATATATCCCTGCGCGCTATCCTCTATGGGTGAAGTATACACTTCCCCGCTAGGCATATTGGTCTGACCGTCAGAGTTGATCCAGGTGCGGCCTGCCGTCGAGAAGCGTATGTCCGTCCGGTCGTTGAGATAGCGAAATTCCTGACAGCGATTGAGATAATCTACGATGTGTTGTTGCTCCCTGCTGAGCTGACGCCAGGCTTCGATCGGATCATCTTCATTCAGGCGGCACGCTTCGAATACAAACTGTTCATACGCTTCCAGTGACATGCCTGCTTCCTGGGCTTGTGCTTGTGTCGGGTACTGGCAAAGGCAGCGCTTGAGGGCACGGGTGGCTGTACGTTCAAAATAGATATTGGAAAGCGGCGCCAATGCCTGTTGACGCTGGCGCATACGCGCGGGCTCGGGCTTGTAGTCATCCCGCAAACTGAAAGGAGCCTTGATGTAAAGGTAGGCGTCAAAGTGTTGCATAGCCTCGCTGTACAGCATTGAGACATACGCCAACTGCGAATCGCTGCCTTCCTGCAACAAAATTTTGCTCTGTCCCTCAAACTCCAGTTCCGATTCAACCAGCGCACCCGCCCGAAGGGCTTCCCGGTATACTTCCCTTACCAAAGGCTCCGCCAGGGTGGTAGAGCGTATGAAGAGCTTCTCTCCGGGCTTAATCGACAGACAGTAGTGTACCAGTAGTCGAGCGTACTTGTTGAGCATACTATCCATAACATACTCGTTTGAAACGCTTGTTGGGCCGGTGGCTAAAGCCCGGCCCAACAAGTGCAGGTTAGCAAGTGAGTTACCACTTCTGTGCCAGATAAGGATAGCGCAGGTGGTACTGCTCCCGCACCATCGTCAGGATGCGCTGACGGAGCATATCCATATTTTCGCGACTGACAGCAGAAACGAGTATCGCTTCTGAGCCAAACTGAAACTGCAGACTTTCAATCAGACTGCCCTCAATCTCCTGACGAGCCTCTTCATCGACATAGGGGTCGTAGTTGAGTTCCCTATACAAATCGATTTTATTGAAAACCAGCAGAGTAGGTTTATCCTCGGCACCAATGTCCTTGAGCGTCTGCATCACAGTACGTATGTGGTCCTCATGCTGCGGGTGTGCTATGTCAACGACATGGAGCAGGATATCGCTTTCCCGTACTTCATCGAGCGTTGACTTAAAACTTTCGATGAGATGGTGGGGGAGCTTGCGTATAAAGCCTACGGTATCGGACAGCAAAAAGGGTACACCTTCAAAAGCGATTTTACGGACAGTAGTATCGAGGGTAGCAAAGAGCTTATTTTCAGCGAAAACAGCTGACTTGCTGAGCAGATTCATGAGGGTGCTTTTACCCACATTGGTGTAGCCGACCAATGCGACCCGAATCAGTGTCTCCCTTGTCTTCCGCTGGGTGACGTTCTGTAAGTCTATTTTCTCGAGCTTTTTCTTGAGCAGCGATATCTTATCGCGCACAATGCGCCGGTCGGTTTCGATTTCTTTTTCACCGGGTCCGCGCATACCGATACCCCCCCGCTGTCGCTCGAGGTGTGTCCACAAACCCCTAAGACGAGGCAGCAGGTACTGCATCTGTGCCAGCTCTACCTGTGTTTTTGCCTGTGCCGTCTGTGCCCTGCTGGCAAAAATATCCAGGATGAGCGTCGACCGGTCGATGATTTTTACTTTCAGCGTTTCCTCTAGTACATTGACCTGCTTGCCAGATAAATCGTCATCAAAAATGACGAGACTGACTTCTTCATTGGCATCAATGTAGCTCTTAATTTCTTCTAGCTTGCCCTTGCCGACAAAAGTGCGGGAATCGGGGTGGGGGAGCTTTTGTAAGAAGCGTTTCTGGGTGACTGCACCTGCCGTGAGTGCCAAAAATTCGAGTTCGTCGAGGTACTCGTTGACCTGGCGTTCCGTCATATTCGGCTGTATCACACCGACAGTGACAGCGTATTCAGTTTCTCTTTTTAATCCGCCGGAGGATTTTTCTCCGACATTCCATTCATTGGCCATGCGTGATAATTCTAGTAAAGTAGTGCCCGGAGGCAGTGGGTAAAAGGTAGCTTACACCAAAGCTAACAGGAATTGGGCTCAAATAATTCTTGGAAACAAAAATAATAGGCGTTTTATCTGGAAAAATGACAAAATCAGGGTGGGTTACCGCCTTTGAATCCATTTTTCCGGATCCTGACTGGCGCTGCCTTTCCACAACTCAAAATGCAGCGGGCTGTCGCCGCCGGCAGCAGTGCCGAGTACATCCCCTGCCTTCACTGGTTGCCCTTTGGCAACGTCTACGGTCTCAACATTGGAGTAAACGGTGAAGTACTCGCCATGTTTCACCAGAATCATTTGTCTGGAGCCGGGCACTGTCTGTACGCTGACAATTTCACCTGTAAAAACGCAGCGTACAGGACTTGCAACGGGTACCGTGATTTTGATGCCATTGTTGGAAATCATGATATTGGGTACACTGGGATGTGGCTGCCTTCCGTAGCGGCTGTAAATCTGACCAGCTGCTACCGGCCAGGGTAGCCTGCCTCGCTGTGCTGCAAAGGAGGCCGATAGCTGGTTCAAGGCCGGATTGGTAGCCGTATTGGTGGAGGGGGCATCTGGACGATTTCCGATGCGCGTATCAGCACGGTTTCCGGTGCTGCTACTCCTGTTCTGGTTGGCCAGCTCCCGGTTGATTGCACTGGCAATGGCCGCATTAAGTGCCTGGTTTTCGCGCTGTTGCTGTCTAATTTTGGCAACAATATCCTTTTCGCTGGAACTGAGCTTTCCAACAAGATCGTTGCGGCGACTTCTCTCCGAGGAAAGAGCTTCTTTTTGTTTCTCATTATTGCTGAGAAGGCGCTCTTTTTCAGCTTTTTGCAGGTGCAGCTCGTCTACTCGCTTTTGTACCGCCTGTTGGGCTATTTCGATATCGCGCGACTGCCTGCGCCGGTGTCTTTGGTATTGCCTAAAATACAGCCAGCGACGGATGGCGTCGTTGACGCTGTTGGAAGTGTATAAAAAATTGAGCCAGCTCTGGGTTTGATAGGCGCGGTAGGCAGTGCGGAGGGTGCGGGCATACTCATACCTTAGCTGGTCGATATAAGCCTGTTGGGTATGGATAGTATCCTCGACCGCAGCAATATAGACATCGATTTGTTCAACTTCCTCTCGAAGTACCCGTATGAGCTGCACTCGCTTGCGTATCTGGCGGTCGAGCAGAGAAAGTTGCGACAATGCCTGCTGTTTTTCGCGCCTTGTTTCGTTGAGACGCTGTTGGTTGCGACGGAGCTCCCGCTCGAGCTGTTGTCGTTGCCTGCGCAAATCGCTGGTACTGCCTTGCTGTGCCAGCAGGCAGTGGTTGCTTAGGAAAAGCAGTAGCAGCCACAAAAATCCGTATCTACCTGCTGCGCTCATATCGTTCCGGAATCTCAAAATTGATGGACGTGGGCTCGTCAAGCGATACTTTCGTAAATTCTATGAGCATCGTAGCATTGCCAAGCTGCTGCTCACCGACTTGAAAACGACGCAGGTGAGAAAAACTTTGACCGGCAGATAGCTGGTTGTAGTTGAGCAGGCTCATCTCCAATTGTCGGCCGGCAGTCTTATCCAGCAGCAGCATGCGCTGCAGCTTATGCTTTTGAGGGTCAAACCATAAACGGTTGGAGGTTTGTTCGTCCTCTGCGAACAGGGCGTAGCTGTCGGTCTCGGAAGCGTACTGAAGATTGTCTGTGACAAAGAAAAACGGATTACCCAGCAGGAGACTCTCCAATAGGGAAAGCTCGGCCGGGAGCTGCAGCGTTTCCTCCAACATGCTGAGCGGTGCTACAGAATAGGCGTTATTTATGCGGTCGATTACATAAACCGAGTCACGAGTGACCAGCGCTCTGGCAAGTTCAAAACCCATTTTTTTGACATTGAGCCAGATGACACTGTCCCTGCACATCTTGATACTCGCAGTCAGCGAAATGGTCTTCCCGTCATTTTCCATACTTATCGTCGCCCGGGCATCAAGCCAACGGGCATCAAGCTGGTTTTTGAGTACCTGTTCATGCAGAAAATTTGCACGATTCTCGGGTGTTTCAGTAGTGTTGCTTAGGTTACGTGCTGTACCACAGCCACTTGCTAGCAGTAGCAGCCAAGCCAGTGCCAACAAGGCAACAAACTGCAGGGGGTATTTATTCATACCACTTTTTTTGAGCAATTTTTTTGGTAATAGTCGGCCAGGCAGCACCCTGCTGGCGCGCCTTTTCCCAATACAGAAGAGCATCATCAACCAGATTCAGGTGATACAGCACATCCCCGTAGAGGTCAAGCACACTAACCCACTGATCGGCACCTGCCGCCAAAGCTTTACCAAGTGTCACTTTTGCCTGTGTGAAATCGCGTTGCAGAAATTGTATCCTCGCCAAAGTTTCGAGGTAAAAAAAGTTATTAGGTTGTGAATCAGCAGCTTGTTGGGCGAGCCTGAGTGCATCACGCGACTGCCCGTTGGCCTGTAGCCAAAGTGCGTATCGATAAGAAACTTCGGCCGAATTTGGCCGCAGGCGCAGGGCCTCGCCAAAGGACTGCTGTGCCTGTTGCTGCTGACCCTGCTTCATGAACAGGTAGCCCTGCAGAGACTTGAGCTCGGCGCTCAGCTGCTCATCGGGTTGGGGCATCATCATCACATCATTCAGGTAGACAGCGGCTTGGGTGTAGTCATGAAAACTTTCGTACGCGAGAGCCGCATAGTAATAAACGAGTATCTTATTGGGGAAATAGTCCATTGCCAGCTCCGCATATTTACGGAGTTGAGCCATGTTACCGCTCGTATAGCAGAGGAGCATCAAATTTTGCCATACAGGAAACACACTCTTGTCAGCCGCAACGGCCGCCTGGTACTTGATAAGCGCCTCTGCGCTGCGCTGACTGTACATGAGCAGATCGGCTGCGGCAGCTAAGGGTTTGGCAGCACCAGGATGCTGCTTTTCGAGTATGTCCGTGAGCCGCAGGGCTGCATCTGCCAGCGCTAGCTGGCCTGTAAGTGCAACTTTTTCTATGGAGGGCATCAGCGTTTTTATTTTTTCATCCAGCGAAACCTCCGGGCGACTGAATAAAGGCTCCAGCGAGCGCAGGTAGGCAATTTCATCCTGACTGCCAGCATGCTGCCTCGTAAGTGCCAGTTGCGCTTCTGCTTCCTGCGGCCACTGCTGCAGAATTTGTTCGTAGGTACGACGGGCAGATTCCCAGTCGTTGATGGACTCGTAATACTCAGCCAGCAGGTAGCGATAGCGCCGATTGGTGGGGAAAGCTGCCGCCAGCCGTTCCAACTCAGCCGCCGCCTTCACCTTATTGCCTACGCCAACATACAGCGTATGTCGCCGCCGCGCAATTTCCTCATTGAAACCAGCAATCGCCTCCAGCTGCGCGTACACTTTCATCGCTTGTTCGGGCTGCTGAGCCTTTGCAAGCTGCTCTGCCCATTGATAGTAGTAGGAAGCCTGCAACGGTTGCTGACCAGTCAGCTGGCCATAGACGGTGGCTGCATCAGCATACCTGCCTTCTGACTGATACACATCTGCCAGATAAAGGGCATACCAGCTGTTGGAGGGGTCAAGCCTGCAGGCAGTTTCCAAAAAACGAACGGCTTCCAGCGTAGCCTTGGATGCCAGATGAAGGCGCCCCAGTTCAAAAGCTACTGCGGCATTACTGCTGTTTTCTTTGAAAAGCTCGTTCAGCAAGGCTATCGCCTTGTCGGGCTGATCTGTAAGCTTTAGTCTGATTGCGTCAATAAACTTCCCTTCCAGGGCTATTTCCTTCTCCGACAGCTGGGCAGTAGCAGTACTGGTCACTAACAACAGGAATATACCCGGCAGTAAAAAAATTAATATTCGGCTCATACAGGAATGATGCTCACGCAAAGTGCTAAATGGTGTGTAAAATTGTCATATCCTTGCAGCGCTTCGCCACAGCTGCGACAAACGTCTACAAAGATAACGGTAATTGCTTATCATAGTTGTGTTTGCTGCCGCCTAATTGACGGGCAGCGGTTTCCGCCAGCGGCACTGAGGGGTGGGGTGAAAAAGCTGCCGCACAGGGCTTTTACCGCCATTGGCGGCAAAAAAAGAGCCACGCAGAGAGGCGCTTTGGGCTTTTTTTCAAAAAGCAAAAAGCAAAAATCAGACCAGCAACCTGCTTCAGCAGCTGATGCTGCTGAAGCAGGTTGCTGAAACAAGATTACTCAACAACCGTAATCTTCATCATATTGGTTCTGTGACGACGATGCAGCGGCATACTACCCGTATTGACGAGCACATCGTCGGGTTGAACCAACCCGTTGGCTTTCAATATCTCTGTAACGTCCTGGATGGTTTCGTCCGTGGTCGTGAACCGGTCGTAGTAAAAACAGCGTACTCCCCAGCACAGGTTGAGCGTAGAAAGCATGTGCATGCGATCCGAAAAAATGTAAATCTCCGCATTCGGCCGGCAACTGGATACTTTGAAGGCTGTATACCCAGAACTAGTCATACCGATAATAGCCTTCGCCCGAACCTCTTCGGCCATGCTGACCGCCTGAAAACATACGGCATCGCTGAGGAAGGTACGCGCCTTGTCTGTCAGGAAAGGACGCAGCGACGATGGCGTGTAATGAGCCTCAGCCTTCTCAATGATGCGGTTCATGTACTGCACAACTTTGGCAGGATGCCGGCCGACAGAAGTTTCGGCACTCAGCATCACGGCATCAGCACCATCCAGTACCGCATTGGCAACATCCGATACCTCTGCGCGCGTAGGGCTCGGGTTGGTGATCATACTGTCCATCATCTGCGTAGCAACAATGACAGGACGGGCATATTGTATGCACTTGCGGATGATCTCCTTCTGAATCATCGGAAGTCGCTCGATGGGCGTCTCAATACCCAGGTCTCCACGGGCAACCATGATGCCGTTCGAAGCTTTGATGATCTCGTCAATGCGATCTACCGCTTCCGGTTTTTCTATCTTGGCAATAATCTTTGCAGGATGGTTCTTCTGGTCTATCCGCTGCCGCAAATCATGGATGTCATCCGGATTGCGCACAAAACTCAGCGCAATCCAGTTGACCGGTTGCGTAAGGATGAAGTCAAGATCAGCCAGATCCTTTTCCGTCAAAGACGGAAGAGAAACGTTGGTGTTGGGCAGGTTGACACCTTTATTGGATGAAAGTACACCGCCAAAGACGGTCTTCAGCCGGACGGTATCCCGCTTATTGGTCTCTACAACTTCAAATACCAGCTTGCCGTCATCAACAAGCACGGTCTCCCCAACCTCAACGTCGTTGGGGAATTCAGGGTAACTCATATAAATCCGGTCCCTGTTGCCAACGCAGGGCTCATTGACAAAAGTGACCACATCGCCTTCCTCCAGGGGGAGTGCGTTGTTCTCAATTTTGCCGACCCGTAGCTTCGGACCCTGCAAATCGGCCAGTATGCTGATGTGCAGGTTGTATTTCTCATTGATGTAAATGAGGCGGTTGATCACCTCCAGGTGATCTTCATGACTGCCATGGGAAAAATTGAGCCTGAATACGTCGACGCCGGATTGGATGAGTTCGAGTAAGTTTTCGTAAGAGCTGCAAGCCGGACCAACAGTGGCTACAATTTTTGTTCGCTGATGATCAACAATTTTCATAGACGTCCTTTTTCTTCTGTTTTCAACTGCAAACTAAGTGTAAATTTTACAATAATGGGCTATTCAGGGGGCGATTTTCTGAAATTAACTGAATTTTTTTTAAAAACTTTGGTTATCAGGGTTGATCTGTGTTACTTTGCGGCACAATTCGTGAACCATAAAAGCGAATGGACATGTCAAGCATTGAAGAAAGAGTAAAAAAAATCATCGTGGAGCGCCTCGGTGTCGATGAATCCGAGATCACGAACGAAGCTAGCTTTACCAATGATCTGGGTGCAGATTCATTGGATACAGTGGAGCTGATCATGGAATTCGAACGCGAGTTCAACATCTCTATTCCTGACGATAAAGCAGAGAACATCCAGCGGGTGGGCGATGCTATCGACTATCTGAAATCAGAGGTAAAAGAGTAATTCCTGCAAACTGTTCACTCGGAGTACATGCTGGCTTGTCTTACGGCTGCTTGTTGCTTCGGGTGAACAGATATGCTTCGGGCTGTCTGCAGCGCATTATTTTTGCAATGCTTGCAGTCCTCCGGTTTGTCGTCTAAATGGTGTGTGCGTCAATCCAAGCTGATTTCCGCATGCACTCTGTATGTGTGTGCAAAACATAAAACTCACGACTCGGCTTTATGGTTCTGCACATATCAAATGCCTTCACTCAGTTCTTCTTTCAGGGAACATCCTTTTTTCCAATAACCAAATAATGCTATGCGGAGAGTTGTTGTCACGGGCTTAGGAGCCTTAACACCAATCGGCAATACGATACCTTCCTACCTCGAAAGCCTGCAAAAAGGCGTGAGTGGGGCTAATCTTATTACGCACTTCGATGCAACCCTCTTCAAAACGCACTTTGCCTGCGAAATCAAAAATTTTCGTGCGGAGGACTTTATTGAGCCTAAAGAGGTCAAGCGGCTTGATAATTTTGCCATCTATGCAATGGTGGCTGCTGATGAGGCCATAACTGCAGCGGGTCTCCTACCCGAGCAGCTGGATCTGGACAGGGTAGGGGTTATTTGGGGCTCCGGTATAGGGGGGATGCGTTCATTGGAAAAAGAGGTGGAGGAGTTTACGCTCGGCAATGGTACGCCGCGCTATAATCCTTTTCTGATTCCTAAGTTGATTGTGGATATCGTTGCGGGTCATATTTCTATCAAATATGGGTTCAGGGGAGTCAACTATGCTACGGTATCTGCTTGTGCTTCCGCTTCGCATGCTGTCCTCAATGCGTTTGATACTATTCGTATGGGGCGCAACGATGTAATTATTACAGGGGGCTCTGAGGCGGCAGTGACAAAGACAGGCATGGGCGGGTTCAATGCTATGAAGGCTCTCTCAACGCGCAACGATGATTATCTGACGGCCTCCCGCCCATTCGATCGCGATCGCGATGGCTTTGTTCTCGGTGAGGGCGGGGGTGCAATTGTACTCGAAGAGCTGGAGCATGCCAAGCGCCGCGGTGCGACTATTTACGCTGAACTAGTGGGTGCAGCTGCTACTGCTGATGCTTACCACATCACTGCCCCGCATCCGGAGGGATTGGGGGCAGCCAGTGTTATGAGGCTTGCTATGGCAGATGCAGGCCTTTCTCTTGATCAGCTCGACTATGTGAACGTGCACGGCACTTCTACGCCGTTAGGAGATATTGCCGAAACGAAAGCTATCCAGAAGGTCTTTGGCGAGCATGCCTATGCAATGAATATCAGTTCCACAAAGTCAATGACAGGACACTTGCTGGGGGCTGCAGGTGCTGTAGAGGCTATCGCCTGCATACTGGCTATCCAGGAGCAGTTTGTCCCGCCGACTATCAATCATTTTACCGACGATCCTGAGATAGATAGCCGGCTCAATCTCACGTTTAATGAAGCTCAGCAGCGGTCTGTGAAGGTGGCTCTGAGCAATACATTTGGTTTTGGGGGACATAATGCTTCGCTGGTGTTCAAAAAATTTGAATCCTAGTGCACTTGCGTTCACTTCCTGTGCATGAAATAACTACTTTTGTGTCTCAACAATCTGCTTAGACCTTGATATTTCGCTGGATCAGGCAAGGCTATAATTTTTATCTCTCCCCGGATCGCTCTATGGTCAGGCGAATAAGAGAGATTATCGGCTTTGTGCCGGCTGATCTTCGTATTTTCAGGCTTGCTTTTGCCCACAAGTCCACACCCTCCGATAAGGTATATGCCATGCAGAATAACGAGCGCCTCGAATACTTGGGGGATGCTGTGCTCGGTACCATTGTTGCGGAGTATCTGTTTAAAAAATATCCCAATGCAGACGAGGGCTTCCTGACCAAAATGCGCTCGAAAATTGTAAAACGTCAGTCGCTCAACCTGATTGGCGACAGCATGGGGCTTGATTCGCTGCTCAACGAATTCAACAATACTCGGCTGAGTCGGTCTATGCTGGGAAATGCGGTAGAGGCGCTGGTAGGAGCCGTCTATCTGGATGGAGGCTATGAATCGACTCGTGCATTCGTCGTCCGGCGTATGCTGCGCAGGTATGTCGATATCCATGAGCTGGAGACTTTTGACGACAACTACAAGAGCCAGCTACTCGAGTGGTGTCAAAAGAATGGCCACGCTGTTTCTTATAAGTTGATCTCCCGTTACAAGCACGATCGACGCGACCGATTCAAGATTGCCGTCATGATTGATGGTAAAAAGGTAGCTACGGCCGATGACTACAATAAAAAGAGCGCTGAACAAATGGCCTCTGAAAAAGCTATTGCTTCTTTGGGCATCTCCAATGGCGAAATATTTGAGGAGGAGGAAAACTAATAATCTGCTTCCTGCTCCTCCTTGCCGTCGTTACTCTTCAGTAAAACCACCGCTGCGGCATCCAACTCATCGTAGTACTCAGTACCATATCGACGGATAATGGCCTCTTTCAGAAAGACATAAACGGGTAGCTTCTCCTGCTTACCCAGAGAGCAGGCTGCCTTACAGATGTCCCATCGGTCATAGTTGAGCACTTCATAATCGTGTTGCGGATAAACGCTGACCCGTATGGGGTATAAGTGGCAGGAAATAGGTTTCAGAAAGCCAATAGCACCTGCTCGCTGAGCCTGTTCGATGCCACATTTAGCAATGCCGTCGCGGTCTTTGATCATGTAGGCGCAAGGACCGTTGTCAATCAGGGGTGTCCCGAAAGAATCATTGTCCTCGTAGTACACCGCTGTCCCCTGCCGGTCAATGGCTGCCTGGCCGGCAGGACTCAAAAAAGGCCGTACGGCAGGGTATATGTCCTTCAGTATGTCTAATTCTTCCAACTCCAAAGGAGCGCCAAAATCACCTTCCCAACAACAGGCACCTTTGCATGCAGTCAGGTTACATTTAAACTGTTCTTGTACAACATCATCGCTTACAAGCGTGTTTTGTATCATGAGCATGGTACGCGCACATTTTATTTCAGGCTACAAATATGCGACATATCAACCGAATAATCTTCAAAAGTCGTAAATTGCCGCCCACAAAAGAATCGCTTATGAAACACTTTCTTTTATTGGTCATCACACTGTTTTCAGCTCAGCTACTCAGCGCCCAGACGCAGGCCGAGCGTATTGAGGCAGAGACAGCAAAGCTTCGCCAGCTCTATCAGCTGGATGAGACGCAAACGGCAGAAATGCGTCGCATCCAAGAGCGCCGCTTCAGCAATGTAGAAGAAATAGCTTCCCTGCAGCAATCTGATTTTAGCCTGTGGGTACAAAAGCGTCGTGCTATACGCACCAATACGGAGGGCTCCATCCGTCGTATGCTCCGTGCAGATCAACTGGCCGTCTTTGACCAGCAAATGACCCAGCGTCGCGTAGAAGACAGCAATTTTATCAAAGAAATGCAGCAACAAGGCAAAACCAAAGAACAGATTGAACTGTTGCTCTTGGGGCGAGAATAGTTGCCTTGGCAATAATTCGAACCTTACTTTCGTTCGGTCAGCCTCCAAATAATTCCGTTTTGGCTTCCTGGTCGATCCGTGGATTGTAAATAAGCATCTAACTTTATCTCACGGTATTCATGGGCTCGCGCATTGGGTTCGTTATTTATTGTGCGGGCATTACCCCAGCGATTACAAACACATTACTTACGATAAAATAACGAACGTATACATGGATCCCTTAAAAGAAAGGTTCATACAGAAAGCAGCAGCACTTCGCGATGAGGTCAAAGGTATGCTGAAAACGCATGGCGATACTGTTGTTGATCAGGTCACGCTTGAGCAAATTTATGGGGGTGCGAGGAGCATTCCCATGATGGTCTGGGAAACATCAGCGCTTGATCCTGTAGAGGGTATCCGCTTTCGGGGCTACTCAATCGATGAGTTGAAGTCGTTGTTGCCGAGCGGACCCAATCAGCAGCCAAGGCCTGAAGGCTTGTTTTGGTTGATGTTGGTAGGGGAGGTGCCCACGGAGGATCAGGCCAACTGGCTTGCTGATGAGTGGCGCCGACGCGCCACCTTGCCCGCCCATACGTTGACTGTACTCAATGCACTGGATGTCAATACACATCCGATGACGCAGTTCAGCATTGCCATCAATGCTATGCAGATCGACAGTGTTTTTGCCGGCCGCTATGCTGCGGGTATGAGCAAAAATGACTATTGGGATGCTGCTTATGAAGATGCGATGAACCTGATTGCAAGGCTGCCTCGCGTGGCTGCTCATATCTATCGTCGTACCTACCACAACGGGCAGCATATTGAGCCCAATCCTGCATTGGACTGGGCAGGCAATTTTGCCCACATGCTTGGGTTTTCCGATCCGGTTTTTGGTAGCCTGATGCGCCTGTATCTGACAATCCATGCAGATCACGAAGGGGGGAATGCCTCCGCACATACCATGCACTTGGTAGGTTCTACCCTGAGCGATCCCTACTTGTCTTTCGCTGCAGCTATGAATGCGCTGGCAGGACCACTTCACGGTCTCGCCAACCAAGAAGTGGTGGACTGGCTCAACGAAATGATAGAATCCATTGGCTCCCAAACGCCTACCAAGGAGCAGATAGCTGACTATGTGCATAAAACGCTGGCCGAGGGTAAAGTAGTACCTGGTTATGGCCATGCGGTACTCCGTCGTCCGGATCCCCGCTTTATGGCACAGAAGGAGTTTGCTGAGCAATACTTGCCCAACAGCCCAATTGTAAATGTAGTCTGGAATGTATTCGAGGTAGTACCCGGCATCTTACAGCAACTTGGTAAGGTCAAGAATCCCTGGCCTAATGTGGATGCCCACTCGGGAGCACTGTTGATTCATTTCGGACTTACCGAATCAGGTTTCTACACGGTGTTGTTTGGTGTATCGCGCGCTCTGGGTGTGCTGGCAGCTACCTGTTGGTCTCGTGCGCTTGGTATGCCGCTGGAGCGGCCTAAGTCAATTACAACAGATTGGGCAAAGGCTTTTTTGGCTAAGCAACAGACAGCGGGATAAGCCCCGGGCTGCTGCATGCAGTATATGTCAAGGATTACTTTTTATTATACTCGCTGAGGTTCCCGCTGGCTTCCTAACCGCCGGTGGGAACCTCCGTACATTAAACTCAAAAGGTATGAATTTTCCTGAAAATTTGCTCTACACGCCAGAGCATGAGTGGATTAGAGTCGAAGATGGCGGTGTCGCCTATGTAGGAATTACAGATTTTGCGCAGAAAGAGCTCGATGAGCTGGTCTACATCGAAGTTGATACGGTGGGCGATGAACTGGCGCAGGGTGATGTTTTTGGTACGGTCGAGGCAGTCAAAACTACCTCGGAGTTGTTTATGCCTGTAACTGGTAAAATCCTCGAGTTTAACCTGCAACTGAGTGAGGGTGACGGAGATGATCCGACATTGGTCAATCGCGATCCTTACGGAGAGGGTTGGATCGTCAAGATTAGCCTTGCAGATACGGCACAGCTCAACGGGCTTATGGATGCCAAGGCTTATCGCGAGCTTGTAGGCTAATTTTTCAGCAGGAATATTTTCATTGTGGACATTTTTTTCTAAGTTTGCCCACCAAAATGATATTTCCTTGCATCTTTGGAGTAAAAGGCGCTTAAATATTTTTTCTTTGGGCGTTTGGGGGGTGTTAATTGCCGGTCTTTCTTTGATGCCGGGAAGTACAGTCCCTAAAGTGAGTCTCTTTGAAGGAATCGATAAGCTGGTTCACGCGTTCATGTATGCTGTGCTGGTGGTTTTGGCTTATTTTGCCTTCCGACGACTGGCAGTAGTGACTGCGCTGAGTATCACTTATGGTGCAATGCTGGAATGCCTTCAGGTAATCAGCAGTGTATATTGCGAAACAGGTCGCTCCTTTGAGCTGGCTGATATCGCTGCCAATACGTGCGGAGCGCTTTTTGCAGCTTGTGTTGTATACTATTTTTTTTATACATAAACCATTCAGTATGGAGTTCACGAGTAGTGTATTGCTATGGAGCCTGCTGGGGGTTGTTGTTGGCATAGTCGGATTAATCCGGGTGATGAGGGCAGCTTTTGCCAAGCGCGCGCAGGAGGGTATGTCAGGTGCATACGCTCAGAGTGAAAAGTCACTGATAAAGAATCGTACGAAGTATGAAGGTGTTGATGCTTTCAAGCTCAGTGGTACATTCTTTAACTTGGGACTGGTGTTGGTACTGGCGATCACGGTAATCTCATTCGGCTGGACGATCTACGAGGAGAAAGTAATTATCCCCGAAGGGGCGCTTGAGCTTGATGATGATATCGAGATCGAGCCGCCACGGACTGCCGAGCCGCCGCCACCGCCACCACCACCGCCGCCGCCTGTAATTGAAGCGGTTCCGGATGAAGAAATTCTGGAGGAACCGGAGGATTTTACAGACAACAGTGCTGACGAACAGGAGTCGTACACCGCGCCTCCTGCTGGTCCGCCACCACCACCGCCACCACCACCGCCGCCGCCACCAGAGCCGGAGGTAGAAGAAATCTTCAAGGTGGTGGAGCAAATGCCTCGCTTCCCCGGTTGCGAAGACTTGTCTACCGACGAGGAGAAGAAAAATTGTGCCAACCAGGAGCTGCTGAAGTTCATTTACAAAAACATCAAGTATCCGGCAATCGCTCGTGAAAACGGCGTTGAGGGTACGGTGGTAGTGACTTTCGTAGTTGAAAGGGATGGCCGCGTAACCGATGCCCGCGTAGTACGCGATATCGGTGCGCAGTGTGGTGAGGAAGCACTTCGCGTAGTAAACCTGATGAATACGGAAAATCTCCGTTGGACACCAGGTAAGCAGCGTGGTCGCCCCGTTCGCGTGCAGTTCAACTTGCCTGTCAAGTTTAAGCTCGAGGGCTAGTCAATTGCGCCCACACGCATCAACGGCTAAATCTGGTGTTATTGCCAGGTTTAGCCGTTCTTGCTTTGTATACATCGATGACTGTTTGGAGAAAACATTTTTATTTTTTTCTGCGTTTTCACATTTATCGGTAAGTTTATCTGTTCATATCATCAATCTCTGTTCGCTATGATTCATCGTATATTGCTGCTACTGTCGCTGCTGCTGCTCGGTAGCGGCTTGTACGCGCAGGACGCCCGCCTGGCACAACAATATTTCCAGAACGGGGAATACGAAAAAGCGGCAGATACCTACAACCGCCTTTATCAACAAAATTCATCCAACGATTATTTTTTTAATCGATACGTTGAGTGTCTGATCGCACTCAAACAGTACGAGGAGGGCGTAGAAACGGTGAAACGACAGTTGCGCCGGTTTCCGGACAACCCTACGCTCTACGTGATGCAGGGACAGCTACTTGAGCGACTGTATCAGGACGCAGAGGCTAGCCGGCAGTATGCCCTGGCTATTGAAAAACTTACCCCTGACCAGTATTCCGTAACAGTACTGGCCAACGCTTTCATTAATCTGGCAAAATATGATCTGGCAGTAGCTGCCTATGAAAAAGGAGCTGCTCTGCTGAAAGACAACCGGGTGTTTGCCTACAATATGGCTGAACTGTACCGACGCATGGGTGAAACACCTAAAATGGTCGAAAACTATCTGAATGCCATTACCGATAACCCCGAAAGGATTACCCAGCTACAAACTATTTTTCAGCGGTTCTTCAGCGTCGAAGATTATGAAGAACTACAGCGACAGCTTTACCTCCGGATTAATGCCGATGATAATAATACTCTTTATCCGGAATTGCTCGCCTGGATTTTTATACAGCGGAAGGATTACCGCAACGCCCTGCGCCAGCAGCGAGCGCTGGATGCACGCCTCAATGAAAATGGCAACCGCGTTTATCAGCTCGGCCTTATGGCTAGCACGGATAAGGAGTACGATGCTGCTATAGCTGCTTTTGATTATATAGTGGATGTAAAAGGCGCGGGCTCTACTTTGTATCTCGACGCTAAAAGAGAGGGACTCCGCAATCGCAGACTAAAACTCACCGAGGGGTATAGCTTTACCAAAGAGGAGCTGGTTGTGCTGGAAGGGCAATACGACTTTTTTCTTACGGAATTTGGCAAAAATGGCTCCACAGCAGCTATAATGTTCGAATTGGCCGAGTTGGAAGCCATGTACCTGTTCAATGGTGGCAGAGCCATTGCATTGCTGGACTCGCTGATCAACCTGCCAGGTTTGGTGGATCCAATACTGAAAGCGCAGGCCAAGCTCAATCTGGGAGACTATCATCTCATGCAGGGGGAAATATGGGAGGCAACGCTGTTGTACTCTCAGGTGGATAAGGCTTTCAAAGAGGATGCACTGGGGCATGAAGCGCGTTTTCGCAATGCCCGCTTGTCATACTTTACCAAAGATTTTCAGTGGGCGCAGGCACAGTTCGATGTGTTGAAGGCTTCAACCTCCAAGCTGATTGCCAATGACGCACTGGATCTCTCGATTTTTATTATGGACAATATGGGGCTCGATACCAGCGATGTCGCCCTGGGCATGTATGCTGAAGCCGAATGGCTGGCCTTCCAGAACCGATTTTCAGCGGCAACAGGCAAATTGGACAGCTTGCTTGCTGCTTTCCCCGAGCATAGTCTGCAGGATGATGTTCTGTACCTGCGGGGTACTATAGAGCTGAAACAGCGGCATTATGAAGCTGCTGCAGGCTTTTTTCAGCAAGTGGTTGATGGTTTTCCTAAGGATATTCGCGCCGACAATGCCTTGTTTAACCTCGCTGCACTCTATGAACAACAACTGGGTAATACAGATAAGGCTATGGAGTTGTATGAGAAAATTTTTGTTGATTACTCCTCCAGTACCTTTGCTGTCGAGGCACGGAAGCGCTTCCGCAAACTCAGAGGAGATACTATTTAGGTTGATTAGGCCATAATACTCTTACGTCATGCTCAAAGACCGATTGCGCAGTTTTGTATATGCTTTTAAAGGAATTGCGGAAGTGGTAAGGCATCAGGCCAATATGCAGATTCATGTGGTCATAATGCTGCTAGTGCTGCTGGTTGCTTCCTTGTTGCCATTAAGTCCAACAGAGTGGGCGCTGATACTGATTTGTATGGGGATGGTTCTCGCTGCAGAGTTGTTTAATTCTGCGTTGGAATACCTGACAGATCTTGTTTCGCCTGATTATCATCCTTTAGCTGGTAAAGCCAAAGATGCGGCAGCCGGGGCCGTATTGGTGTGTGCCATGGCAGCGGTATTGGTGGGCTTACTGGTCTTGGGCCCGAAGCTAATAACGGTCTTTTGAAAATACCATACGCACTTTCCACTTGCGGCCTATGGGTGGTGATGTTCACTGCTTTTGTGCTTAGCGCCTGCGCTCCCGCCGAAAAGGCTTTGCAGGAGATTAGTCCGGGTACACCCGCTGTTGATCAGAGCCTTTCAGATTCGGCCCTGCAGGTAGCCTTGCACGCACTAGAACGCGATATTGGTAAGCTAATGGATAAAGAACAGCTGCCGGGGCTGGCCGCTGTGGTGGTGAAATCCGGACAGGTAGTCTGGATGGATACGAGAGGACTCAAGGATGTGAATTTGCCTGAAGACAGTATAGATGTGCATACCCGCTTTCGGCTGGCCAGTTTATCCAAAAATTTTACACCCGTTTTGCTGGGGCAGCTTGTGCGGGAGAAGAAGGTTGGCTGGTCTGCGGAAGTCGGCCAGTATATACAGGATTTTCAGCCTCAGTATCCAACAGATGCCCGTGACAAATTGCAAGTCAGGCATATCCTAAGTCAGGCATCAGGCTTTCCATACCAAACTTTTTCCAATCGTCTCAACCGGGGGGAGGATTACCGCGCGATACGAAAGGATCTCGGGCAAGTGGCACTGTCGCATCCGCCGGGTGTATACTACAACTATCAGAATGTAGTGTACTGTATGGCGGCAGAGGTGATAGAGGTAGTGAGCGGGCTTAGTTACGACAACCTGCTGGACAGAAAGCTGTTCGGACCTCTCGGCATGAAGGATGCCAGTTCCGGACTCAAACCACTGCTCGCTTCCGATAATCTTGCCTGGCCGCATCACCTGACGGCTACGGGCAGCTACAGGATTCCGCTGTCCGCTAAGTATTACAGTGCATCGGCCGCCGCAGGGCAAAATGCCAGTATCAGCGATATGGGCGTCTGGCTGGCCGCCCTGCAGGGGTTTCGGCCTGATATCGTACCGCCGGCCACACTTGAGGAAATGACGTGCATCCAGGTACCTTTTCTGCCCGGCGAATCAAGTGCACGACGCTGGGCTCCTTATACGGCCGCAGGCTACGGCCTGGGAATGCGTGTTGTACATATTCCGCCCATTACCATCGCTTATCATGGCGGATTTGTCAACGGGTATCGCACTGAGCTCGCTTATTGCCCCGAAAAACAACTGGGAATATGCGTGCTCACCAATGCTAGTAGTGGCTATTTGGCGGCACTACCTGCATTGTTTTTTAAAAATTGTGGGCTTACACCCCAACTCACTGATAAAATGGACCAGCTACTCGACTAGATAGTTGTCTTATTGCCGCTACGATGGAGACCATCGGAGGTGTATTTTTGGCTAAGATGTGTTTTCCTATTGAATTTATATAATTTTGTGTGACCTTGACCTAAAGGATGAACCCAAGAGGAGGGGGATTGTTATGAAATTGTCTCGTAAATATTTCGTTACCTTTTTTTGCGAAATAAAATAATGAATGCTCTTGGGTGGCGACAGCCACCCAAGAGCATTCAGTGACAGCCTCAATTAATTTTTACCGCTACTTAACTATTACTAAATGCAGCTGGATACGGCAGATAAAATAAGTGTAATCCATTCGCCTGAGAAGCTCAAGCATATCGCTGCAGTCCTAAAGGTAATTGCACACCCACTGCGCTTGGCCATCATTCAGTTGTTGGATAAAAATGAGCGCGTCATGGTGAGCGAAATCTGTGATTATCTGGCTGCTGAACAGTCATTGGTGTCCCACCACTTGCAGAATATGCGCACCAACGGAATTTTACAGGTCGAACGGGAGGGTCGCAGCATGTACTATTCGCTCAAAGAAAGGGGTGTTCTGCGCATCGTTGAGTGTATCGAAAATTGTCAGTTTGAATCATAAGTATATATGAAGGCCTTTTCATAAAAGAAAGTAACTTTGCCGGAAACAATAAGCGACAAGTATGGCAATTTTTGGAAAAGGCAGCAAACTCTACAGTATCTTCGGTATCAAGTGTCCACGCTGCCACAGCGCTGATATGTTTGAGCACGGCAGTTTCAGCTTTGTTAAGCCCTTTGACATGAAGGAACGATGTGACCACTGTGATCTGGATCTTGAGCCCGAGCCGGGCTATTACTACGGAGCCATGTTTATTTCTTACATTTTTACGGGTTTTTTCTGTCTCGGCTTTGTCTTTTTTGTGCATTGGGTGTTGGATGTCGGCCTCCTGGGTAGCTTCGCACTGCTGCTGACGGTATTGGCGGTTTTATTTGTATATATTTTCAGGCTGGCGCGTTCCATCTGGATAAATATCAATGTGGGGTATGACCCGAGGACAGCAAAAAGCAAGTAGACAACTGCGATTGTTTGCCAAGGCGGTATCCCACAGCCTGCGTCTCTTCTTTTGCTTATAAGCCAATCGCTGGCAGGAGCTCCGAAAGTTTACTGCAATGGGTTTGTTGTATCAATAAGCGCAATTGCGTAAACTTGCTGTATGAAAACAGTCATCGATCAGCTGGGGCGGTCGGTTTCCTTTGCCTTTCCGCCCAAACGTATCATTTCATTGGTTCCCTCTCAAACAGAGCTGTTGGCGTGGCTGGCACTGGATGAAGAGGTTGTGGGAATTACGCGTTTTTGTACGCATCCGGCTGCATGGTTCAGTAGTAAAAAACGGGTAGGAGGTACCAAGCAGCTTCGATTTTCTGCCGTTGAAGATCTGCATCCTGCGTTGATCATCGGCAATCGGGAAGAGAATGACCAAGAACAGATAGAACGGTTGTCAGCCCGGTATCCCGTCTGGTTAAGTGATATTTATACGCTTTCCGACGCACAGGATATGATACTGCGACTCGGCGAAGTATGCGATCGGTCCGAACAGGCCAAGGTGCTGACAGAAGAAATTAGCAGGGTATTCGGCGAGATTGCCCAGCCAAGGCCCGTCAGCGCTGCCTACCTAATATGGCGTGAGCCTTATATGGTCGCTGCTGCCAATACATTCATTGATGATATGATGCGCCGCGCCGGATTCATCAATGTTTTTGGTGATCAGCAGCGGTATCCTGCACTGACTGCGGCTGAGTTGGCATCCGCAGCACCCGAGGTGGTGCTGTTGTCCTCGGAGCCTTATCCTTTTACAGGCAAACACGTATCAGAAATACAGGCTGTCTGTCGACATGCGCGTGTACTGTTGGTCGACGGAGCGGCGTTTTCCTGGTACGGAAGCAGGCTTTTATCTGCTGCTGCTTATCTGCAATCATGCTACCACGCGGCTACCCGCTACAAAACAACGCAATAATGAGATTACTGGCTTCTCTTATCGGTATCGTCATCTTAGTCTGTGTGTTGCCTCTTCAGGCACAACAGACACCCGTCCATATTACCGGAGAGCTTATCGTCCGGCTGAAGGCTGGTGAAGATCCGGCAGCTCTCCTGCCGATAGCACGCAACCATACATGGCACCTCAGCCTAAGTCGCAGCTTGAGCAGGCAATTTAATATTCACCTTTTTACTACTACCGCCGGTGAAGAACAGGCAGTACTGGACTGGTTGCTAGATCAGTCTATAGTCGAGTCGGCTCAGCTCCATTTTCCACTCGATTTTCGCTCCTCACCCAATGACCCGGAATTTATCAATCAGTGGACACTCGAAAAAATTGCCGTACCAGCGGTATGGGAAGAGACAACCGGGGGGCTGACCGCATTGGGCGATACGATTGTTATTGCATTGCTCGACAATGGTTTTGAACCAGCCCATCCTGATCTTTCGGCCAATATTTGGCGCAACAATGGCGAAATTCCAGGTGATGGACTGGACAATGATAATAATGGCTATATCGATGACTACCAAGGCTGGAATTTTGTGGGCAACGGTCCTGTACATAATATATATACAAGTCATGGCCAGTCTGTTGCGGGTATCATGGGGGCGAGTGGCAACAACAATACGGGCGTTGCAGGGATTAACTGGCATGTCAAGATTATGCTACTCAATGTGCGGGAAGTACCCCAAATCATCGAAGCCTACGATTACGTTATTGAGCAACGCAGAAGGTACAATACATCCGAGGGACGGGAGGGGGCGCTCGTCGTAGTCACGAATGCTTCCTTCGGACAGAGCCGTATTTTTTGCAGCCAGCAACCTGTATGGGGGGGGATGTATGATCTTTTGGGCGAAGTGGGCATTCTTACCGGGGCAGCAACAGACAATTTTCGGTACGATGTGGATCTGCTTGGCGATATGCCTTCAACCTGCGAAAGTGACTACCTTATTGTCACCCTCAATACTTCAGAGACCGATGGCATTAGCCAGTCGTCGGCTTACGGGGCTGTTTCCATAGATCTTGGCACTCCTGGCGATGGTAGCTTTACAACCAAAGGAGCCACGGGCTACGGTACTTTTGGCAGCAATAGTGCCGCGGCACCACATCTCAGTGGTGCGATTGCGCTGCTCTACAGTCTTCCCTGTGAACAACTAGCCGCCCAGCTGCGCAGCCAACCTGCTGAGACGGCCAGGCTCATGCGCCGCGTCATACTCGAGGGCGTTGATCAGGTCGCGGCTTTGCAAAACAGAACGGTCACTGGCGGGCGTCTCAATGTTTTTAACAGTATGGTATTGGCTCGTGAAGCCTGTGGAAATAATACAGGCAATTTTGAATTGCTAAAGCTTTTCCCCAATCCTGCGCAGGATCTCCTGAACATCACTTACGAAACGGCAGATTATGCACCACTAGAGCTTGCTGTATTTGATGTCTATGGCCGCCAGCTGCGCGCAGAGCGCGTGCGCGTGCCTTATTTTTCTGAAAAAAAGCACCAGCTCAATGTCGCCAACCTGCCGCAGGGGGCTTATTTCTTGCGGCTCACATCGGGGAAAAATAATGTGCTGACTAAATTTATCATCAGCCGCTGATTTTTTTTTCATAAAAAAAGCCTGCATCCTTGCGGAGCAGGCTCAATACAAGCACGAAGGCTTTTTGGGGTAACCACCGAATTATTGCAAGTTAACAGCTTGGGTCCACGACTTACCCTGCTGCGAAAGGCTAAGAATATAATTGCCGACGGGTAGAGACGTCAGATCGAATTTGCGCGCAAGGCGCTGATCACCAGCAGCTATATAGGTTTCGTACACAATATCTCCAGCTGCACGCTGCAATTGGATAAGTACTTTCTCCTGCCCGGAGAGCAGCCAGTTTACCTCCAGAAAGCGTCCCTGAACTTTCACATCGGGGGCCTGAAATGTTCTGCAGGCTGCCGGATCACAGTGCAGGCCAGACCGTGTAATGGTAAATGGCTGAACGATCTCCTCTTGGCCGGTATCAATGTTCAGCGCATACCGCCCTGGAAACAATCCCTGCAGATTGAGTACTTTTTGGTAGCTACTGCCTGCTGTGACGGTTTCCTCGTAAAGTATTCCCCCTTCGGTATCCGTCACCCGCAATTGGCCGCTCGTGTGGAGACCTGTCAGACGAATGGCCATCTTTTGCGTGCCACTCAGAGGACTAACCGTCAGCACGGGTAGTGCCTTGGCAGGTATTGCTGCGCCCATGACCACAAAGAGCAGCAACAGCAAAGTCATTGCGCGTAGGCGCAGTTGCAGTACATGATTCATAACACTTGGTTTTTTGAGTATCCGAAATAGCATTTGTTGGTGGTGCACAGGAGCGTGCACTCTCTTCGGTCATTTGGCAGAGGCTTGTTGGTGTTAAAAATACACTAAGTAAACGATTTTGACCTCCCTTTGGTTTCATGGATACTAAAAAAATATTTTATTTTTTTGCTGTCGCTAAAGTGCAGCAAGGGTTTTTGGGGAAAAAAATAAAAGGATAGGGAATATAAGAGAAGAAAAAAGAAGGTAAAAATAAATTTGGCATGGTCTTTGGGAACAGAAGATGAGACCCGTATCAGTAAGTTAATCGTAGCTGCCGGCGTCGGAGCAGGATGACTTTGACGACCGTGCAGGATGTCTGTGCATTGATTGCTCAGCATGCTTTCTATTGGGCTGCGAAACTGTCTGATATGAAATGGAGCATAGAGAAAGCAAACGAAGTCAATCAATTCCGGTAAAGTCTCAAGGAAGATTCTTTACAAAAATCGTTAGTAGTATGGAAAAGATAAGCCCGAGGAAGCAATTAATTATTGCACATGTATTGGCGTTGTCGCTACTGGTGATGAGTTGGCCACCGCTGCTGGGGCAGACCATTTTTTTAGGGTCTACGCCTTCACAGCCTGCCAGTTGCAACTGCCTCAACAACGCTACCACGCTTGCGAACGGACAGTTCAGCGAGCAAATTACCATTGCCGGCCCAGCCGGAGCCACGTGGACGGTGAGCGCCGTCACGGGTTTTTTTCAGTCTGCCAGCCCGGCACCGCCGGCAGCTCCTTTGCCAGTGACGCTGGGAACGGTATTCTCGGAAATTAGCCCGGGGGTTTACCGCCTTGCAGGTAGGCATATTACAGGGCAGGGATTTAGCCTGTCGGCCAGCAATGGGAGCACTACGCTCACCATTGGCAATATGTGTCATTATCCCAATGTACAGTTTGTGGGACTACCAGATACCGTATGTATCTCCAGCCTGCCAGTGATTCTTTCAGCCAGTGCCAACGGGGCACAAGGTAGTGGTAGTTTTACCATCAATGGTGTTCCGGCAACAATCTTCAATCCTTTGGCACTAGGGCCCGGAGCGCACATGGTGGCCTATACTTTCAATGCAGGTACGGGTACGCCCAATAACACGGCAGATCCGGCTTGTTCAGTGCAAATAAGCAAGGCTGTAGTGGTACCTCATCAGCCAAGTACGGCAGTCAACAGCCAGATTAATGTGACGCTAGATGCTGACTGTGAGGCGCTTATTACACCCGAGATGGTCATGGAGGGTTACTATCCCTGTCTCGATGATTTCGTCGTGACAGTATACAATAACCAAGGACAGCCAATCGGCAACCTGGTGACAGAATATTATGTGGGTCAAACATTAAATCTGCAGGTTATCTCGGTCAATGGTTCATTGGTGGGCACTGGCAGTATACGGGTTTTTGATATCACCCCGCCGCAGCTCAACTGTGTAAGCCTGACCAATATGGCTATTGTCAGCAACCAAGTACAGCTGATGGGTGGCAATCTAACCAATGCAATGCCCACATTTTTGCCGTCCAATTTCGCCTGTTACAGCAACTCGGTAGGGCAGCTGAGTGGTATCCATTATTATCACTTACAGCAATTCACAGTTACCGCTACCGATATTTATACTTTCGAGTTATCGGCTTCTTATGCGGGGGGTGCGGCATTTGGGCTTTACCAGACAACATTCAATCCGTTTGCGGGTCCTTGCCATAATATTGTTGGAAGTTCGCAGTTGGCACCGCCAGGAGAGGGGTATTTTGCCACGGCCACGGGGCCTGTAGTTCGGTTTTCTACTTTGCTTATGGCGGGTTCATCTTACACCTTGCTGACTACTTCGCGTGAGGCCAATCGTACGGGAAGCTACCAATATGCTGTGTACAGCAATGGCAACGGGCAGGTCACTGGTATCACGCCACAATGGGTACAGTTGGCCTTGCCCGTATACTGCAACAGCTCCGCTTTATTTGTCAACAACGTACAGAGTCTGCCTTGGACAGGGGCTCCATTGGTGGCGGATGGCTGTCTCCCCAATCCACAGGTAACTTTCACAGATCAGGTAACTCAGGGTGGCCTGTGCGGTACTGCGCGTATTGTACGAACCTTCACAGCCTTAGATCAGTCCAATAATATGGCCCAATGTACTCAGGAAATTGTGTTGCCGCCGATCAAAATTGAAAATGTATCCTTGCCACCTAAGACGCTCATACTTCCTTGCAATGGTAGTTATCAGCAGCTGGCCAGCGGCAATCCGCATCCTGCTGTTACGGGCTATCCGCTAATCATCACTGCTTTTGGCGTGTACGAAATCAATGGTGTATATGGTAATATGCTGGCAAGCTATACGGATCAGGCAAGAGTGAATACATGCGAAGGTTCATACCAGTTCATCCGGCGCTGGGTAATCTATGATAACTGTCAGACGGGGGTCGTGACTACTTACGATCAGATTATCCGCATTGCAGATCTGCAACCACCGGTTATTCATTGCAGCGCACCTGACGCCAATCAGGACGGATTTCCGGATACCCTGCGGTATGCAACCACCGCCAGCCTGTGTGCAGCTACCTTGTCGGTCCCTACGGCAACGGTTTCTGACAACTGCTCAAGTTTTAGTGTTGTAACAGAAGTAATTACGCAGGAACTGAGGCCAATATTGAATCCATTTGGGGTGACAATAGGCCATGATACCATTATTCGGGTATTGGCTACTATTCCTGCCAATGCAAGCAGCCGCATCGTGTCAGGTATTCCTGCCGGGAGGCACTGGTTCAGGTACAGAGCGACGGATCATTGTGGCAATGTAGCTACCCAGACCTGTCCGTTTGTGGTTACTGATACGGCACCACCGACAGCGATCTGTGACGATTTAGTGCAGGTGTCTCTGGGGGGCAATGGGATTGGCGTATTGCGCGCTGTAGATATTGATGAAGGCAGTACCGACAACTGTGGCAACTTACAGATGGAGGTCAGGCGAATGGTTGGCTATAATCCCGCCACTTGTCAGGAAGTACCCGCAGCACTTACCGACTGGGGTAGTACGGTCACTTTTAGTTGCTGTGAGGTAGGACAGACGATTCCGGTACAGCTGCGGGTCAGTGACCCCGGAGGTAATCGCAATATGTGTGCCACTCAGGTAGTTGTGCTTGATTATGTAGCGCCGACCTGTGTGGCGCCGCCACCGGTATTTATATCATGTAATGCACTGCCAACGCTGTTTATAGCCGATAGTATGCCACAGCTGCAGGCGTTGTTTGGTATGGCTGAAGTGCTGGACGACTGCTCGGGCGCAACTATTCTTGAACTTAGCCCCGTCATCAATCGGGATGAATGTGGTACAGGTACAATCAAGCGCATATTCAAAGGAGAAGATGGTGCTGGCAATGAGTCGGATCCGTGTGAGCAGGTAATCACTTTCACAGGCAATACACATTACGAGATTAAGTTTCCGCGAGATGTTGTGGGAGACTGCGCGGCGGTAGCCGCCGATACCCTCTTTACGCGCAACTATGGTTGTGATATGGTGGCTATCAGTCATGTAGATCAGCGATATGATATCCCGGAAGCCGGGGGCGTTTGCTTCAAAATTTTCCGTACCTACAGTGTGATCAACTGGTGTGAGTATGATGGTATCTCTGATCCGTACATCGTATCGAGAGATCCCGACTGCAACGGCCATGCAGGGGAGACAGATGTATGGGTAGTCCGGCGTCCTAATCAGATAACTTATTTGGACAGAGATAACAACGAATCCAATAATTTGCCCTTTGCCGGAAGTCGGGGAATCTCTTGTGGCGGTGCTACCAATCCCATGGGATACTGGCAGACATTGCCCAACAGAGGATACTGGAAATATACGCAGGTGATTAAGGTGATGGACCTGGCAGGACCACAAATACTGCTGGACGAAGCCCTGCCTTTCTGTACGCAGGACAATCAGTCGTGCAATGCACTGGTCTCCCTGCCATTTGTGGTAGTAGACGATTGTTCGGCCAATCCTCCGGTTGTCACCGTAGAAATAGACCTGAATGCCAATGGTATATACGATGGTGTGGTGACGAATCAGGCGCTGCAGGGGTTCTTTCCCAACTATCAGTTGCGGGGAAGTTATCCTGTTGGCAACCACAGGTTCAGGCTCAGGGTTCGCGATTTTTGTGGTAACACAACGCAAACACTGGTTGATTTTGAAGTCATTGACTGTACACTGCCTTCTACCTTCTGTGCTGCCGGCCTGACCGTCAACCTGGCTACACTGCCTCCGGGTACAGATGCCGACGGAGATGGTATTTTTGACCTGTCAGCGGGTTTTGTTACCATTGGAAGCTACGTCAATACCAATCCGTTTGATTGTAGCGGAGCGCTTCGCTACAGCGTCTTCCGCACTGCAGATATCATGTCGGGAGAGGTGATTCCAACACCTGCACAGCAGGCACTGGTGGTTACTTGTGCAGATCTGGGTGTGTTGCCGGTGAGAATATATACCTGGGACGCAGCCAATAATCCGTACGCAGAACAACCCAACGGTAGCGTGGGAGGACCTAACTATGGCTATTGTGATGCCAATATATTGGTAACAGACCTAAGTGGGCTTTGCCTAGGTTTACCACCCGACAACCCGGTCATCGGTCAGGTCACAGGTTTAGTTACGACAGAGGCAGGACAGCCGCTGGCAGGTGTTGAGGTGTATCCCACCGCTGCTATGTCACCACAGCATATGAGTATAACGCCTGCCACGGGCTTGTATTCATTGGCAGCTACCACTGGCCAGGCCTATCAGATAACGCCTCGCTGCAATCTTGACTGGAGCAACGGCGTGTCAACACTAGATATAGTAATGACAGCCAAGCATATTCTCGGGATTCAGTACCTGACGTCACCATACCGGATCATCGCGGCAGATGTCAACCGGAGCCAGTCTGTGACAACCCTTGATCTGGTGCACATGCGCCGCATGATTCTGGGAGATGCTGCTACTTTTCCCAACAATACAAGCTGGCGGTTTGTAGATCAGGACTATTCATTCCCCAATAGTTCAAATCCTTTTGCACAGGCAATTCCTGAGGTAATCAATATCCCTGCTTTTACTGGCAGTTATACGGATGGGCATTTTATTGCCATCAAAGTCGGGGATGTCAATGGTTCAGCCACCACGAATGTGCAGGAGGGGGTAGAAGAAAGAACAGCAGGGGAGGTTTTTTACCTGCAAACGGATGAACAGTATTTTAAGAGTGGCGATAAGGTAGAAGTTACTATTGCACAGGCTGAAGCCGATGCAGTAGTTGAGGGATTGCAATTCACATTCCAGTTTGATCCTGCTCAGCTGTCACTCAATGATATTAATTGGGGCAACATACAGGAAGAACACCTTAGCAGCAGTAAGGCTGATGAGGGAATCCTTACAGTTAGCTGGAATGCCAGTCGGGGAGTGGCGCAGGCAGCCGGTGATAAACCATGGCTTACCTTGGTATTCCGTGCGAAACAGGCTGGCAGACTGAGCGAGGTGATGGGGATTACTTCCCGGGTAACCACAGCAGAAGCTTACGATGAAGCCTTGCAAACAGTGGCTCTTGGTCTGACTTTTGTCCCGGGAGAAGAGAACCAACATGCTTTCGTCCTCGAGCAGAATCGGCCCAATCCATTTGGTGACCAGACGGTCATTGGCTTCTTTCTGCCAGAGTCTTCCGAAGTGACATTTACCATTTATGATACTCATGGTAAAGTGGTTATGCAGTATGACCGTTACTTCGTAGCAGGCTACAACCAGATTCTGGTGGATGCTGCAGATGTCAAAGCCAGAGGAATGCTATACTATCAGTTGGCTACAGGTAAGTATACCGATACCAAGAAGATGGTGATTCTCGAGTAAGTTGTGATTTCGGGTTATATATAGTGCTCCATTTATACAGGTGTATTCACCAGTGGAATGGGATTACGTCGGGCCAGCCTGTTGAGGGCTGGCCCTTTTATTTTGCAAAAAAACCGTCTAACGGATTGTAAGTGTAAGCGATAGTGTGTGGCGAAAAAAATTAGTCTCTCAAAATCAGTCTTTTGGTTAAAAATATTATACCGACTATTGCGTTATACGCTTACTAAAGATGGTTTTATGTCTGGTTGGCAACCAAAAAGATGGGAAAGACACTTATGAAGGCATATAATTGTCGTTTTTATCAAAGAGATTGTTCCTCTGTCTTTGGAAGTGTGGTTTGTGTAAAGGCTTGACAATCTTGCAAGATGCCATTACCTTTGTAAAATCTATTGCTCGATTAGCGTAGTTGACCAATGGCATTGGGCCTTGTTTCAGCTGATTTAGCAGACAGTGACGGTGGTATGTTGCCACTAGTACATGTCTGCTCCCATGAACAAAAAGAGACTGATGAAATCTATTCCATTCCTTGGAATGTTGCTGTGCACATTCCTCACACTGCCGCTGTTAGCCGTAAGCAGTAACCCCCTTGGCGCTTCTTCGTCCAATCGGGAGGTTTCCCCAGAGGCTCTGTCCGACGAAATCTTATCAGACCGTCTATACAGCCTCAGCATCCCCTTCAGTTATCGGTATTCACCGGAAGTTCGCTCGCTGATACAGCAGTATGTGCTGGAGGGAACCCGTGAAACAGAGGCGCTCATTGGCCGCACTACCGAGTACTTCCCTGTTTTTGAGCACTATCTGAAGTTATACAACCTTCCTGATGCTTTAAAGTACATGCCCATGATAGAGTCGGGTCTTCGGTCTCGGGTAACTTCTTCGGCAGGAGCTGCCGGCCTTTGGCAGTTCGTCCCCAATACGGCCCGCTTGTACGGACTCACAGTCAATGCTGAGCTCGATGAAAGGCTAAGCACCTACAAGTCCACCGAAGCAGCTGCCAAAATGATGCTGGATCTTTTTCAGCAATTTGGTGATTGGGGCCTGGTACTGGCTGCATACAATGCCGGATCTGCCCGCGTCCGTCAGGCCATCATCCAGGCAGGCTGCCACGATTATCAGGAGGTCAGTCGGTATCTTCCCTATGAAACGCGTAAGTATGTACCTGCTTTTTTAGCGGCAGCCTACCTGTATAATTTCCACGAACATCACAATATTAATCCGGCTTATCCTTCCATGGATGTGCAGGACACCCGGGTTTTTAAAATCTATAGCGGCTTGCAGCTTGACCAACTGGCCAGTAATATTGAGGTAGATGCAAAAATGATTCGGTATCTCAATCCCGGCTACCTCAATGGCCGTATTCCCGCCAATCCGCAAGGGCATTTTTTAGTTATTCCTTCCCGTTCGCTCACTGCCTATCTGTCCCAGCGGGCTGCTGATATTACTAACCCCATTCGAAATTCATCTGTGACCAATACCAGCTATGTCGTCAGATCCGGTGATCGTATTGAAACTATCGCACAGTATTTCCGCTGCTCTGTCGATGATATTATGGAATGGAACGGATTGCGCGAGCGCTCTGTTTTCGTCAATCAGCCGTTGATCTTGTACGTAGCAACAACGCGTGCGCGTCCATAGCAGCAAAGGCTGAGGCTCCCTCGGTAACCAAGTATAAACACGGGTAAAAGGCAGCTGTAATGTATAGCATGTACCCGACACATGACGGGCAGGGTTAGTCTTCTATTGCTGGCTGACTACTGTTAAGTAACAATTGGGCGCACGCTACAGCGTTTATTTTATATATTTGCCGGAGCGGGTTTGCCGGAAAAAGTTGCCAGCTTATACGTATTTGCCTGGAGCTATCCTTGCGATGGTAAGAGGGGTTGCAGGACAAAAAGGTATGCATGGGTTTATGGAGTATTTGGTCTCTCTCGTACAATCTAATACCCGCAACTGCCGTCAGATTATTGTAAATGCTGCGAAAATAAATGCTGTTATGAGGATAAGTACCTATGTCATCTTCCTGCTGTCCTTCGTCGTATGGTTGCTGGTCAGCTGTTCCTCGCCCTCACCGGAGAGATTATTGGAGACAGTAGATACGGTGGATGAGTACGGCTACACTATCCGGATTCAGCGACGTAAGGACAATAAACAGCGCCAGGGTTTGTATGCGCGGATTGCTCCCGGGGGAACATTGGTAGAAGAAGCTTACTATGAAGAAGATAGTCTGCAGGGACTGCGGATTTTGTACTACGAATCCGGGGATACCCATATTGTCGAGACGTATCGCTCTGGTCTTTTCGAAGGGCCTTTCCGCGAATACTATGAGGATGGAAAGCTGATGCAGAAGGGAGTGTACAAAAATAATGAAATGGATGGTGAGTGGATAAGCTACTATCCGAGTGGGCAAATCAGTGAGGTGGTCAATTTTAGGGGTAATGAAGAGAATGGGCCCTTTATGCAGTACTATCCTAACGGTAATATCAAAGCCGAGGGGAGCTATCTCAATGGGGACAATGAGCACGGAGAGTTGAAACTGTACAATGAGGAGGGGCAACATGTTCGTACAATGTTGTGTGAAGAGGGAAGATGTCGGACCAGCTGGTCTTCAACGGGCGATATGAAGTCGCCAGAATAGTGCGATTATGAAGCAGATAATACGGTTTTCGGCAATTTTGTGGTTGATGTTACCAGGGTACGGTCGGTTGCTCATGTCTCAGGTAGGTGGTGGTTACACGTATTCCTTTCTCAACCTGACCCCATCGGCCAGGGTAGCAGCGCTCGGTGCTTCGCATATTGCAGTGGCAGATGATGATGTTGCGCTGGCTGCGCTCAATCCCGCCTTGTTAAATCCCTCGATGGGAGGGCAGCTCAGCTTCAGTCATTCTTTCCATTTGGCAGGTATTAGTCATGGTTATGCGGCACTAGGGCTGCAGCCTGATGGCTGGAAAACAAGTTTGCATACGTCGATTCAGTACGTTGATTACGGGGATTTTACAAGAACGAACGAACTGGGGGAGGAAGAGGGAAGTTTTGCTGCCAATGAATATGCGCTGTTGGTGGGCGCCGGGCGGCCTATCAACGAGCGGCTGCGCGTGGGCGGTAACGCTCGTTTCATCTTGTCTCAATTGGAGTCTTATCAGTCGCTCGGGTTGGCCGGCGATCTGGGGATTTTCTATGCAGATACCGCCAAGGGATTCACTGCAACCCTGCTTATGCGCAATATCGGCGGGCAGCTGACAACGTATGAAGGTAGTAGCCGGGAGCCCATTCCATTCGAAATGCAGGCAGCGCTGGCTAAGCGATTAAAATACCTTCCATTGCGTTTTTCGCTTATTTACAGATATTTAGACCGTTGGAATATACGCTATGACGATCCCAATAAAGAGGCAACCAATCTTTTTTTAAATGATGAGCCGGTTGATGTGTCAAAGGCATCTGTCTGGTTTGATAATCTGTTCAGGCACTTTGTGTTTAATGCAGAGCTGTTGCTGGGCGCCCGGGAAAATTTCAGACTGCGTGCAGGTTACAGCCATCAGCTTCGACAGGAACTGTCAGAGGCGGATTACAGAAGTTTTGCTGGCTTCACCCTTGGGGTAGGATTCAAGATCAAGAAATTTCGACTGGATTATGGCCGCACCAACTTCCACATTGGGGGCGGTGTCAACCAACTAACCATTTCGACGCAGTTGCGCGATTTCGTAAAATCATAGGAAAGATTCCGTATGTCAATATCAGTACTTTTTCGTCTGACTGTTCTCCTGTTGCTGACTACAGCTGTCTGGTCTTGCAGGCAATCCGTTGTATATGAAGAAACTTTTGAGATAGATCCGCAGCAGGGCTGGCCATATGCCGATAGCCTGACCTACGCTTTTTCAATTGCCGACACACAGCAGATTTACAATCTGTATCTGGAGGTAGATCATCTGGTTGATTATCCCTATCAGAATCTTTACATAAATGTACGCACCGTTTTTCCCGATGGGGAAGATCTTGCACAGGTTTTGTCGCTCGAATTCTCCGACAAGCAGGGGTTCTGGCAAGGCGACTGTAATAGCAAAGCCTGTAACTTGCGCATACCGATTCAGGAAGACGCTTACTTTAACCAATTCGGGGATTACCGCATAGTGATTGAGCAATATATGCGCACAGACAGCCTCAGAGGCCTTCAGTCCATCGGATTACAACTAGAAAAAACAGGAGCTAAAAGAGGATAAGAATTGCTTATCTGAACAGATCTGACCGCTCGGTAAGTTCGCTCCTGTCCAGCGTTTATCAATAAGAATTGCTATCTGAACAAATCTGACACCATTTGTCTAACGTTAGGTGTGTACGATGGCTAAAGAATTACTCATCGGAATAGCCACCCAGAACGGGCAACAATCAGCCAGTTGTCAGCTGATTCAGACAAGTTACCAAGGAAGTCTTTCCAGCATCATCACAAGTGCAAGACCAAAAGCAGCTCCTGAAACGAACAGGTTCCACTCGCGTTGTCTGACCGATAGCAGCCCCATGGCCAGACCTCCAATAAGGAAGATAACAGCCAGGATAACCAGTTGCCCTAGTTCAACACCTAAGTTGAAGGCAAATAGTTGGAGCAATAATGCATTCTCTTCGCCAGGCAACAGTGCTGATCTGAAAAAATTGCTGAACCCCAGCCCATGGATGAGACCGAAAACAGCTGCAAGCAGGTAGTTGATGGTCAGAGATGAGCCAGTCGTGCGTCCTCGCTGCTGACCTTGACCAGTGGTTGAAGTGACATTGTAAACAGCCGTTGCCAGAATGGTCAGCGGTATGAGAAATTCAATCAGCGAGGCAGATATGCTGATTCGGTCAAGTGCCGCCAGCGCCAAAGTCAGTGAATGCCCCAGCGTGAAAGCAGTAACGAGAATGACAACCTGTTTCCATTGATGGAAGCGATAGACAGCGCACAGCGCCACGATGAATAAAATATGGTCGTAGGCAGAAAAATCTGCGATATGTTTGAAACCTAAATCCAGATATACCGTAAAAGCAGAAGTGTCCACAGCAGTCTTTAAATTAATCTTACGTAAAGGTAACTGAATTTGCTTATATTCTGCTGCCTTGTTATTGTAAACCATATATTAAATTGACAAACTATGTATAGTATTTTTTCTATATCTTATTGGTTTGTCTTACTTTTGTGCAAGAGCTTTGAGACTATCGCATACCAATCCAGTCGTCTATTTCACAGAGGCCCATCGTCATTTTTTCTTCCAAACAAGATGTAATTTTTATGAAATCACTTTTATCACTACTTGTGAGTAGTATGCTCGCGCTGGGGGTATATGCTCAAAACTGCAGTGCTCCCTTCTTTTCGGAGTATATCGAGGGGAGTTCAAATACCAAATGCCTTGAAATCTACAATCCGACAAGTAACCCGCTAAATATTGCCGGGTATCAGGTCAAGATGTACTTCAATGGCGCGGTGAGTTCTACCACCAACATCACCATTCCTGCAAACACAACGATTGCGCCTTATGATGTGTACGTCATATGCAATAGCGGGAGTGCTTCCACTTTTCTGGCACAGGCTGACTTGACCAACAACAATAGTTGGTACAATGGTGATGATGCGGTTGAACTTGTCAACAGTACGGGCACAGTAGTTGACCGCGTGGGTGTTGTAGGTACAGACCCGGGTGCCAGCTGGATTGTTGGAACAGGTACAACGGCAGATTTTACGCTCGTTCGCAAAGCGAATGTGGCAACTGGCAGCCTCAGCTGGCTAGGCAGTGGCGATCAGCAGTGGGACGTATATCCACAGAATACGGCTACTTACCTGGGTGCGCATACCAGCGACTGTTTTGTCCCTGGTCCGTGTACCATCAGCAGCATTAGCCGCCAGGACAACACGGGCAGCTGCAGCAGCAATGGCACTCCTTATGTTGCGGATGATACTTATACAACTGACATTACGGTAGCATATACGGACAAGCCCAGCGCTGGCAACCTGACCCTCTCCATCGGAGGTTCTGTAGTTGCTTCTGTAGCGGCTTCAACTGTACCGACTTCATCCTATACTTTTCAGGATCTAGTATTGCCTGCCAACGGAGCTTCACTGACAGTCACTGTGGCCTTCGACAATGATGCCGCCTGTGTAGCTACCGTGAATCTCGGCAGCAACCAGAGTCCCTGCTCACAACTGGCTGCCTGTTCTTATTTGTTCTTCTCAGAATATATTGAAGGAACCAGTAATAATAAGTGCATCGAAATATACAATCCGACTGGCACGACAATTAACCTTGCGCAGTATGGTGTATTTATGTCTTTCAACGGGGGAACTTTTGTTAATACCATCCCGTTGAATGGAAGCATTGAGCCAGGAGGAACGTATGTTATCTGTAATTCATCTGCTTGGGCTGATTTTACAAGCAAAGCTGATCAGGTATCCCCTGACTTGACATTTAACGGCAATGATGTTGTTATTCTGCAGGATGGCAATGGCGTTATTGATGCTATCGGTCAGCTGGGCAATGCAACCAACTTTGGCGTAGATGTGACGCTGCGCCGTAAGTTTGGCGTCGTGGCAGGTGACAACAATCCAAGTGATGCATTCAGCGCCGCTGCAGAATGGGACAGCTATCCTGTAAATACTTTCTGGGGTCTGGGCTACCACAGCAGTAGCTGCAATCAAGGTCTTTCCGACGGTCTTGCGCCCTTTGTTGTGGGCAACTGTAATGCCGGCAGTGTGACAGAGCTACCTAATGGAGACCTCTTTGTTACTAACTCATGTGCACCGCCGGCCATTGGCGACGGGGTGACCATGGCTTTCCCCAACCAAACGATCTGCAACCTGGATCTGAGCGCTCAGGTGAGTATTGTGAGTGGTTTTGGCAATGCTGGTCTTATGTACCGGGCCAATATGGGCAATGGTTCTCCCTACGTGTATATTTTCACTGTGGGCAATGACCGGGTATATTTTGCAACCCGCCGAACACAGAACGGTATTCCGCAAGTCAATTTCCTGCCAGCCTTTAATGTCAATTATCTGCGACTGGTACGGGTAGGCAATGTTTATCGCGGCATGTCTTCGACCAACGGGCAGACGTGGAATATGCTTTTTCAGATAAATCTGAACATTGGCAACTGTGGATTTGCAGGTCCGGCTGTTCAGGGTACCAATGTAAATTCAACCACCCAGGCAATCTTCGGCAACCTTTCGTATGGCTTGCAGGGTGTTCAGGTACAGTCATCTACAGTGCAGGCGGCTGATCAGGTTTCGGCCCGACTGGATGTGCAGGCAGCTGTTGAAGGGCAGCTGACGACGACAGCACAGCAGCTGGAGGTTAGCCCCAATCCGGCAGCGGATTGGATTCGCATCAATCTGCCAGCCACATTGACAGGAGAAGGAGAGCTGCAGCTGCGCGATCTTGCCGGCCGCGTAGTACTTCGCAAAAATATCGATCTGAGCCAGTCTCAGGAGTTGTTACTGCCTTCTGGCATGGCATCTGGGGTCTACATACTGAGCGTTAATACTGGTGGGGAGATTATCAGTGCCAAGGTGATTAAGCAATAATTATTGCTTAGTAATTTTTGCAAAAAAAGCCCCTGCAGCCGGCCGGCTGCAGGGGCTTTTTTTTGCAAAAAAAACCAGTGCATAAAAAAAGGTCTTGTGCATCCGCACAAGACC
>CAZYAO010000006.1:82046-89547 GCA_964645715.1 uncultured Saprospiraceae bacterium
TTTTTGCAAAAAAAACCAGTGCATAAAAAAAGGTCTTGTGCATCCGCACAAGACCTTTGAGGCGCCTCAGGAAGGGCTCGAACCTTCGACCTACGGATTAACAGTCCGCCGCTCTAACCGACTGAGCTACTGAGGCAATTAAATAGTTACTTTTGCAACTAATGACTCTTTGTAAGAATTTGTTAACCCCTTTCTTAAAAGAGCGCTGCAAAGTTATGATACCTGTTTAGAATTTGCAATATTTGCAGACTAATTTTTTAAAAAATATTTTTCATGAGCTTATTGGTCGTTGGAACGGTGGCTTTCGATAATGTTGAAACGCCTTGGGGCAGAGCGGATCGCATCGTTGGTGGTGCGGCTACCTACATAGGGCTGGCTGCCTCCTATTTTACCCAGCATGTCCAGTTGGTATCAGTCATTGGAGATGATTTTCCTGCAGAGACGCTGGCAGAAATGCGTAGCCGGGGGATTAATCTCGACGGGCTACAGCAGAAAGCAGGGGAGAAGTCTTTCTTTTGGGCTGGTAGGTACCACACCAATATGAACGATCGTGATACGCTGGATACACAACTCAATGTGCTGGCTGATTTTGACCCTGTGTTGCCAGATACCTACAAGCAGCCGGAGTTTGTGATGTTGGGGAACCTGACGCCAGCGGTACAGATGCGGGTGCTGGATCAGTTGCCTCGGCGGCCAAAACTGGTGGCGCTGGATACGATGAATTTTTGGATGAATACAGCCATGGAAGAACTCCGGGAAGTATTGGCGCGCATTGATGTACTTACCATCAATGATGAGGAAGCACGTCAGCTGTCTGGCGAGCGGTCGTTGGTGCTCGCTGCCGCAAAAATCCAGGCTATGGGCCCACGGGTATTGGTCATTAAAAAAGGCGAACACGGCGCACTTCTTTTCTCAGAAGATCGGGTGTTTTTTGCACCAGCTTTACCCTTGGCAGAAGTTTTTGATCCAACGGGGGCAGGGGATACATTTGCGGGTGGGTTCATGGGTTATCTGGCCTCAACACAAGATATCTCTTTTGAAAATCTAAAGCGGGCGATTATTTATGGATCTGCAATGGCCAGCTTCTGTGTTGAAAAATTTGGTATTGAAAAATTATTGGAACTAGATGACGAAATGATTACAGATAGAGTTCTCCGTTTCGTAGATCTTGTTAACTTTGATGCAAGGCTGTAAGATTGTTCGTTCCGGCTGCCTTAGGGGTATAGTCAACCGAACTCGGCTTTACAGCTTGCAGTTGCGGACCACATAAAGATCTTCTTAGGTGTTTATCTGTTCGCAGGGAGTTGTGCTGACTGTATATACCTGATAGTGATAATGGTTGCCCTTCGCTTTGGCTGTTAATGCTCTGGCGTATGGGATACGTTAGTCAGTGCCACTTTTAAGACAATGCAAACTCTAAACGACCAGGAGTTAATCCGCCTGTTCCGTCAAACGGGTGATGATCGCTACTTCAAAGAATTGTATGCCCGCTACCGGCACTTGGTGTTTTTTCACAGCCTGGGGCTACTGAAAGAGTCCGAGGCCGCCAAAGATGTGTCGAGCGAGGTGTGGGTTCAGTTTTATTCGGAAATTGAACGTCAGGAGGTTTATGCAGTACCTGCGCTATTAGCAGTAATCGCGCGGCGGAAGGCTTATTCCTATATCAGGCAATCTGCTACTCGGCGTCGATTGCTAAAGTTCGTAGCCGATGAACTGGCGAGTGATGCCCATCAACAACTGGCGCACGAATCGCCCAATAATTATGCCGTCAGAGCAGAAGAAGCGGCCGGCGCTGCATCATTGATAACAGCTATTGGTTCGCTGCCGATAACCCAGCGCACCTGTATCAGGTTATTTTTTTATGAAGGAAAATCCTACAGGGAGATTGCAGCTTCCACCGGCTATACACTCATGCAGGTAAAGAGTTATCTGCAAAATGGCCGACGCCGCCTCCAAAGCATCCTCCGCAAAAAGAGGATTGGGGGATAAAGATTGTATACGGCCTGCATAGTTATTGCGTCTTCTCATTTAGTTACTATGACCGTCGAAAACGTTGGTTGCGAACAACAGCTATGCCTTACTTGGGATAGCTTGTGTGCTTATGCTTTTAACCAGCTTGGTGAAGAGCAGCGACAGCAGGTATTGGGTAACCACTTGTCGTCCTGTATATTGTGTCAGACGGCTGCAGAAGCTATTCTACGGTTACTGAAGGAACAGCCATTTTCCAAGGAAGAGCTAGCGGAGTGGTTTGAGGGGCAGCTATTGTTAACAGACTGGCTGTGGGAATGTGGTGAGATGAAAGATTTATCAGAAGAAGGTAAATATTTATAGGTCAATGCCGCAGCATTCTGAGCAGAGGTCAACGATATCTCAATCATGAGAAGGCTGCTATTTATAGAGTTGTAGCCAATAGGACAATTACTTTATTGGTTGTCAAGCCATTCGCAACGGGCCTGTATGGCTTTGAGCGATTCTCGTCGGCTTACAACTATTGCCGGAGCGGCTCGTTCGCCGCAGTTTTCGATTGCACAGCGCTCACAGGTCTTGTTGACTTCGCGAAACTGTAGGCTGGGGTCGTTGAGAAAGCCAATTTTTGTAGGTAGTTCTTTATTGACGAGCAAACCCAGGGTAACGCTGACGTTGAGGTTTTCGCCGGAAGCAGAAGGCCTGGCAAGTGTTATGCACAAGTATTCATCTTCGGTACCTGCATACTTAGATCGCTGAATACCCACGATGGCAGTAGCAAACTTGCCGGACTGTTGTAAAGTAAGCAAATCTGCCAACAAAGAGATACTAATCCACCGCCTGCAGTAATGTTCCAGTAACCCATTTCCATGTGGGTGATGCCTGCGGCTCAAGTGGAGCTCACGATCAATTTCATATCGATTGGCCTGAATATCGTGTGCTACTCGCAGGAAAAAAAGCTTGTGGATATTAAAATAATGGGGAAGTACATTGGTCAGCCTATGAAAGAACATTTCGGGGGAGGCCTCGTATTTTTGCATGATGGCAAGGAAGGCTTCTGCCTGCCATCGGCTGCGGGTCAAAAATTGCCTGACGTCCTCCACAAACGGGTGCAGGGGGAGATGGAGAGCAACGCTGAAATAAATGGCCCGGGAGTGGTTGAGGACTTCCTCAAAAGACCGGCCGCTGATGAGGCCGGCAGTATAGGCTCGCTCTTTGAGTTGTAAATACTGAAAGCCTAATTCTTTGCCAAATTGCAGTCCGCGTTGCATATTACTGAGCCGACCGCTGAGCAGCAATTTTTTTTTGTGCGGTAAAAATACAGAACGCATGCCGGACAATTCGGGATAACGGTCGAGGGTGTCCCGATCAACCTGGTAGCTATACTGCTGTTCAAGTATGTACTGTAATCGCTCAGGGGGCAAAGGGCGCTGATGGTCAATGTGGTAAGTAGTGCAGAACTGTTGGGCGGCTAATTCAATGTCTTCAAAGTAGTTATTGTTAAGTTCCAGGTAAGAGCGTAGCGCACCAAAGTAAAAATTTTCCTCCCGCAGTGCATAACTTCGGGCCAGCTCTATCAGGGTAGTGATGAAGGCGCCTACACGGGTGGGTGCATCTGCTATGAGCTCAGCAACTTTGCTGATATCGATACCAAACATATCGAGCGGGAGCTCGTGCAAAAAATTGGACTTCAGCAGCTCTTCTACCGGAGCGAGGCTATTGTCCAGTTCGTTGCGTAACAGCTGGGTTGTCGAAACATCCAATGCAGCAGCTAGTTTATCAAGCTTTTCTTCTTTAGGAAATTTTTTACCCTTCTCTATTTCATTTAGGTAAGAGATGGACATACCTGTCTCCGCTGCCAGCTCGGCGAAGGAAAGATTTTTCTTTTGGCGAAGCTGCTTTAGCTTGAGCCCAAAGAGAATTCGCTCGTTTTGTGATTTTGTGCTCATGTGTTGACAAAAATAAGCCTTTCAGGCGAATTTTCGCAATAATTAGGCACGAATACCAGATTACAGCCACAAAGAGGGCTCGGAGAGGTATTGCTGCAATTTTTCAAAAAAAATGCCCATGTGCCGCCCGTCGACCAAGGCGTGGTGCGCCTGTACCGACACAGGCATGAGCAACTGTGCCTGCTGCGGGAAATACTTCCCCCAGCTAATCCGGGGTATGGAATCTACAGGTGAATAGTGCATGGCATGCGTCAGCCCCGTGAAGCTGATCCAGGGGATGGCAGACAGGAAGAGGTAGTCGTCGCGCCCTTCTTCGTCTTCGAAACTGGGAGAATGGCGCATTTTTTCCATGATTTTGTGTGCGCTGCTAATAAAATCAGCGGCCTCTGCCTGATAGTTTACCGTACAGAAACTAAAAACATCTGCGACATCAGTGGGAACCGTGAAAGAAGGAGAAACTGTATCGTGTTCTATAATTTGTGCGTTCCTGATACGCTGCCGGAAAACATCGATGTCATTGGCAGTACGTGCAAGTAAATAAACGAGGCTGGTGGTGAAGGGGATTGCCGCAGCCTTCACGGCTGTTGAAAAAGAGGTTACGTCTACATTGGCGCAGATGCTGAAATGCGGCTGGTCCATGGAACTGAAAAATGCAAAATGCTTTTTTCTGTGGGGATTATTCAGCGTAATATAGCGCATGCGAAAAATATTGAAAAGAAGAATAACCAGCGTCAGAGCCCGATGTAAAAAAAAGAGGCCACTGCTACAGCTTGCTGCTGTGACAGTGGCCATAGGCGGAGACCGCAGGATAATATTATTTTTTCTTGCCTGTCTGCGTTGCAGCAGCAGCAGCAGAACGAAGCGCACGTGGAATCTCAATGGTCGCCAGTGGAATACTTCCATTGGCCATGATTTCTACGTTGTCGATACTCTTGATGTCGCGAATCCGGATAGATTGCCCCAATTCCATCGAAGAGATATCTGCATTCAGTTCGTCAACCAGATTTTCCGGCAGCGCCTTAATCTTCACCCGACGCATCAGTTGTAGCAGCTTGCCACCCGCGCGAACGCCAGGAGAGCTACCTTGGAAGCGAATAGGGACATCCACCTTCACCGCAACACCGGCATTGAGGCGGAGAAAGTCAATGTGCTCGATTTGGTCACTTACAGGATGGTATTGGACAGACTTGACGATGCAGCGGTGTGTTGCACCATCGATAGTAATATCAACCAACTTGAAATCGGGGGTATAGACGGCTGCGCGCACATCGCCCCAGGTAGTTGAAAAATGAACGGGGTCGGTGCCACCATAAATAATTGCAGGAATGCCACCTTCACGGCGAACGGCTGCGGCGGCCTTTTTACCCACTTCATTTCTGGGCTGACCGGTAAAAGCTACGATTTCCATGATAATTACTGTCTTATGACTTGATATAAACCGCGGTTCCAACCGCGGGCAAAAAAATGCACGCAAAGATACCTATAAATCCCAAGTATACAAGCAAAAAATATCAACCTTCAAAGAAAAGTGCTGATATTGAGCGGTGTTCGTGGGTGTTTCGGATTGCCCTCGCAAATAGTTTGGCAGAAGGCAGGACCTTGATTTTATCGGGCATAGGCTGCCGGAGAGGGATGGTATCGCATACGATGAGCTCGGACAGGGCGGAATTCTGGATGTTTTCGTATGCCTGCCCGCTGAGTACGGGGTGGGTACAGAGCGCGCGAACGCTTTTGGCGCCTTTTTTTATGATGATATCAGCTGCACGGCAGAGTGTGCCGGCAGTATCTACCAGGTCATCAATCAGGATGACATCAGCACCTTCGACATCTCCGATGACGGTCATCTCGGCAATTTCATTGGCCTTTTTGCGATACTTATCACAGATGACCAGCGGCCGGCCGAAGTGTTTGGAGTATGCCCTTGTTCTTTTGACGCCCCCCACATCCGGGGAAGCAAAAACAACATTGTCCATATTTTGCTGCTCCTGCAGGTAGGTCATGTAGATGGCTTCACTCCGAAGATGGTCGACGGGAATATCGAAGAAGCCCTGAATTTGGTCTGCATGGAAATCCATGGTCATAATTCGGTTGGCGCCGGCTGCCTCCAGCAGATTGGCAATCAGCTTCGCCGATATGGGTACGCGGGGTTTATCTTTTCGATCCTGGCGCGCGTAGCCGAAGTAAGGAATGACGGCCGTGATATAGCCGGCGGAGGCTCTTTTGGCGGCATCGATCATCAACAGCAGCTCCATGAGTGTCTCATGCGGCTGGAACGTAGAGGCTATGAAGAAGACGAAGGCGCCGCGCACAGATTCATTAATGACCGGCTGTATTTCGCCGTCGGAGAATCTATTGACTTTCAGGTCTCCCAGACTTTGTCCATAGTGATCTGCAATTTTTTCTGCCAGATAACGAGAGGACGAGCCGGAAAAGAGTTTTACTTCTACCAGGTTCATACGATACAATTTTGGCCGGTCAGCCTGCTGTGTTAAGCACAGAAGCTGAGGCAAAGGTAGCTATATTCGCCAGCTAATCCGACAGGGAGGCGCTAAAAATGCAGGCTAGTGGACAAAATGCCTAAGCATGATGATTTCCTTGGGGGTTAAGTAGCGAAAAAAGCCTCTGGGGAGGTTTTTCTTAGTGAGCCCGGCCAAGTATACGCGATCAAGTTTGAGCACTTCATAGCCAAGGGATTCAAATATTCGCCGTACGATGCGGTTGCGACCCACATGAATCTCCAGGCTAACGCTGTCTCGCTCCTGATCGGAGACATAATTGACCCACTTTACACTTACAGGACCGTCTTCGAGGGTAAGTCCCTGCTGGATTTTTTCGAGATCTGCCTTGGTAAGTGCCGTGTTGAGTTTTGCCTGGTATATTTTGGGTACGCGATGACTGGGATGAGTTAGTTTTTTGGCCAGATCTCCGTCGTTGGTAAGCAAAAGCAAACCAGTCGTTTCGCGATCAAGGCGTCCCACAGGAAATACCCGTTCGCTGATCTTATCCCCCAAAATATCCATCACCGTTTTGCGGCCGTTTTCGTCTTTTACAGAGGTGATGACCCCCTTGGGCTTATTCAGTAAGATGTATACCAGATTAACTTCCGGCTGAATTACCTTTCCGCGATAGCTAACCTTATCTTCTTTGGCTACCGGATAGCCTGGTTCGAACATGGGCTGGCCGTTGACACTTATCTGTCCCTGTTTAATGAGGTCAATCGCCTGTCGCCTGCTGCAAATGCCGCAATGTGCCACGTACTTATTGAGACGCATACCCTCAGCTGCCTGAGCATCACGCTGAATGACAGGAGGTTTGCCCGTATTGGAGGCCCTGCTTTTTCGAAACTGATGCGTAGGGCGTTGCCCTTTAGCCATGATGATAAATTAGTTGTAGGCCCATTTGATGTAGATGGCACCCCAAGTGAACCCACCGCCAAAAGCGGTGAGAATGATATTGTCGCCCTTGTGCAGCTGGCTTTCGTAGTCCCACAGACAAAGGGGCAGCGTAGCTGCCGTGGTGTTGCCGTAGCGGTGAATGTTTATCATCACCCGCTCCAGCGGAAAATCGGCCATGCGGGCCACCGTTTC
>CAZYAO010000006.1:89647-116205 GCA_964645715.1 uncultured Saprospiraceae bacterium
CAGCACCTGCACCATCGCCAAACAGTACACAGGTTGTACGGTCGGTGTAATCGACGATGGAGGACATCTTATCGGCACCCACCACAATAACTTTCTTATTCTGTCCGCTTTCCACGAATTTAGCACCTACAGTGAGTGCGTACAAAAAACCTGAGCAGGCGGCGTTAACATCAAAACAGAAGGCATTTTCCGTACCTACGGCTGCTGAAATCAGGTTGGCTGTATCAGGAAAGACCATGTCGCCGGTTACAGTGGCACAAATCACCAAATCAATCTCCCCAGGATCCGTATTGGTTTTTGCCAACAGGCCCTTGACAGCTTCTATGCCCATGACAGACGTACCCAGCCCCTCTCCCTTTAATATATGACGCTCCTTGATACCTGTGCGGGTGGTAATCCATTCGTCAGAGGTGTCAACCATGGTTTCCAACTCTGCGTTCGTCAGAATATAATCGGGCACATAGCCCTGAACGCCCGTGATGGCAGCTCTTATCTTACCCATGAAAAAAAATTTGAGGAGCAAATGTTGTTCAAAAACGCCGCAAGGTAATAAATAATCGGCACACTGCGGTTACCGGATTTCAGGCTAATTACGATCTCAGTCTTCCGAATCATACGGCGGATGCGCCTCTTCAGCAACCAGATCCTCCTTATAAGATATGAGTAGCAGTCCCACGAACGTGATCATTCCATTGAGGGCTATAATTAAGAAGCCGAATGAAAATCCAAAGAGCAGACTGGCTGAGTTACTCTCAATAAAATAAGAAAGTACAGGTGCCAACAGACAGATGATTACTACCAGATTGATGCGTTGCAACCAGGAGGGAAGTTTACTACCCCAGCTATACTCTGTCAAATCAAGGACTTCCCGTATTTTGAGGGGGGTAAGTATACCAAAGGCAAACAGTCCCAGCAAGGGGCCGTAGGTGTAGCCGGCAGCAACAAAAAGTTTGTTTATGACAGCCTCGTCATTCCATGCGTGGAAGATCAGGATGACTATGAGGGTGAGTACCGAAAACCCAATGTGTACCTTAGTTCGCATTCGCTTCTCTTCGACAGGAGATAGCTGGCGCTTTTCAAAATTGAGAAAATCTATGCAAAAAGCTGTGGTAAGCGCTGTCAGGGTGGAGTCTGCACTGGAAAAAGCTGCAGCAATCAACCCCAAGATAAAGATAATTCCAGCTGCAGCCGGCAGATGCGAAAGTGCTACAATCGGGTAGAGGTAGTCGGAGCGATCCGGAGGTTCAATGCCCACGGAGCCTACGTATAAGTAAAGAGCTGCGCCGAGGGATAAAAATAAAATATTAGAAATGAATAAGATGAATGAAAATAGCAGCATGTTCTTTTGTGCATCGCGAATATTGGGGCAGCTGAGATTCTTTTGCATCATATCCTGATCCAGTCCCGTCATCACGATGGTAATCAACGCGCCACTGATAAATTGTTTGAAAAAATTATTGGGGTCTGTCCAGCCGCCTTCAAAGAAAAACACCTTGCTCATGTCATTCTTTATGATGTCTCCTGCCAAGCTAATGAGGGATGTTTCAAGTGCATCACTGATGAACATGATGGTCAGAAAAACAGCAAGCAACATGGCTACTGTCTGAAGCGTGTCGGTTATTACGATGGTCTTGAGGCCGCCCCTGAAGGTGTACAGCCAAATTAGCAGGAGTATGACGCTCACCGTACCGGCCAGTGGAATTCCAAATGCGTCAAACGCAAATAGCTGCAGGACAATTGCCACCAGATACAACCTGAAGGATGAGCCGATCATACGCGAGACTAAAAAATAAAACGATCCCGTCTTATAAGCATAGTAGCCCAGCCGCTCCTCCAGGTAGCTATATATGGAGGTGAGCTTCATCCGGTAGTACAAGGGCATTAGTACCAGTGCAACCACCGCGTAGCCCAGCATGTATCCCATGACTACTTGCAGGTAGGAAAAATCCTGATTAGCACCCTCGACACCTACTTTGCCGGGGATGGAGATAAATGTAACCCCCGATAAACTGGCACCAATCATACCTACAGCTACAAGTACCCAGTTGGACTGTCGGCCGGCCATGAAAAAACTTTCACTATCGGTGCTTTTACCCGTCATATATGAAATGAGCATCAGAACGGCAAAATAGCACGCAATGAACGCGAGTATAGTGATCGCGGAGAGTTGTTGTATCATCGTGTTCCCTTGGCAATAATCGAGATGTCCCAACGCATTCTTTGGTAGTCGTCGCTACCAAAGAATATTTTAAACAAGTGCTTTTTTTGCATTTTTATTAAAAATAAAGCAGCTGTTTGGTTTTTATATTCCGCTGCGGTAGTTGGCGGAATATTTTGAGACAACCTCCTTGTTTTGAAATGACGCCAATCAGGCAATTTTTGTAATTTGGTCACTGGCAAATATAAAAATAATCGGGGAAATTGAACAATCTCACGATTTAATGGTATCTCTACTTATAATCAAAGCTTTACTACCACCTATGATGCAGTATGTAAAAACCGTAAATAAAGATTTGCCTGCCGGGCTTGTTGTCTTTCTCGTAGCGCTGCCACTCTGTCTGGGCATCGCGCTTGCTTCCGGAGCTCCGCTGATGGCTGGGCTGATCAGCGGTATCATTGGCGGTATTGTCGTCGGACTTCTAAGCGGGTCTCATTTGAGTGTTTCAGGGCCGGCTGCAGGTCTCACTGTCATTGTGCTTGATGCTATCACCGAACTGGGTACGTTCAATCTTTTCCTTACGGCAGTGGTCATTGCCGGCTTGCTGCAGCTTGTGCTGGGCTTTGTGCGTGCCGGTATTATCGGCTTGTATTTTCCCGTGTCAGTAATCAAAGGGATGCTGGCTGCCATTGGGATTATTCTCATCATGAAGCAACTGCCTCATTTTTTGGGAATTGACTCCGATGCCTTTGGCGAAATCAATTTTATGGGTACAGATGGCCGCAACACATTTGAGGCTATTGCGTATGCTCTCACTCATGTCCAGCAGGGAGCAATGATTATTGGCCTGGTATCGCTGGGTATTATCATTGTTTGGGATAATTGGTTCAAAAATCTTTTTCAGCCGCTGAAAATTGTTCCGGGCGCACTGTTGGCAGTTGTGGCTGCTGTATTAATCAATGGCTTTTTCATGTCTTCTTCATCCGCACTGGTCTTAGATAAGACACACTTGGTGCAAATTCCCTCTTTTTCGGTTAACGATCTGGGAGGGGTCTTCATGTGGCCGGATGTGAGCGGGCTGCTTCGTTTTGATGTATGGAAAGTAGCTGTTGTTATTGCCATCATCGCTAGTCTGGAAACCTTGCTCAGCGTGGAAGCAGTCGATAAACTGGATCCTCTCCGCCGCAATACGCCTACCAATCAGGAGCTCAAAGCACAGGGTATAGGCAATCTGCTGAGTGGCCTCATAGGCGGCCTGCCCATGACGGCTGTAATTGTGCGTAGTACAGCCAATCTCGAGGCGGGTGCTCGTTCCAAGATGTCCGCCGTTTACCATGGCTTGCTGTTGTTGGTGTGTGTTACATTGATACCTGCCATGCTCAACATGATACCTCTTTCTTCTCTTGCAGCGGTGTTGCTGGTGGTGGGATTCAAACTTACCAAGCCATCTTTGTATAAGCTGCAGTTTCGCAACGGCGTTCGCCAGTTCGTGCCTTTTGTGGTTACCATTACGGCTATTCTGTTGTCTGACCTGTTAATCGGAATTCTGATTGGTATGACGGTGGCTATCTTTTTTATTCTCAAAACGAACTATAAGACGCCCTATTTTTATCATGAGGAAGAAATTCCATCAACAGGAGCCCAGAAACGTATTAAACTGGTGTTGTCTGAGCATGTTTCTTTCCTCAATAAGGCTTCCCTGCAGAAAACGTTGGACGAGCTGCCTGCCAATAGTGAGGTGATTATTGATGGTTCTCAGGCGGTAGAGATTGATTTTGACGCACTTAATATTCTCTACGATTTTCGGGAATCAGCGAAAGATAAAAATATTGACCTGAAACTTGAGCACATTCCGGAAGTGTAAGCATACAACAAAACGGGCGCCCAAGGCGCCCGTTTTGTTGTATGGCAGTTGTCAGAATTTTTGCCTCAGGTATTTACCTGTAATGCTGTTGGTAGCTACGGCAAGATCTTCGGGTCTGCCGGCAAACACCAGTTCACCCCCCTTTTCGCCTGCTTCAGGACCCAGATCGATGACCCAGTCTGCTGCTTTAATTACGTCCTGATTGTGTTCGACTACCAGCACACTGTGTCCCTTATTGACGAGTGCGTTTAGTGCATCAAGTAGTTTCTGAACATCATGAAAGTGTAGACCTGTCGTTGGTTCATCAAATATAAACAGCAGTTGCTGCCGCTCACCTTCTTTGCCCAGAAAACTGGCAAGTTTTACCCGCTGGGCTTCTCCTCCGGAGAGAGTACTGGAGCTTTGACCCAACTGCACATAACCGAGGCCCACGTCATACAGTGGTTTGATTTTGGTTATGATTTCTTTATTCCCCGCAAAAAAACCAAGGGCTTCCTCAATACTCAGGGATAGAATTTCGTGAATATTTTTGCCGTTATAGCTGACTTCGAGGATTTCGGGTTTGAAGCGTTTTCCGCTGCAGGCCTCGCACGTAAGCCGGACATCAGCCAGAAACTGCATCTCAATGACATTTTCACCTTCTCCCTTGCAGCTGTCACATCGTCCTCCGTCGACATTGAATGAGAAATGTGCAGGTTTGAGTCCCCTCAATTTGGCAAGTGGTTGACTGGCCATCAGATTTCGGATGGCATCATAAGCCTTGACATAAGTGACAGGGTTGGAGCGTGAGGATCGTCCGATGGGTTGTTGGTTGACGAGTTCTACTTCGTGCAGTGCCTTTAAATCTCCCTCAATGCCCGCATGCTGCCCTGCTGTCTGTCCTGTCTCACCAAAGTGTTGTTTGAGTGCCGGATAGAGAATATCCTTTACCAGACTCGTTTTGCCGCTCCCGGACACACCGGACACGACGGTCAGGGTGTTGAGCGGGATGTCGACCGTGATATTCTTCAGGTTGTTTAAGGAGGCTTGTTTAATGCGAATGAACGACTTGACGGGCCGGCGTTTTTCGGGTATAGGGATGCGCAGCCGTCCGCTCATATATCCTGCGGTGAGGCTGTCGTTGGCCTCTGTATAGATGTTTTCATAAGGACCAGCGAATACGACCTTTCCGCCATGAACGCCGGCTTCGGGACCAATGTCGACGAGATAGTCTGCATTGCTTATGACATCTTCCTCGTGTTCTACTACAATGACTGTATTGCCGAGATCGCGCAATTCCTTGAGTACCTTGACCAGTCGTGCCGTATCGCGTGGGTGCAGACCTACACTAGGTTCGTCGAGCAGGTACATCGAAGCTGTAAGGTTGCTGCCTAGTGTCCGGGTCAGATTGATTCGCTGTGTTTCTCCCCCGCTGAGGGTATTGGACAAGCGGCCCAGTGTGAGGTATCCCAGCCCCAGATTACACATAAATTTCAGGCGGTTGACTACTTCGGTCAGTAGTCTGCGTCCAACTTGTCGGTCAAAATCGGACAGAGGTAGCTGTTCGAACCAAGGCAGTAGCTGTTCTACGGGCAGGTCGAGCAATTCAGCCAGGGGCTTATTGTTAATTTTTACATAACTCGCTTCCTTACGCAGTCGGCTGCCCTCGCAAAGGGGGCAGCGCGTGCGACCCCGAAAGCGCGCCAGTGTTATGCGGTTCTGTATTTTGTAGGTTTTTTCTTCAAGTTCCTTAAAAAAGCCGTCGATGCCCGGAAATTCGCCCTTACCTTTCCACAACAATTTGCGCTGGGCAGCAGTCAGATCGCGGTACGGCCGATGCACAGGAAAGTCAAACTGGTGAGAAAGCTCCAGAAAATAGTTGAGCCATTCTCCAAATTTTTCTCCTTTCCAACAGGCGATGGCACCCTCATAGACAGAGAGCGATTGGTCGGGGATGACCTTGGTTTCATCAATGCCCATGACCATACTGAATCCCTCACAGCTGGGACAGGCGCCGTAGGAATTGTTGAAGTTGAATAGCTGTGGGCTGGGTTCCAGAAAAATAATTCCGTCGAGCTCAAATCGATTGTTGAACGTTCGGAGAGAACCATCGAAGGCATCTACCAGACACTCTCCTTCACTCTCATAAAAAGCAGTCTGCACAGAATCAGCAATCCGCTTAATAAGTTCTTCATCGGCTGCTGCCATGACAAAGCGGTCGATGAGTATATAGATTTGCTCTTCCCGAAGGCTTGCCATGGTTTGCTGCAGGCGGGGATCATCACGTTCGAGCCAGTCCTGTATCTGCTCCAGCTGCCCGTTGACGCTGATGCGCGTATAGCCCTTTTGCATAAGCAGCTGTAGCTCCTGTCGCAACAGCCGGTCTGCGTATTTGTGGGGTATGGGGCACAAAAGTTGTACCCGACTGCCTTCAGGCAGGCGCAAAAGGTAGTCAACTACGTCGGATACCTCGTGCTTCTTGACTAGCTCGCCAGACACAGGTGAGTAGGTCTTTCCGATTCGTGCATATAGAAGACGCAGAAAATCGTACACCTCCGTGAGCGTACCCACCGTAGATCTCGCATTAGCTGTACTTACTTTTTGTTCTATGGCGATGGCAGGACAGATGCCCCGTATGTAGTCAACATCTGGTTTTTGCATTCTCACCAAAAACTGGCGGGCGTAGGCAGAAAGACTTTCTACATAACGACGCTGCCCCTCGGCAAAAAGCGTATCCATAGTGATAGATGACTTACCTGAGCCCGACAGGCCTGTCACCACGACCAATTTGTTTTTGGGGATGTATAAATCTACATTCTGAAGATTATTGGCCCTGGCCCCTTTAATGAAGATGCCTTTGCGCAATGCAGCTTTTTCCTGCGGCTGATCTTCCGTTCCTGTCACTAAATCATTGGTTGTCTTATCCGGCATAACTTGTTGCAGCATGAGATTTTTACAACAACCCAAAGGAGGAATCGGTTGCAAACTAGGGGGGCAAAAGTCATACAATCGACCGGAGGGTGCAAATGAAAAAAGGTGATTTGCAAGATACTGCAAACCACCCCTTTTGTAGACCTACTAGGATTCGAACCTAGACAGACGGAACCAAAATCCGGAGTGCTACCGTTACACCATAGGTCTGTTCCAGCTTAAATATTCATCAGCCTGCGCTGTTTCACATTTAGCGGTGCAAAGATAAAAGGGTTTTCAGTTTTTTACAAGCAATACCCGGATAATTTTTTCATCAACTGTTTGGCTGTATGAAGTCAGGCCGTAATGATTTATCTTATTATTCTGATAATCAGCATTAAAACAGGGGTATTTGTCCTTCATTCAGCCTCCGTTTGCTTTTTTTTCAACAAAAAGAACGGCCTTTGGTTAGGTAGAAAAACGCGTATATGACACCCCTAAGGCGCCATGACTGGCTAATTCCGTATTCAAGAGCGCATCATCGTATGCTGGTCGTTGCACAGGTACTTAAGAATGATGTTCCTACCTATCGCGGCATGCCTTCAACGGATGAGGGTCGGCGGGAGTATGCACTGCATCAATACAGTGAATTGGTTACGTTGGAGTTTGCCTCGGTTGAGCGTGAACTGATAACGATGGCGCGGCGTATGGGTGGGCAGGCGGCTCGTCTTGCTTTGCAGGTACTCCAAGAGCAACAAGAAATCATACGGGCATTTGAAGCGTTGGAGGAAGCCGAAAAGCATGAGCTTTCGGAACGCATGAATGAGCTGGGTTATCAGCTGGCATCGCATGTTCGCTTCAAAGAGCGTATATTTTTTATGGCTTTACAGGAAGTGGTGCAGGGGCAGGAAAATTTGCCTTCATAGCTGCTTGGGCGCCCCTGCACGAGTTCCTTTGTTACCGTTTTTCTACCATGAAATACCGTAATCTTCTCCGTGGTTACTGCTACCACCCCAAAAACTGCCGTGTTTCCAGTCGAAATAGATGGCATTGATAGGGCCTGAAGTACGATCATCCGTTTGAATTTTGTAGCCCATCCGCTGTAGTTCTCCTTGTACCCAGGCAGGTACATCTTCTCTGAGTAAAATTTCACCAGGTTTTGATTCGTGGTTGCCGAAGGAAGAGCGCATTTGGAAGCTGTTGAAATTGGCAGCTTCACAGGCCTGCTGTACTGTCATCCCAAATTCGGTAATATTGAGAAAGAATTGCAGCAGGTTTTGATCCTGGCTATCACCGCCCTGCACAGCAAAAGACAGAAAAGGCCGGCCGTCTTTCAAGGCGAGGCTGGGCGTGAGGGTGACACGTGGCCGCTGGCCGGGACTAAGTACATTGTAGGGGTTGTCTTCCGGAGACAGTACAAAGCTTTGCAGTCGTTGGCTCATGCCTATACCTGTCGTACCTGCTATGCAGGCGGGTACCCAACCGCCGCTGGGTGTGATGGATACCACCCAGCCTTCGGCATCCGCGGCCTGAACGGTTGTTGTGCCTCCGAAAAAACCGGGTCCATGGTCCGGATCGCGCTGACTTACACTGCGCCATTGCTGTAATAGGTTGTAGAAGGGATTAAGGGTGTCTTTTTGAAAAAGGTAGGGATTGCCGGGCCGCACATCAGGGTCGTTGCGCAACAGATTGATTGAAGCCACGCGCTGGTGGGCGTACTCCTTTGACAGCAATCCGTCAATGGGTTCGGCAGGAGGGAAGGCGGGATCTCCGTAGTAAAAATCCCTGTCCGCAAAAACCTGATTCATTACTTGGTAAAGGGTGTGAATGTAGCGGCTGGAGTTGTATCCCATTGCTTTCAGGTCAAAATGCTCTAGTTGATTGAGTGCCTGTAGCATAGTAGGGCCCTGTGTCCAGGTGTTCAGTTTGTATACATCAACATCTTTATAGGTAGTCATGAGAGGTTCTTCGATTTTTACCTGCCAGGTGAGCAAATCCTCCAGAGAAATAATACCGCCTTGTTCCTCGCTTCCCTGTACGAAATCACGGGCGATATCGCCGGTATAAAAGCGCTGGTAAGCCGCATAGATGGCCTCTTCACGCGATTGGCCGGCACGAATTGCCTGTTGCTCGGCTTCGACCAGCTTCAACAGGGTTGCTTTTAGTGCTGGCTGCCTAAAAATTTCTCCTGCGTGTGGAGCCTCCCTTGGTTGTCCTTCATGTACAAGAAATACCTTGCGTGCATAGGGCCACGCCCGTATGCGCTCTTTTTCCCGCTCAATCTGATTGGCCGTTTGCGCTTCGATCGGATAGCCATCGGCCAGACTAATGGCAGGTGCCAGCACCTCGGCCAGACTCAGGCGGCCATATTCTGCCAGCATGGTGAGCAGTCCGCCCGGTGTGCCGGGCGTTACGGCCGCAAGCGGGCCGTAAGCGGGAATGGTCTGCATGCCTTTTTCCTGAAAAAAAGCAGGCGTAGCTTTGGCAGGTGCAACCCCCAGCGCGTTGATGGCGATGACTTTTTTCAGTTGCGGGTGGTAGAGTAGCGCCTGAGTCTCTCCCCCCCAGCTGAGTACATCCCACATGGTGCAGGTCGCTGCCAGCATGGCGCAGGCAGCATCAACCGCATTGCCGCCCTTTTGAAAAATCATGGCACCGGCAGTAGCTGCCAGCGGCTTACCCGTGATGGCCATCCAGTGTCGGCCATGCAGGGGTGGTTTTTGTGTTGGTTGGGAGCCGGCTGCGAGGTGTAGCAGCAGCGCTGTCAGCAGGAAAAAGAATTGCTTGCGCATGCACAGACCATTTTTTGGAAAAAAGTATTTAACCGAAGCTTTCGTGAGCAGTCCCGATCACCCCCAAGGGTTTCGGGTCAGCATCCACCGTCGCTAAAATACGTTTTTTCGGTCTATTAGCAAATGCAGGGCAACAATGCGTAAAATCAACGTATTTCCCGGTAGCGGCTGGTATTGGCCGGATCGACCTTCATCATTAGCTGCAGCAGCTGGTTTTGCTCGTTGGGAGTGGCCTGCTTGAAAATTTCAATAATTTCATCACGCTTGGTGACAGAGAAGATGGGCATAATCATGGAGTTGGGGTAACTCTGGTTGACCGTCTCCAGCTCTGTAAGTGCCAGCAGCAGGTTGGCGCGACCCTCAGCGAGATTTTTATGCATGAGATCCAGTCCATTGCGGTGGTAGGCATACATCATCCGACGGAAGGGCCTCATCCGGGGTGACAGTATATTTTCTATAATCCAGTATCGGTTGCGCTGACCGTCGCTAGGCAACCATCCCTTATAAATGGCAGCTGCACCAGGGGGGACGGAGTTTACAATTTCTTGTGCTTCAGCAAAATAAGGCTCTCCGCCTAAGGGCGAAAACGTATCGTAATCCATGCCCAGAATGATGTAAGCATAGAATGCCAAGGTAGATACAAGGTTGTTGTTAAAGGTGTTGCGGTTAAATTGCATGGGCTGGTATTGCTCGTACTCAAAAGAGACATTGTCGTCGTAATGATTGAATACGGGCGTCTGGTACTCGCTGCCATAGACAGGTCTGGAGGATTGTACAGCAATATCAACAACAAAGGAGGTAGGTGAATTTTCGCTTTTGAGGGTAATCAGCAAGTTGCAGTTGATGCGCTCTTCAGGCTCAAAGGCGTCATTGGTCCATTTTTGGTTGTTGAGCAGGTCATTGAGTGCTTGCTCGAGCGTAGTAAATACGGCCGGATCGACTGTCTGTAGCGCCAGCGTATTGAAGCGGATATTGAACTTGAGTTCCTGCGCAAGTGCCGGGGAAGAAAAAAGCAGGCAAAGAGCGAGTAAGCGGATGATTTTCATAATCGTCAAATGACTAGTCTAAATTGGTCGTATCTGCAAATGTACGGTATTCTTCGATAGCTTCCAGCAGGTCGGCTGCCAGGTCAGTCTTGGTTTTTAACTCCAGGTCCCACCGCTTATTGTTTGCAAAGAAAATAGTAACTTTATTCGTGTCCACAGAAAACCCCGCTCCCGGATCCCGAAGCGAGTTCAGCACGATAAGATCAAAATTTTTCCGCTGTAGCTTGTCGAGCGCGTTTATATATTCGTTATCTGTCTCCAGTGCAAAGCCAATTACCAGTTGACCGGCTGCCTTGCGTTTTCCCAGATCAGCTGCAATGTCCGGGTTGGGGACAAGGCCGAGTATACGTGTATCAGCTGTTTTTTTGATTTTTTGACTCGCTGTGTATTCCGGTCTGTAATCAGCTACAGCAGCGGTGAGTACAGTCACCTGAGCCTGGTCAAACTGCTCAACTGCTGCACGGTGCATCTCAACGGCGGTCTCTACCCGGATTATTTGGATATTGGGGTGGGTACTGCTCAGTACAGATGGACCGAGTACAAGCACTACATCGGCGCCCTCAGCTGCTGCGGCCTCAGCAATGGCCATCCCCATCTTTCCGGATGATCGGTTGCCTATAAATCTCACAGGATCCATAGGCTCATAGGTGGGACCTGCCGTTATGAGCCAGCGCTGGCCAGCCAGCTTTCCCTGGCGGGAAAAAAAATGCTCCAGCTGCGCTGCGATTTCCTCCGGTTCTGCCAAGCGCCCTTCCCCGCTGAGCCCACTGGCCAGTGGGCCGTTTCCTACCGGAATCAGCTGATTGCCATAGCGGAGCAGCCGCTCAAGGTTTTCGCGTGTAGCAGGATGATGCCACATGTCAACATCCATGGCTGGTGCAATGAATACCGGACAACGAGCCGAAAGATAGGTGGCAACTACCAGATTATCACTTAACCCTTGAGCCAGCTTGGCCAGTGTGGAGGCCGTTGCCGGTGCAATGACCATAGCATCAGCCCACAACCCCAGTGCAACATGGTTGTTCCATTCATCTTCCCCCACCACATCTATGTATACAGGTCGGGTAGAAAGCGTGGAAAAAGTCAGTGGACTCACAAAGCGCGTAGCGTGGGGCGTCATGAGTACCTGCACGGCTGCACCCTTTTTGACGAGGAGCCGCGTGAGGAAGGCAGCCTTGTATGCGGCAATGCTGCCACTCACGCAGAGAATAATTTTTTTTCCGTCGAGTATACGCATGGGAAGCTGAGAATACTCCGGCTTATCGGTGGCACCAAACCGGCGGTTGAGAAAAATGGTGCACAACTTGACTTTGCTACGAGAAAGTCGGTCAGCATACCAACGGCTGAGGTTGATTGCTATCCTTACGAAACCAGCGACAGGCCATAGGGTAGCACATCTGACTACTGGCCGTTCCGGCGGACCTTCTTCTTGTCGTTGTGGCGGTAGTAAAGCTCGCCGTTGAGGTACTCTTCAGTAGCAATGATTACCGGATTGGGCAGCCGCTCATAGAACTTAGAGATTTCTATCTGTTCCTTATTTTCGCTGATTTCCTCGATGGTGTCGCTTGAGATAGCAAACTCCTCCAGCTTACTATTGAGTTCCAGCTTAATATCAACTGCCAGCTGTTTAGCTCTGCGCGTGATGACATTAAGCGTTTCATAAATATTGTTGGTATCCTTGACCATAGCCCCTACATCGCGGGCGCGTACATTAGGATCCAGACCTTGAACCTGTGTTTTGATATCGGACATTTTCCAGTTCTTTTAAACGTTTTTGTGCATCAGCCAGCATTTGTGACACTTCTGCCTGATAACCACTATTATTTTTATACCGGTTCAAAAAAGCATTGGCACGGCTCGCAACGTCTTCGAAACGCTCCTGCTGCCGATCAACAAAGCTGTTGACTGCCAGTAAGTAGCTGGAGCGCACCATCATAAACCGGATTTCTTCGGCACGCTGGGTTTCAGGGAAATCCTTGAGTACGTTGTCAAACGTTTGAATCGCCGACTGGTAGTACTTAAGATCAAAGTATAGCTTGGCCGACTCATAGGCCTTGCGCTCCAGTTTAGCCCGCATCTGGTCAATCAGCTCATTGCACTGTGCCACCTTATCACTGTTCGGATACTGATTGGCAAACTCCTGTAACATCTCTATGGCCTGATTGGTTGCCTTCTGGTCGAGTCTGAATACCGGCGACAGCAAGTAATTGGAATAAGCAGCCATAAATTCAGCTTCTTCCCGGAAGCGACTACCGCCGTAGGTCTGCGCAAAGTTGGTAAAATAGTATGCCGCCAGTGTATACTGTTCAAGATGGTAGTAGGTATATGCGTAGCGGTAGGCAATCGTCTCCGATTCCTGCTTGCCCCGAAAACTAGTAATAGACAGCTCGTACAGTGTCTGTGCTTTCAGGTAGTCTTTAGCATCAAAATATTCATTGGCTTTTTGCAACAGAAAAGCGGGATCGCCATTGGTGCGCACGCGTTCGAACTCGCTCTTACAGCCCCACAGGCCTGAAAGGAGTACGAAAAGGACAGCCAGATACAAGTATTTGATTGTATTTTGCATAGAGGTGCAAATGTACGGCATTTTTTTGAATTGAGTATTTTTTCGCACGGCTTAGTTGTTAATGGCTTTGGTATGAGCCGGGCGCATGCGTCTGTGTTCTTGCAGATAACGCAAAACTGGTATTTTATGCTGTGAACAGCCCAAAAATTAAGTACTTTTGGCTGGCAGCATGCATGCAATTATTATGGACTCTATCCACCAGGCGGCCTTCAGGTTGTTTTATAACTCACACATTCATCCGGATTTGTTGCGAGCCGAGCAGCTGCGCTTGCGCCTCGTGCGTCTGTTGTTGTTGTCCCTGCTACTCGGGCTGGCTCTGGCGGGGCTTGCTATCTACTTGGATCTTGCAGCCTTCACACTTTTTATTACGCTGCCCACGGGCTTTTACATAGCCTATCTGGCCTGGCGTATGCTGCTTTTCAGGCAGGCTACTAAGCGTAATCTTGTGCAGCTAATCCTGCACTTTATGTATACAGAGCTTCACTATGAGCAACTCTACTACGATCCGCAAAAATTCATCTCCAAAGAATTGTTCCTGCAGAGCGGCATTTTTGATACTTCGGCAGATATATACGAAGGTGACGACTACATCACGGGCCGCATCGGTATGATGCCTTTCGTGCTGTCAGAAATCACCGTTAAAGAAATCTCTCCTCTGGCCAATCGGCTGCAGGCTGTATTTGAGGGACAATTCGTATACGCTCTTTTCGGGGAGGAGGCCGAGGGGAATCTCGTGCTGTGGCCCCGTCGGTACAAACCGCAGCTAAGTCGCAGTATCAAAGCCTATGTATTGCGGGGAGGAACCAACTGCGATCACGAAATTGCCAACGACAGCTTACGGGAGCGGTACATGGTATACGCCACCGAAGACACCCATGTTGCTGGCCTGTTGACTGAACCGATGCAGGCCGCTATCATTGCCTATACACAACGTACGGGCAGAGATTTGTACCTCGCTTTTCGCAATCGCGAAATATTTGCAGGACTGGCTTCGCGAAGAGGGCTACTAGAGCCCTCTGTATTGTCATCCAACCTTCACTTCGATTGGGTGTGGGCCTATTACCAGGATATAGCACTTGTCCTCAAGATAGTGGAGGTTTTTGACCAAACCCACTAACTCCTTCCTTCTTCGTCGACTCCCTAGTCCATTTCCAGCGGCCCTTCCTGCTCGTCGGACAGGAGTTTGTCGACATAGTGTGACTCCGAAGAACCGCCCTTGCGGTTTTGCTCACCCAGGCTCCAGTGATCAGTAGCAGTCGTCTGCATCCACAGATTGCCAGACTTGCGGAATATTTGTGCATTCAGACCGAAGTGGCTGGCAAAAACGCCTTCGAGCTCTGCCACTGTCATCTCAGGCTGAATAACAATCTCTCCTTCCTTGTGGACTGTACGTACCCGGGACAGCTGCTGGTGAGCATCAAGCTCATTCTTGGCAGCACTACCTTCTCCCTCCTTGTGGCTTACAGCGTAAAAAGTAATTTTGAGATGGGGAAACAGTCGGTTGAAGCCCACCTGTATGTCGTGCAAATGCAATTGATCATGTATACGCATAGCAAAAAAATTATCGATGGCAGAGACGAACGCGATCACGGCCGTGTGTTGTCGGCCAGATTCATCTTCGTGTACAGGTATTCGTGTACAGGTAATGAAACCCGCAAGCCATCGCCTGTGAAACCTACTTAACTACAAGTATAGGAAAATTCTCATTGTCGGAGAGAAGATTTTCCGTCACGCTGCCCAGCACCAACCGCTCCATGCGGGAGTGCCCCTTAGCGCCAATGACGATTAAATCGCACTGGTGCTCTTGGGCAAAGTGAGTGATGTGGCGTGAGACACTCATATCAGACTTGTGAATCAGGCTATTGGAAATACTGGCAGCCTCTTCGCCTGCGTACTCGTGCAGAAAAGCCCGAAACGCCTGACTCCGGTCTTCCTCAACCATCTGGTGCAACTCTCCGGGGGTACGCTGCAAGCGATAGGCACTCAGATCAGGCAACTCGTATATATTGACACAGGTAATCGTAGCCTCGGGATTGACCGCTTTGCGCAGGGCAATGGCCGCTTGCAGCGCCTTGACGGAACTGGGCGAAAAATCAATCGGCACCAGCATATTCGAAATGACGGACTCAGCCTTTTCAGGTACGATAAGAATAGGACAGTCCGTACGTCTTGCCATTTTTTTGGATGCAATGTTATGTCCGCCAGCACCCCGTTGCCCCATAACGACCAGACTGGCTTTGCAGCTAATTGCCTCTTCCAGCAGCATTTCCAGCGGATTACCCTCGCGAATCTCCAAAGAAGCTTTTGGGCGTGCAGCCTTAAAAAAAGCCGAAATCTCCTCCTCCATCCGCTGCAAAATCTGCTTGTCAACTTCCAGTTTTTCCTCCTGATCTTCCCAGTAAAAAAACTCTAGTTGCGGGATGACATGTACAAAACGAATCTCTTCGGCTTTCAGGTGTCCAAACAGATAATGGAGGTACTCCAATAAGGGATAATCGGGTCGGGCGAGTTCCAGTCCGACTACGGCCTTTCCGTGACCGAGCGAATCTATAAAAGTACTCTTTTTTTCTGCTGTGGGAGACATATCGCTTAGGTTGAGATGGTGAACGAAGAAGTGGGCAGGCAGACAAGTACGCGAGACTCGCAGGCGCAACTACATCTGTACCAAAGCAAAGGTAGCAGAGACGAAAAAGAAAATCAGTGAGGTTTGTCAAACACCTCGGTGAGATTTATCGGGAACCGGCCGTACCAGAATACTTTTGGGCGGCCTGAGCCGCCCAAAAGTAAGCCGGAAATTCCTTCCGGTATGCAGGCAAAAAATGCGAGCAGCGGACTGCTATTGATGTTGGCAAGCAGATTAGGCGCCCAGATAGTGTTTGAGCAACTTACTGCGGTTGGCGGAACGCAACTTATTGATAGCCTTGTCTTTGATTTGCCGTACACGCTCGCGCGTGAGACCAAACTTATCGCCGATATCCTCCAATGACATAGGGTGTTCGACGCCGATGCCAAAATAAAGCTTGATGACGTCGCACTGGCGATCCGTGAGGGTCGAAAGGGAACGCTCTATTTCGCGGCGCAGTGACTCGAGATACTCCAGCGAAGAGTCTGTATTGGGCGTAGCCGTATTCTCCAGTACATCGAGCAGCGAGTTGTCCTCACCCTCTACAAAGGGAGCATCCATGGATACATGCCGGGCAGCCACGCCCAGCGTAGTCTCAACCTCCTCGGTAGGAATCTCGAGCATCTCGGCCAGTTCTTCTGCAGAAGGCTCGCGCTCATATTCCTGCTCCAGCTCGGAGAAAGCCTTATTAATCTTATTGAGGGACCCCACCTTATTGAGCGGCAGCCTTACGATACGCGACTGCTCGGCCAATGCCTGCAGAATAGACTGGCGAATCCACCAGACGGCATAAGAAATAAACTTGAAACCCCTGGTCTCATCAAACCGCTGGGCAGCTTTGATGAGGCCCAGATTGCCCTCATTAATCAAATCGCTCAGCGACAGACCCTGGTTTTGGTATTGCTTGGCCACGGAAACGACAAAACGCAGATTGGCTTTGGTAAGCTTCTCGAGGGCAGCCTGGTCACCCTGCTTGATGCGTTTGGCCAGCTCTACTTCTTCTTCAGGGGTTAGCAGGTCAACCTTTCCTATTTCCTGGAGATACTTCTCCAGGGATTGACTCTCTCTGTTGGTGATCGACTTAGTGATCTTTAACTGTCTCATCTACGTACCTTTAGCGACTTTTGCGAGTATGGGATGTCTTGGCTGTCAAGCGCATGCCCGTTGAAGTGGTTTGTGATAAATTAGGTTGAACAAATCATTTGTTCGAGTGACGGAGAGGTAAGACATACGTGGATTACAACAGCTGATCCGCTTTGATGGTGCCTGCTCCTATTGCTCTTTTCTCAATTACAGAGTGCAAAAATAGGCTTAATTAAACCTTTAGTCAAGTAGTTTATATCCTATTTTTAACTCATGATATTTATTAACGCAAAGATGTAAAAATAGTTTCAACCCTTTCGGCGATGAAAATATTGAACGATTGGCAAAAAAAACTTGCACAAATCGAACATTTATCTTTTATTGTGCGCTTCAGAGATAACAACCGTTTTTGTAGGATCATGGCTAGAGTCAAAATAGAATTGGAATTTTTGTTCCGGGCATCACCCGGCATACTGTATCAGTTTTTGACGACGCCCTCCTGCCTCACTCGCTGGTTTTGTGATGAAGTTGATATCAACGGGGATCATTATGCATTCTACTGGGGCAACTCTTTCGAGTCGGCCGATCTGATAGATGACATCGAAGAGGAGCGACTCCGTTTTCATTGGGATGATGCTGATGAGGGTGAGTACCTCGAGTTCAGAATCAAAGAGAGCCCGGTGACCGGAGAGACCATTTTGGAGGTGACAGATTTTTGTGATGATGACGAGCAGGAAGACCAGCGCAAGCTGTGGCAAACGCAGGTACAGCGCCTCCAGCACGCCACTGGTGGCTGATCTCTTCACCTGCCACTGCTTCCCTAAAAACATCTTTCATGCACATTACCTTCGGACTTTCACTGGATGCAGCTATACTGCCTTCGGCTATTTCGCCTGAAGCAGGTCGCCTGTGGCTGGGCCCGCGTGGCCTGTTGCTCTTGTTGGAAGAGCGGCTGGGGCTTTCGCACCTGCCTGTCGACATTGACTTCCTGCGGATAGAGCAGTACAGACAGCTGTTGCTCACCTATGCATCGCGTGAAGAAGCAGCTTTCTTCCGCGCATCGCTGGAGGCCGATTCGCTGGCAACGGCGGAGGTGCTCTTGGCGCATCGAGATGAGTTGCGGGCTGCAGGCTGGGATTTTTCGATAGTACCCGGCATGCCGCTTCGTTTGCAACAGCTCGCAGAAGTGGAAATGCTGCAGGTGGCAGGGCAGTTTATCAGTATGGGGGTAGGGGATCGATGGCAACTGGTGTTACAGGCGATTCGTCGGGGGCGCAGGCACGGGCTGGCTGTTATGGATTGTATTGAACCTCCGGATCTGTTGCCGCCCGTCGTGCTGGCAGCTTGTCATGCCTTGGCGGCGGCAGGCGTAGTAGTAAGGCAGCAGAGACAATCGTCGTCATCAGCAGCGGAGAGCGACTTGGGCCGCTGGCAGCGGCAGTTGTTGTCGGGTGAAAAATCAGACAATCGGCGGCTGGCCGCCGACGGTAGCCTGCTGCTGCTGCGCGGCAGCCGCGATCTGCAATTGGCTGCTTTTATGGCGGCCCTGCTGCGCAAAAATCCGGCCTTCCAGCCTGCCTTTTTACAGCCCGACTATCTGCTCGATGATGCACTTGACCGAGAGGGACTTCCCGTGCTGGGGATACCGTCGGCCAGCCCTGCCAGACCTGCGCTGCAGGTACTCAAGCTGGTAACGGTCTTCCTGTGGGATCCCATCGATATTAATAAGGTGATGGAATTTGTGAGCTTGTCGGTCAAACCACTGGACGATGGCCTGGCTCGCCGTATATCTGCCTACCTCTCTAAGGTTCCGGGTTTGTTTGCAGACGGCTGGTTCGTTATGATCAATGGGTATATTGAGGAGCAACAGGCGCGGGGGCTGGAGACGGCTGATTTGCGGCGGCAGTACGATTTCTGGTTTAGACGCAACCGGGTCGATATGGTGTCGGACAGGGTAAGTACGTTGCAGGCTCGCGATATCTATGCCTTTCTGCAGCAGTGGGCACTGAGTAGTTATGAGCCCGGAAGTGTTGCCAGTAGCAGTTGGCTGACCTTGGCCGCCCAGGCCGGTCGAATTGTAGCACTGTTGGAAATGTTGCCCGAGGACAGGCTTTCTTTTCTCGAACTCGAGCGGATTGTTCGCACCATTTATGCTTCTGTGCCTGTTACGCACCGACCTGCAAGTCGCGGGCGTGCCGATTATGCTACGGAAGCGGGCGGGGTAGTGGGGTCTGTCAACAAACTTGTCTGGTGGAATTTTGTACAGGCGGAGCCTGACTATTTTTTTGCGCGTTGGTATCCGGGAGAATTGGCCTGGCTACAGACGCGTTCGGTCAATATCGAGTTGCCGGCAACACAAAACAACCGGCTGGCATGGATGCGCAAACAGCCGTTGCGAATGTTGAACCAACAGCTCATCCTGTGTCTTCCTGCAACGCTTGCCGGTGGCACAACGGTTCCTCATCCGCTGTACGGGGACCTGCAGGCTGCTTTTGATAATCTGGAAGATATTACGGCAGATCTGGATACGCGGCAATTTCCCGACTGCTGGCAGCAGTTATTTGTGCTGCCAACGTTTTCTCCCGGCCATTACTGGCCGCTGGGCCAGCCCCAGCCCTTTTTGCAGGTGCGCCCACTGCAACTTCGCGAGGAGGAAACGCCCTCCAGCCTGAATGCCCTGCTCTACTATCCGCATCAATGGTTTTTCAAATACCACATAAGACTTCGGTCAACAGGTATTCTGACAGTGACCGAGGGCAATACCCTGCTCGGCAATCTCGCCCACCGCTTCATGGAAATTTTGTTTCAGGAACCATGGCAACAGCTCGATAAACAGTCACTTGAGCGCTGGGTAGACGAAAAGGCACCGGGACTCTTCAGTAAAGAGGGTGCAAGTCTGCTCTTATACGGCCGCGAACCCGAACGCGTAGCTTTTATCAAGCGTATGAAACAGGCAGCCTGGAAGCTCATTCGCTTTTTGGTCGACAATGGTTGGGCAGATGCATCGACGGAGGTAGGTCTCAAGGGTGTCTTTGAGGGGGTGCCGCTCAATGGACGGGCCGACATGCTGCTGAGCCGTGGCGATGAGCAGGCAATCGTTGATCTGAAGTGGAGTGGCAAGACGCGATTTACAGAAATGCTTAAAAATAAAGAGGATATACAGCTGGCGCTCTATGCCGCACTGTCTGCCAACGGAGGCACACTACCCCATACAGCCTATTTTATACTCGATAGCGGCGTGCTGTTGGCCTACAACAACCAGGCATTCAGGGAAGCCTCGCTGCCAGGCAGAGAAGCGCTGGATCACCAGGATATTTACAACGAACTGTTGGCGCGTACAGGGCGTACGCTCCAGTGGCGACTGCTGCAGTTGCAGTCGGGAAAAGTGGAGGTGCGCTGTACGCAGACACACAGCCAGCTCGAACAAAATTACGGTGAGGATTTGCTCGACTTGCTAGAGATGAAAAAAGACAGTGCAGCTTTTGATGATTATAAGATCCTCATTCAGGCATTGTAAATTGTCAGCCAACCTCCACGGTTGTCGTCAACAACCGTACCGTGTCACCTAACGTAATCTTACCTTCCCGAATCACACGGGCACAGATGCCGCCGTGACCCTGCATCGCATTGTAGCCCCCACTGCCGAGGTTTTCTTCCATCCGTTCACAGGGTTCACAATAGTCCGTGAAAGACAGTACGGCTTCTCCGATTTCAAACTGGCGGCCTGCAAAGGCCAGCAGATTGATACCACTAACGACAATATTGCGCCTCGTCCACAGCGGGTCGATCCGATTTACGCCCAGCAGGCGCGCAACAGCATCCAGATGCTCCGCCTGTATGAGCGTGACCTGCCGCTTGCCGCTGCTGCCGCGGTAATGGTCACCACCAAGCCCCTGATCTATGGTTACCACCGCAGATGTCACCACTTCCAGCGGTGCCTTTGCACGTGGTCGCAGGCCTATCCACTCTACCCGGCCTGTTTGCGGCAGTATATCGGCAATCTTTTTCATCGTCTTTCAGTTCATCAGCTTATTAGCATGTTCCAAAGGTAGTGCCTATTTGTGTAATTGGGAAAAAAGGTACTAACTTTATGGGCCAGACCATTGAGGGGCAGCCGGGGAGGAGGTAAGTTAGTTGCTTATTCGTTGTTTGCATGAGATTAGATCAATACATGGTACAGGCCAGCCTGGCCGAATCGCGCGAACGCGCCAAGCAGGCGATCAAGGCGGGGGCGGTGACGGTCAATGGGTTGCTGGCAGTTAGGCCTGCACAGGAGGTAGTATCTTCCGACACGATTGTCCTGGAGGAAGTGGCGGCGCTGCGATTTGTGAGTGCGGGCGGGCACAAACTGCAGCTGGCGATAGACACGTTTGCACTGGATTTTCGAGCAGCCATCGTATTGGATATTGGCGCAAGTACCGGTGGATTTACGGACTGTGCACTGCAGGCGGGCGCCGACAGCGTTTATGCAGTGGATGTGGGCGAAAGTCAGCTCCATGCTTCCCTTCGACAGCATCCTTCGGTCATAAGTATGGAAAAACAGGATATTCGTAAGCTGCAACCGCTGCAATTGGAAAAAGGATTGGCAGACGTAGTGGTCATTGATGTCTCCTTTATAAGTCTCAGGCACATCCTTCCCTTTGTACAACCGCTCATGAAAGCATCTGCCCGTATCATCGCATTGGTCAAACCACAATTTGAACTCGAAGGCAGGCGCTTTGCCAACGGGATTGTAAAAGACGAGAAACTCCGGCAACTGGCACTGCAGAAGGTAGGTGAGTACGCGTCGGCAGCCAATTTGGTGTGGCTAAGCGCGGTAGCCACTCCGGCCGATGGCCTGCGCAAAAATATAGAATACCTGGTACTCCTACGACCTGCGGGTGCTCCCGCGCAGTAAAAAAGGGCAACTGCCGCGCGGCAGTTGCCCTTTTTTACTGTTCAGAAGCCTGAATATACTAGTCAAAAGACTGGTTGGATACCTCAGAGGCCCTTACCAGCTCCCGATACTCAGCCGGCGTCAGTCCATCCGTGACAAATTGTATGGGATTGACAGGAACCCCGCGGTAGTGCACTTCATAGTGGCAGTGAGGAGCAGTGGAGGTACCTGTATTACCAACACGGCCAATCGTTTTTCCCCGTTTGACTGTTTCGCCTCGGCGCACCTCGACGCGCTGCATGTGTGCGTACAGCGTCTTATAGCCGTAGCCATGGTCAATGACAACGTGGTAGCCATAACCGCTGGAGTACTCAGCCTTGATAACCCGGCCATTACCGGTAGCTTGGATAGGTGTGCCCTTAGGCGCCGTAAAATCGATGCCATTGTGCATCTTGCGAATCTTGTGGATGGGGTGGAGGCGGTAGCCAAAACCCGAGAGGAGGTTCATAGAGCGGGTGCGGTCGCCGCCAACAGGCTTGATGCTGGGTATTGAAGCCAGCATATCCTCTTTCTGTTCCGCTTTCGTAATGATGGTGTCAAGCGAACGCGACTGGACATCGAGCTGGCGCTTGAGGCGGTCAGTCTTTTCTTTGAGGCTGGCCATCAGGTCGCCTGAGTGGCGGAACTGGCGGAAGTGGCTGTATTCATCGTGACCACCGACACCCCCTTCCCAGACTGCCTGATCGATGGGGTCCATACCCAGAATCATCCGATGCGCATAAGCATCACGTTGCTGGATATTGCCAAGAGCCTTTTCCATCAACGCCAATTCTTCAACAGTGGTTGACAATTCGGACTTAAGCTGATCAATTTCGGAGAGCAACAGCCGCTCGTTAGGCGACGGAAAGTAACGGTGTGTGAGGAGTGTGAGCACAAAAGCAGTGAAAACAGCCGCACAGATGAAACCGAAAATTCTGAACAACGTGACACTGAGTGGTTCGACTACCTTCTCGTAGCGAAGTGTTTGTGTGTTATAAATAAATTTTTCTCGTCTCATAAAGGTTTCCAATTAAGATGACTGCGCCACTTCTATCGTCAGATAGATAGATTGATCATCGTATTTCTCAAAGCTCTGTAACGTTAGATCGAGGCACAAGGGAAAACTATGGGACTTAAGTGCAACGGCCAAATATACAGCGACAGCTGCGAATTGCCAAAATTTTTGCCTCAAATTATCAAGAGTTTGTAGAAGAATTAACAATGCCCCGTTCGAGAATAATGTATAAGTTGGTGAGGCAAAGGTTGATTTTTACTATTTTTGTGCGCGCTAATACACACATTATGACAAAGGTAACCTATTATGGTCATGCTTGCTTTCTGGTAGAGACGGGAGGTAGCAGGCTGCTTTTCGATCCCTTTATCAGCGGCAATGAGCTTGCTGTGCACGTTGATATAGACGCCATTAAGGCAGACTATATTTTGCTGACGCATGCACACGGCGATCATATTGCCGACGCTGAGCGAATAGCCAGCAACAACAACAGCCTGATAATCGCCAATTTCGAGGTTTACCAATACTTTAGCGAGCTGGGGATAGGAGGGCATCCGCTCAACCATGGAGGCAAGGCGAAGTTCTCTTTTGGTACAGTAAAAATGGTCAATGCCGTGCATTCAAGTGGTTTTCCGGACGGACGGTACGGAGGAAATCCGGCAGGCTTTGTAGTATGGACGGCGGATAGCTGTTTTTATCATGCCGGGGATACGGCACTGACCATGGACATGCAGCTCATTCCGCGTACTTGCCCACCGCTTGACTTTTGTATACTCCCTATTGGAGATAATTTTACGATGGGCTACGAAGATGCCGTGTTAGCTGCTGAGTTTGTGGGTTGTGAGAAAGTCATAGGATGCCACTATGATACCTTCGGATTTATCAGGATTGAGCACGATGCAGCCAAAATTGCTTTCGCCAGTCAGGGGAAATCGCTAATTTTGCCGTCAATCGGTGAAACACTGTCAATATAGTCAGGCGCCGCCATGTCAATCACGCAAAAGTTAATTTGCCACTTATGGGTAAGGTAATCGCAATCGCTAATCAAAAAGGCGGTGTAGGCAAGACGACAACAGCCATCAATTTGGCTGCCTGCCTGGCCGTCCTCGACAAAAAAGTACTTCTCATCGATGCCGACCCTCAGGCGAATGCCTCCTCAGGGGTAGGTGTTCTGCCCGGCGATGCCGATACATCCCTGTACGACTGTATGGTCAATCAGCTGGAGGCTTCGGAAGCTATCTATGAAACGGATACCCCCAACCTACACATTATGCCCTCCAGCATAGACCTGGTAGGGGCGGAGCTCGAACTGGTGAATGTTCCTCGGCGTGAGTTTGTGATGAAGGGCGTGATTGATCAGGTGAAACAGCGGTATGACTACATTTTCATCGACTGCTTGCCCTCGCTGGGTTTGGTGACCATCAATGCGCTGACGGCAGCTGATTCGGTGTTGGTGCCTGTGCAGTGTGAGTTTTTTGCACTTGAGGGCCTCACTAAGTTGCAGGATACTATACGGCTGGTTCAGCAGAATCTCAACAGCCAGCTCAAAATAGAGGGGATCGTCCTTTCGATGTACGATGCCCGTCTCCGCCTGGCCAATGTAGTAGTAGCAAAAATTCGGGAAATTTTTGACGACAAGGTCTACGATACAATTGTCCATCGCAATTCGCGGATTGGTGAGGCGCCCAACGTGCACATGCCCGTGGTGGTTATCAGTGCGGTTAGCCGCGGAGCGGTCAATTTTCTCAATCTGGCGGAGGAATTTCTGCGTAAAAACGGTGAGAAAGCACCGACAAAGGTAGGAAACTGAGGTATCCGTCTCCTGAGGGATTCCTTTTCGCTGAAGTATTCTTTGGGTTTATAATTTTCGTAGTACAGGGGTCGCGCTGCCATACCGATGGTTGATTCAACGACTTCAAATATCCAATGGAAGATAACTTATGGCAAAAAAACTAGGCAACAGAGTGGGTAAGCAACAATTGGGCTCAGGGATTGACGCACTTTTTTCCCGCAATAAAGTCGAGGAAGAAATTGATATCAACCCGGAGGGACTGGTCAGGGAGCTATCCAGCCATTTTGCCATGATCCCGCTGGCTGAAATAGAACGCAACCCCGATCAGCCTCGCAAGGAGTTCGATGAAGCAGCCCTGCAGGAACTGGCCGAGAGCATTCGCGTACACAACATCATTCAGCCGCTGACAGTAAGGCGTATGGCGCCCCGGCAGTACCAGATTATCTCTGGTGAACGTCGCTGGCGCGCTTCCAAGCTGGCGGGGCTCGAAGAGGTGCCGGCTTTCATTCGCATTGCCAACGATCAGGAATTGCTGGAGATGGCCCTGATCGAGAACATCCAGCGCGAGGATCTCAATGCCATGGAGATTGCTTACTCCTACTACCGGCTCAAAAATGAGTTTGAACTCACCCACGAGAAATTGGCTGATCGCGTGGGTAAGGACCGATCTACCATCACCAACTACCTGCGGCTGCTGGAGTTGCATCCTGATGTGGTCAACGCCATCAAAACGGATGCAATTAGCATGGGTCATGCCCGTGCTATAGCAGGTCTGTCCGACAAGCTGCTGCAGAAGGAGTTTTTACAAAAAATTCTTGCCAACAACTGGTCGGTACGCGAGGCAGAGCGGCATACGAAATCATTTAAGACGGGCGAAAAAACCAAAGCGGCTCCCAAGGAGCAGTTGCGGGCAAAATTGTCGGCCGATGAGCAGAAAATGCTGGAAGATTTCAGAGCTTTCTTTGGTACGGGCCAGCTGCGTATCCAAGTCGACGACGCGGCTTCCGGCCGCGGCCAGATTGTCATTCCTTTTAAAGACCATCAGCAGCTTACGGAATTTTTTAAGTGCATTGAACAATAGCATGATCATCCGACCCATGGTGCTGGCCGGCATGGCTGTATTGCTCAGCCTGGGTGCAGGAGCGCAGTCCACGCTGCCGCCAGCCGATACAGTTGCTGTTGCACTGCCCGGACTCAGGCCGATTGAGCCGTCCAAATCGCTGCGCTGGTCGCTTATTCCGGGTGGCGGACAGATATACAATCGCCGCTACTGGAAAGCACCTATCGTCTACGGCGCTTTCGTCGGGGTGGCTGCCTGGGTCGATTTCAATACGACCAATTACAATCGACTGCAGGAGGCTTACCAGCTGAGCCTACTGGGTGAGTCACACGAGTTCAGCGGTACCCGCCTGGATAGTCCGACCAGCCTGCGGCGTCTGCGCGACAGCTACAACAAACGGCGGCAGACAGCCTATGCCGGATTGTTGATTCTGTACGCCATGCAGAGTATGGAAGCTTTTGTGGACGCCCACCTGTCCACCTTTGATATTCGCGAAGATCTGGAATTGGGCTTCCGGCCGGCAGTGGTGCCGCTGCCGGGCAGCGAGCTGGCAGCAGGCGTAGGTATTTTCCTGCGATTTTAGGCATTCAGTGGGCTATGGGCAAAACACATTGCCCGGTGTGGCGTTCTTAGTGAGTATCAAACCTGCTGTTATGCGCATATTTTTCATCATGGCGAGCCTGTTGCTGCTGGCTGAGCCCGCGCTCGCACAGGCGGAGCGCAATTGGGGGCTGGTTGTCTTTCCACATCTGGGGCAT
>CAZYAO010000006.1:116305-125654 GCA_964645715.1 uncultured Saprospiraceae bacterium
GCTCGCACAGGCGGAGCGCAATTGGGGGCTGGTTGTCTTTCCACATCTGGGGCATCGTCGCCTTTTGTACACGGACGCATTTACGCGTGATGATATTGCTGCCTTCGAGGCAGCTGAGAGGTTTAGGCCTGGCATCGGTCTGGGGGTTATCAGCAGCCGTCGGGTTGACAAAATTGGTTTGCAGTTTGGGCTACAATATGTCAACGCAGGCTATCTCGGACCCAGAACGGATTACGCACTCAATGACCCGGACAAAGAGATTTACACTTCTTTTCGCAGAGGGTATCGGGTGCACCAGATCAATCTGCCCCTGTCGATTAATTTCTATCAGGATCTGGGCACCAAAGATGCTTTTTACTTCATGTTTGGACTGAATCTGGGCTATCAGTTGTCGGCTGATTCTGTGCTGCTGCAGTATACAGGGGAAATTACCGACAGGCAGTACAGCAGGGAGACTACCGCACTGCGAGCATTCCAGCAGGGTTTCCAGACCGCCATGGGCTGGGAGAGAAAACTGGGTAACCGCGTCTTGTTGGCCGTGCAGCCAACATTTATATTCTGGTTTTCAGGCGTTTTTCCTGCCGAAGTACCTCTCAACAGAAATCTCTACCAAGTAGGACTTTCTACTGCCATCCGCTTGCAGCGACCAGCCGTAGAGTAGTGCTTTTTGGCGGCTGAGGCCGCAAAAAGTATGTTGAGCTTATGCCTATGCTATGGGCAAAATACCCTAGTAGTTGTCTAAACAACAGTAAACCGACTGTGTAAGTTATTGTTGTTACTATTTTGTAATACAGTCAATCATAAATACTATGGAATATCGCAGACTTGGCAAATCTGGCCTGCAGCTGAGCGTTCTTTCGCTGGGCTCCTGGCTTACTTTTGGCAAACAAATCGGGGACGATGTAGCGGAAGCCCTGATGGTGGAAGCTTACGACCAAGGGGTAAACTTTTTTGACAACGCTGAAATCTATGCGCAGGGCAAGTCAGAAATAGTGATGGGCAATATCCTGAAAAAGCAGGGCTGGGATCGTACGTCCTATGTCGTGTCCAGCAAGGTTTTTTTTGGGGATGGTCGCAAGAAGCCCAATCAGACAGGGCTTAGCCGCAAGCACATCATGGAGGCTTGTGAGGCTGCACTTAAGCGCTTGCAAGTTGATTATCTGGATCTTTTTTTCTGCCATCGTCCCGACAAGCAGACGCCTATAGAGGAGACTGTGTGGGCCATGAATCACCTGATTCAGCAAGGAAAAATCCTCTACTGGGGTACAAGTGAATGGTCTGCACAGGAAATAATGGAAGCGCATCTGGCAGCGCGGGACTTACGGCTCATCGGACCAGTCATGGAGCAACCACAGTATAATATGTTCCATCGCCACCGGATGGAAGTAGAGTACAACCAGATTTTTAAGAATATAGGCCTTGGAACCACCATTTGGTCACCGCTGGCCAGCGGTGTATTGACGGGCAAATACCTTGAAGAGTTTCCTTCGGATACCCGCCTGGGCATGCAGGGATTGGAGTGGCTAAAAAATGATGCCTTGACAGAATCGCGGCTGGAAGTGGTCAGAAAGCTAAAGCGCGAAGTGGCCGACGAGCTGGGTGTAAGCCTTCCCCAACTAGGCATTGCCTGGTGTGTGAAAAATCCCAATGTGAGTACTGTTATTCTAGGCGCCAGTAAGACTACACACCTGCGCGAGAATCTCGATACACTCAAGGTAGTTCCGCTACTGACAGATGAGGTGATGGAGCGGATCGATGCTGTCCTCGGCAATAAGCCGGAGCATCCTGCTTACTAGTCGTTGCGAGAGGGTACCTGACGGGCATTTCGCCGCTGAAAGCGGCGAAATGGTGGGCTGCGTTAGTGTTTTTGCTGATTTTTTCAAAAAAAACCAGCAGAAACACTAACGCAGCATTCCCCTTGGCAGCTTTAGCTGCCAAGGAATACTTTACTCAGCGGGCACATTCCAACCATGAGTATCTTCTATACGGCCGGCGCGCAATCCATTGATGTAAGATTTGATAAACTCCCCAACAGGCCGATGGTCAACCGAAGGAAGCTCCATCACACGCTCACCCAAAGCGATATGTGAAACATGGCTCACAACGGCAGCCGTACCTGCTCCGAAGCATTCCTGTAGGCGCTTATTTTCGTAGGCTTCCACAATCTCGCGGATGGATACTGGCCGCTCCTCGATGGTGTATCCCTGATCTTTCATGAAGATGAGGATACTGTCGCGGGTAATTCCCCGCAGGATAGCCCCATCCGTTGCCGGTGTGACCAGCTTCCCGTCGATGACAAAAAAGATGTTCATGGTGCCTACCTCCTGTACCAATTCCATATTGGGGCCGCCCATCCACATCACCTGGTCGAAACCTTTTTGCTGCGCCAACTTTGCCGGATACAGACTACCTGCATAATTGCCGGCAGCTTTAGCTTCGCCGGTGCCGCCGGGTACGGCACGTACATAGTGCTGCTCCACCAAAAGCCGTACAGGTTTGGGATAGTAAGGGCCTACCGGACCGCTAAAAATGATGAGTCGGTAGGTCTCAGAGGGACGCACGCCGATGAACTCGTCCGTAGCAAACATATAAGGGCGAATATACAACGCACTGCCTTCGTTGGTGGGTATCCAGTCAGCATCCAGTGCAACCAGCTTCTTGAGTACCTCCACAAAGTCAGCCTCAGGGAAAGTGGGCATCACCAAGCGCTCTGCCGAACGGTTGAGTCTGCGGGCATGCATCTCGGGGCGGAACAGCATGGGCGTACCATCCGCTGCCTTGCTCGCTTTCATGCCCTCGAAAATAGACTGACCGTAATGAAGCGCCATAAGCGCCGGGTGAATACTGAAAGGGCCAAACGGCACAATCCGGTAATCACCCCACTGCCCGTTTTTATAGTCTGCGACGAACATGTGATCGGCAAAAACCCTTCCGAAGGGAATGTCGTCGAAGTTTACAGCATGCAAACCCGATGACTGCGTTTTGGTTATTTGTATCCGCTGTTCCATAATGGTCATTTTCACAAAGTTAGTAAAAAAATTCCAAATAGCGAGAATAATTAGTTTTGATTCGGAATTAAATTCTTATTTTTGTTCTATATATAAATGCTTATTCTGTGAAACACGCATTTGACATTGAGCTGATTGCCTTCCCTGAGGGGGAATGGAATACGGATGCGGTGGGGCAGCCGGAACTGCTGGTAGTGGTGTGTACGGATGCTGCAAACAACGCATCGGATCTGGCATATCTGGAAAAAGTGCTGGAGTCCGTCCAGCTGACGCCGGTTGGTCAGCGGGTAAGGCTGTTGGTTACAGAAGGCGAGGGGGGGCTGCCTCTTTTGACGCTGCTCAACCGCTGGCAGTGCACAACGGCACTGCTCTTTGGGCTGACGCCCGCAGCTGCCGGGCTGCAGTCGGCAGTTCAACCTTACCAGCCGCTGAAAATAGCCGGTAAGACGTTGCTGTTTTGTGATCTGCTTTCGGTGATTCGGCAGGCGCGGGAGCAGGGGGACAAGACGAAGGCTATGGCGCTCTGGCAGGCGATGAAGCAAATACTGTAGCCAACCGCGGGTTCGGCCGGAGAAGCGCAAGCTTGTTACGGATGAAACCAATGTGGCAGCCAACCGCCAGCTGAGCGGGGCCGCAGTTTGACGTGCAACCAGCAACAGCGCCTGGTGGGACTGATCAAGCCCATACGGCAGCCAACGGCCTCCTAAGCCTGGCTGCGGCTGCAGTTGGCTGCGCAGACAGCAAAGGGGCCGGATTTAGCAGGCGCCTCCGTGTTTTTTATGCCAATAGGGGGCAGGGGAGAAAAGTCTTCCCGACTGTTTTTCAGGAAACTAATAAGCCTCAATAATTGTATCTTATGTTGTATCTGGTCGTGGATGACGAGCAAGATTTATCCTGACCAGGCGCCGTGTTGCCTGTTTTGTGCCGACGCGAGGGATGCCTACCGGCGATTGCGGCAGACGACACAATAAATAACGGTAATTCAGCGATATATAATTACTATGAGGATTCATCAGCTATCAGGCAGTCATTAACTGGCTCTGGTCTCACAAGCGGCAGTTGACTTGCACTGATTGAATACCACCTGGTACATAAACTAAACAAGTAAATAATTTTTTTCATGAGAATGATCATCCTGGCTTTAGCTTCGTTTTTTCTTTCAGCCATGACAACGGTCGAAAACGCTAGTCTGGGAGAGATTACGCGTGCGCTGGGTAGTGGCAACGCGGTGGTTTTGGGGCAGTATTTTGACAACAATGTCGAGATTGCCATCATGGATGACGAGCAGACCTACAGCAAAGACAAGGCGGTACAGGTGATGAAAGATTTTTTTGCCCGCAACCCAACCAAAGGCTTTGTGCAGGTACACCAAGGTGTTTCCAGACAGAGCCAGTCCGAGTATGTTATCGGCAATTTGTCAACCTCCAGTGGGGTCTTCCGCGTGTATATTTACTGCCGGGTGGCAGGTGTTAACTATTACATTCAGGAAATCCGCATTGATCGCGAGTAGGTTTTTTGTTGGCCGACAGGCAGGCCGCGGCTGGATTTTTTTGCACGGGACGGGGCGTTCGGGCTAGGGTGCGTACTCACCGGCCGGCTATATCGTTCCCTGCAGCCTGAAATTTCTTTCTTGTACGCTTTCCGTTATCAACCGTATTTGTCTGCCTGTGAGGCAAGACCATCTACAACTGCTTCCAGTCAATATCCCCCTCTAAAACACCTATGCCAAAGAGTGCAAAATCGTATTGCACAGGATCATTTGGGGAAAAATGCCGCAGCTGTTCCGTCAGTTCTAATACCGCCAGCCAATCCGTCTGTCTTCGCGACAGCAATTGCAACTTTCTGGCGATCCTGTCAACATGCACATCCAGCGGTATAAGCAGCTGGTGCATGCCTATGCGGGGCCAAATGCCCAGATCTACCCCTCGGTCGTCCCTGCGTACCATCCAGCGCAGAAACATATTTATTCTTTTGCAGGTAGAACCGCGTAAGGGCGTGGCAACATGCTTGCGCGTGCGGTCTGGCGCATCAGTCAGGGAAAAAAACAATTCATGGAAGCCCACGATGGCTGCCGACACGTCGGGTGCATCAGGTGGCAAGAAGCGGGCAAATGCATCTTCGAGGCTCGCATGTTCCCGATAATAATGCTGCAGAAACGTCAAAAAATAGAGACTGTCTGTCGGCTGAAAGGTTCTGTGCACAAAGTGCTCAAACCGCTGCAGGTCTTTTTCCTGGTGGTGCAGTACAAAATCATGGGGAGCGCCATCCATCAACCGGATGAGTTTATCGGCACTTGCCAGGATGGACTTTCGCTGTCCCCAGGCCAGCATGGCCGTCCAGAAGCCCATAATCTCCTGATCTTCGCGTTTGGCAAACCGATGGGGAATAGACACAGGATCCTGCCCGATAAAATCAGGGCCGTTGTAACGATCGACAGCCCGGTCGAGCAACTGCCTGATGCGTTCGTTGGGAGTGGAATTCACGTAGGTTGGCGGGCTTAGTGAAGGCGGTAACGAGGGTGTTTTATCAGTCCGGTACGCTGTAGAAAATGCGTCAGTGATACACTCAATACCCCCAGCCCATAGCGCACACTGCGCCTGAAATTAATAGAGGAAGCTTCCTCAAAATACTTGGTGGGGCAGGTTACTTCTGCAATTTCGAAGCCAGCATAGATGATTTGGGAAAGCATCTCATTGTCGAAGACAAAGTCATCGGAATTGCAGTTATAGTCGATGCGCTGCAGGACTGTGCGGCTGAATGCACGGTATCCCGTGTGGTATTCTGAGAGCTTGTAGTTGACCAGCCAGTTTTGAAAAAGGGTGAGCATACGGTTGGCAAAGTACTTGTAGACAGGCATTCCCCCGGCGAGCGCCCCCTTGCCCAGGATGCGCGAGCCCAATACAACCGGGTAGAGCTCATCGCCTATGATATTGACCATGGCCGGGATGAGCTTGGGCGTGTACTGGTAGTCGGGATGCAGCATGATGACAATATCCCCGCCCAATGCCAGCGCCTTATTGTAGAGCGTCTTCTGGTTGCCACCGTAGCCCTTATTGGATTCATGCACGAGCACATGCTGAATGCCTATACGGGCAGCCAGTTCGGAAGTATTGTCTTTACTGGCATCATCACACAGGATGACCTCATCTACCAGATCAAACGGAATCTCGTTGTATGTCTTCTCCAGCGTACGTGCCGCGTTGTAGGCGGGCAGCACAACGATTACTTTTTTTCCTTTGTACATAACTTTGCCTAATTGGCGGCAAAGATAGTAAAAGAGGCCGTCTCAAAAGTATTTCGCCGCCGTTAGCGGCGAAATAAAGACCGGATACATGCCTCTCTTTGGGTTTTTTTTTAAAAAAATACAGAGAGGTGCGCCCCGGGCGGGTAGCGGGCGGCCAGCCGCCCGCGCGGAAGGCAGCTTCTTCAACCAATAAAAATTGCAGGAACCTTCAGGCCGTACGCGCAATCAGGTCACAGGTGGAGAGCAACCCGGGCCGGACGGCCGCAAACTGGTAACCTTGCTCACTGAAATGAGCAAGTACGGAAGGGAGCGCATACCTGAGGTTCTCTTCGGCCTTGTAATTGTCGTGGAACACAATGACAGATCCAGGGCCTGCATAGTCCGTGACATTGCGGCTGCACTGCTGCGGACTGACAGAAGGGTCAAAATCTGCGCTCAGCACATCCCACATGATGATGTGATAATGCCTGAGTAGAAACTGCGCCTGTCGCGGCTTAAGCCGCCCGTAGGGCGGTCTGAACAAGGAAGACTGTGTCAGCTGTGCGCACTTGCGCAGGTCGTGAAAGTAGGGCAGGTTCTCTGTTGCCCAGCCATCGAGGTGATGGTAAGTGTGATTGCCGACGCTGTGTCCCTGCTGCAGTATATCCTGAAAAATGCCGGGCTGCTTGCGTACATTGTCGCCAACACAAAAAAAAGTGGCTTTGGCGTCATAGGCAGCCAGCTGCTCCAGCACCCAGGGCGTGAGCCCGGGGATGGGGCCGTCATCAAAGGTCAGGTAGAGGACTTTGGCCTGCTCGTCAGCCGGGGGGATGCGCCAGGTAAAGTGCGGAAACAAACGCTGGAGGATGTTGGGTGTTTTGATGAGATACATGTTTTTTTGTTTAGGAGGTGAAAAGTCAGGCCGGCTGCAGGCAATTGCCTACCGGCCGGGGGATTGTATTTTGGATAAAAAAAGAACCTACTGGCCTTCACCTTTGTATATTTGTGGCCGAAATGGAAGGGGTTGTTGTTGTTTTGTTCATAGCGCCGCTGTGATAACGCACTGACAATCACCTTCGCTGCTTCAAACATCTACTAATTTTGACGCATTGTGAAAAACATCAGGGTAAGATTTGCACCGAGTCCAACGGGTGCTTTGCATATCGGAGGTATCCGTACAGCGCTGTACAACTACCTGCTGGCTCGTAAGACCGGCGGTACATTCATCCTCCGCATCGAGGATACTGATCAGCTGCGCTATGTGCCGGGTGCGGAGGAGTACATCCTTGAAGCACTCGCCTGGTGTGGCCTCCAACCGGATGAAGGTCCTCTGCAGGGAGGAGACTATGGTCCGTATCGACAGTCGGAGCGCAAAGCAATCTATGCTGATTACGCGCGGCAGCTGGTAGCCGGTGGCTGGGGGTACTATGCGTTTGATACAGCGGAAGCGCTGGACGTGCAGCGTGCTGCTGATCCCAACTTCAAGTACGATGCGGCTGTCCGGGATCGGCTCGACAACAGTCTGCAGATGTCCCCCGAAGAACTCAGCCGCCGACTGGCATCGGGTGAGCCCTACACCATACGGCTGAAGGTTCCGCAGGACGAAGTTGTAGAAATTGAAGACATTGTCAGGGGGCAAGTGGCGTTTAGCACCAATGAATTGGATGACAAAGTGATGCTCAAGGCCGACGGCATGCCCACCTACCATCTCGCCAATGTTGTGGATGATTACCTGATGAAGATTACACATGTCATTCGCGGTGAAGAATGGCTGCCCAGTACGGCCCACCACAAGCTTCTCTATCGGGCGCTCGGCTGGGAATCCCACATGCCTGCTTTCGCGCACCTGCCGCTTATCCTCAAGCCCAGTGGTCAGGGCAAACTGAGCAAGCGGGACGGAGCCAAATTTGGTTTTCCCGTCTTTCCCATTGGCTGGCAGGGCGATACGGCTGAAGATTCCTTTCAGGGTTTCCGGGAGTTTGGCTTCGATCCGGCAGCTATGATTAACTTTCTGGCTTTCCTGGGCTGGAATCCGGGTACAGAGCAGGAAATTTTTTCGATTGACCAGCTGGCACAGGCTTTTTCGCTTGAAAAAATTGGCAAAGGAGGGGCTCGCTTCGATTATGACAAGGCGCGGTGGTTCAATCAGCAGTATATCATGGCCAGTGACGATGAGCAATTAGCTTCCGCCATACGGCCCTTCATCGAGGCACAGGGTCATCGGCCCGACGATGATTTCCTCCTGCGGTTTACGCGGCTGATGAAGGAGCGCATGGCTACCTACGCGGAGAGTTATACCAATGGTCGTTTTTGCTTCGAAGCTGTTGACAGCTATGATGAAAAGACCATCGCCAAAAAATGGCATGCCGGCAGCGAGGCGCTTTTTTCCAGTCTGCGGGAGCAGCTGCTGCAACTTCCGGTCTATGAAGCACAGCACATCCAGGCATGCGTGGAAGGCTTCATGCAGGCAAACAGTCTCAAAACCGGCGATGTGCTGCCCGTGTTGCGTATTGCCCTGACAGGCAGCATGCAAGGGCCTGCTGTATTCGAACTCATGGCACTGCTGGGGAAAAAAGAAGTTGATCAAAGATTCTCGCAGGCATTTAATCTTTTTGTTAACTTTGTAGCAACGAATAAGTAAGCTGTGCGTTTGTACTAATATTATAAGGTGTCTTGCTATGAAGCCGGGCATCCCGCTGTTTGCAGGGCACAGACCCTGCGCAAGGATTTGTACCCTGCAAACAGAGGTGTTATTTATCCCATAAACTAACTCAAAAAACATGTCCTTATTTTTCCTCCCCCCCATAGGTATTGCTCTGAAGTCACCACCCTTGGATCAAAGTCGAACCAAGCGGTCACTGTGATGTATTTAATATGTCTTTCTGGCAACAGCCGTTGACCCGTCAGGCAGAGAGCTGATATATTTAACAAGTATTAAATCATTTGCTATATGAAGCTACCACTACGCCGATTAGGATGGGTGATAGTTGCTGTTTTTTGTATTGCCTTCAATACGGCTTATGCCGTGTCGTCATCCCATAAGCCGACAGAAAAACTGCACAGATTACCCGGATCATCTTCTTCTTTGGTGATGCCCGAATTTATTGACAATGCGCCG
>CAZYAO010000007.1:0-53082 GCA_964645715.1 uncultured Saprospiraceae bacterium
GGAGAATCGCTACCGCAACAGGCGCTTTGCAGCTGTTGCGCTAGCTGTTGTGTGTGATAGAAAAAAGCTACCGCAACAGGCGCTTGGCAGCTGTTGCGTGTCACAGAAAAAAGCTACCGCAACAGGCGCTTGGCAGCTGTTGCGGTAGCAGTTGTGTGTCGTAAAAAAAGCTACCGCAACAGGCGCTTGGCAGCTGGTGCGGTAGCAGTTATGTGTCGTAGAAAAAAGCTACCGCAACAGGCGCTTGGCAGCTGTTGCGGTAGCAGCCTTGCAGCTGATCAGACAGCGGCGGGGCTCAACTGGTGCGCACGGAAGCAGCGGCCGGCATCGGCCACCGTTTCAATACCTTCAATTTCTTCAGCACTCAGGTAGACATTGAGGCGGCTCTCGAGCTGTGCAATCAAAAGATTGATATCCACGGCATCCATCATCAGGTCATCGCGAAAACGCGTGTAGGGACGGATGGAGGATACATCGACATGTAGTTGCCAGCTAAGCATTTCTATCACTTGGTTTTCAATAGGACTGCTATTGATAAATACAGATGGGGTATTGAGCATAATCAGTTGATTGTGTAGATTGCTATACAAACGTACACCCTGTGCACTTAGTTGCCTGCGCCTGAAATTATTTATCAGTGGCAGCCCGACAACAGGAGCAAGTGTTAAAAGATTATTAAAGTACCCCCAACGGTACATGATTATTTGAACAGGAGGTGTTGTATTATCTCGCAGCAGGTTGCGGCCAGGACAACCCTTGTTGTTGCTTTTTAAAAAAACCAACAACAAGTGCGCTTTGCAGCGCAGGCCAAGCAGGCACATGTTTTGCGACAAAATACCAATGTCTTTACCAATGCAAACCGTTTTATCATGATCAGGTATTGGGTAGTGGTATCCCTGCTGGTAGCGATCTGCTTACCAGCTGAAGCACAGCAGGCAAAAGGAGGAGGATCTGCAGGCAGCGTTCAGTGGCGCAACTGGTCGGCCGTGCAGGCCGCTAGTCCCCGGCAGAAAGTGATGGTATTCATCTATGCAGACTGGTGTGCGCTCTGTAAACGGATGGAAAGCGAAGTGTTCGGATCAGGACCGGTAGCGCAGCGCATCAACCAGTTGTTCATACCGGTTCGCTTCAATGGAGAGAACCGCGAACCCATGGTCTACCAAGGGGACACCTACCAGTACATCAGCGAGGGCGATGTGCGCTACCATGGCCTGGCAGCCAAGTTGATGGGTGGCAGGATCAGCTATCCTGGCCTCGTCTTTCTGGATGAGAGCGGCCAGGTCATACAAGCGATATCGGGCTTTCGCAATGCCGACGACCTGCTGATGGCACTCGCCTACTTTGGCGAAAACCACTATAAAACAACTCCTTGGTCAACTTTTCAGCGGAATTACAGAACTGAATGAGCACGCGCTGTGTCTGGGTTGTGCTTGCGAGCGGCTGTGCCGCCACAAGCACAACCCACCTGCGTTTGGGCTTTTTTTACAAAAAATCAAAAAACGCGCGGCAGGCGCGCATAGCAAATATCAATGCGGTCATCGGCCAGGTAAAAAGTATCCTGTAGTTCACCACTGAGCAGTGGCGCCGGCAGTCCTCCACCCAGCCGGGTAGCGGCGGTGATGACGCGCGCCTCATCCCACAAGCCTGCTGCCAGCAGCGCAGCGATTACCCGGGCGCCGCCCTCAACGGTGAGCTGCCCGATGTTGCTGCGGTACAGTACAGACAACATAGCAGTTGTCCAGTCGGGCGAAGCAAAATCAATGGAACAAAGCTGCACATTGGGCGGCAGTATTCGGGGAGGACGGTCGACCCCCGACTGTGAAAACAACCACACCGACTGGTCGGGGGCAAAAACGCGCAGCGACGCAGGCAGCGTCCGCTGCCCTTCCAGCACCACCCGGGCGGGTGAGCGCCCGGGAAAATAGCGGGTATCGAGCCGGGGGTCATCGGCCAGGGCCGTGCCGGCGCCGATCAGGATGGCATCCGTCTGCGCTCGCCAGCGATGCGTCAGCCGGCGCGTAAATTCGTTGCTGATCCAGTAAGCGCCGGCGCTGGCCGGCGCCATATACCCATCGCTGCTGCGCGCGTATTTCAGCACAACGTACGGCCGCTTCAAAGCGGCAAAAACATTGCGGGGCAGCGCCAGCAGGGCGCCTTCCAGCGGCAGTATACCCGTGAGCACCTCCACCCCGGCAGCCCTGAGCAGCTCCACAGAGCGACCCGACACCTCGGGCGTGAAATCCAGTTGAGAAACAATGACGCGCGGAATGGCATGCGCACGGATGAGATCTGTGCAGGGAGGAGTTTTGCCAAAAATGCAGCAGGGCTCCAGCGACACATAAAGCGTGCTGCGGGCAATCAGCGGCCGGTCGACCGCCGCCACGCTGTTGACCGCCATGACCTCTGCATGCGGCCCTCCGTAATAAGGATGGTAACCTTCGCCGATGATGCGCCCGTCGCACACGAGCACAGCCCCTACTGCAGGATTGGGCGATACTTTTCCCAACCCCAGCCTGGCCAGCTGAAAGCAGCGGCGCATATAGGACTGATCGGCTTCGCTGAAAACAACAGCACTCATAGCTGGCGGCTTGCGCGAATCATCTCCCGCTTGCCCGGCGGGCCCGGCAGGCTTTCGACCTCAAAGCCCAGCGCCCGCAGGCTGCGCTTTACTTCCCCCTTGGCACAATAGGTAACCAGCACGCCTCCTGGCAGCAGGGCATCGTACATTTTGCCTAAGGCCGCGCTTGTCCACAAATCGGGCTGGGCCGAAGGTGCAAAAGCATCGTAGTAGATGAGGTCAAACTGTTGGCTCGGAACGTAGGCCTCCAGAGTGGTAAGTTTTTTACAAAAATAGAAATCCGCCGACAGGCGCTGCAACTCTTCGGGCGGGCAGGCATGCAGCTGCAGGAAGACCTCCCGGTCTGCCGGCGAAAGCCGCAGCTGCGCGGGGTAGTTGAGCGCGCCTACCTGCTCCAGCGCGAGCGGATAAGCCTCAATGGCCTCATAGCGGGACACCTTAAAGTGATGCTCCCGGGAGGCCAGAAAGGTGAGGAGGACGTTGAGCCCCGTACCGAGACCCATTTCGAAAATGGAAAGCGATTTTTTCTCCAGCAGCAACGGGAACAGGCCGGCATCCAGAAATACATGCATACTCTCCCGGATAGCACCATAGCGCGAGTGGTAGCTCACACCAAATGCGCCGGAAATTAGCGTATGGGAACCATCCTGTGTATCAACAACTGCAATATCTGTCATACCGACTATGTGCTCAGGAGTTGGTGGCCTGTAGTTCCGCCGCAAGCTCTGCAACAGTGATGTCCAGGTGAGAAGCATCATAAATGCACTCCCCTTTGGAAATCAGCAGCACCTGCGGCGACTCGTGCCAGACCGAAAATTTGTCAGCAATGTACTGCGATACAGGCCGGTAAGTAATAAGATCAAGATAGTAAGGAGTGACTGCCTCGGGCGACAGCGACCAATCCTGCTCCAGCCGCATTTTAGCCATAGAACTGATGGAGCAGCGGGTGCTGTGCTTGAAGATCAGCACGGGTGTCTGCATAGACATGTCGGCGATAGCATCGACTGTAGCGGTATCCGCCAGCGTACGCCATTGAATCATAGCAAAAAATATTGTAAATTGACGGACTGGCACTGCTTTGTCACAAGTCCCTGCCCGCTAGAAGCAATGCGCTGCTGTTTAGAAAATGACTGCCAGTGTCCAGTCTACAACCGTCGTAACGATGCCCTGCAGACTGAAATTGGAAGGACAACCAACGCCGCGATTGCAGGAAGAAAGGCTTACCAACGCCACAAATGCAACAGCAACCGGGAGGAGGCGGCGGAAAGAAGAAGTTTTCATGATTTTATAATTTATGTACATAATTTGCAAACTAACGAAACGGCCAGCTGGTTTATTTTAAGCGATAAAAAAATAATAAACCTGCCGGCGCAGACCCCGAAAAGGCTTCAGCGCCTAAGGGCATGCAAAATTAGGGATATTGCGGCTTAGTAGCAAGTGATTAGCCAAAATCACTTGCTAATTAGGGCAAAATCATTATTTTTGCGCCGTCCGGGCGGTCAGCCGTGATTAGGCCGGATGCTTTTTGCACATACTAAAATACAAGTTTTATATGGCGAGGACACTTACATTGCGCGATGCGCTCCGCGAGGCCATGTCGGAAGAAATGCGCAGGGACGACAGCGTATTTCTGATGGGTGAAGAAGTGGCAGAGTACAATGGCGCCTATAAGGTCAGCAAAGGAATGCTGGAAGAATTTGGCCCCCGTCGCGTGATTGACACGCCGATTGCCGAGTTGGGCTTTGCAGGTATTGGTGTGGGAGCAGCGATGAACGGCCTGCGCCCGATCGTGGAGTTCATGACATGGAACTTCGCTGTGCTTGCCTTCGACCAGATTGTCAACAATGCTGCTAAGACGCTGGCGCAGTCAGCTGGCCAGTTTCGCTGCCCCATCGTTTTCCGGGGTCCCTCGGGCGCTGCAGGGCAGCTGGCACAACAGCACTCCCAGACCTTTGAAAGCTGGTTGGCCAATACGCCCGGCTTGAAGGTGATTTCTTGTATTGACCCCGCAGATGCCAAGGGGCTGCTCAAGTCTGCTATCCGCGACGACGATCCGATCTGTGTGATGGAGTCAGAGATGCTCTATGGCTACGAGGGTGAGGTGCCCGAGGGTGACTACCTGGTGCCCATCGGTGTGGCTGCTGTGCGCCGCGAGGGTACAGATGTGACGCTGGTATCTTTCAACAAAATGATGCTGCCTACGCTGGAAGCGGCCAACGAACTGGCCAAGGAAGGGATCAGTGCAGAGGTTATTGACCTGCGCACGATTCGTCCGCTCGACTATGACACCATCATCCGCTCGGTCAAAAAGACCAATCGCCTGGTGGTGATCGACGAGTCCTGGCCGTTTGCTTCCGTCTCTACGGAGATTGCGTATGCGGTTCAGCGCAAGGCTTTTGACTACCTCGATGCGCCGGTGATCCGCATCAATGCCGCTGACGTATCGCTGGGGTATGCTCCTACGCTGGTGGAAGCCTACCTGCCCAATGCGACGCGGATTATCAAAGCGGTCAAAGAAGTGATGTACATGAAGGCCTGATGAAGGCACTTGCTGACTTTTTCATAGAGGCTTGGCCCCACCTTTTGCCATCACAGTGGGCATGGTTGCTGTTGAGCGGCCTGCTCATCGGGATGGCCAAAGGTGGGGTCAAAGGTCTCACCATCCTGGCTGTTCCTCTCCTCGCTGCTACCTTTGGCAGCAAAGCCTCTACGGGCATTGTACTTCCCATGTTGCTTTTCGGTGATGTGATTGCCGTGCGCCACTACCATGCGTACGTCCGCTGGCCTTATGTGCTGGGCTTGCTGCCGGCAGCAGTGGTCGGTATAGCGCTGGCTATGTGGATAGGCATGGATGCCGATGAGGCTGCCTTCGATCTGTACCTGGCCATAGTCATTCTGCTGGGACTGGGGCTTATGTTGTGGCAGGAATTCAGGCCGCTGCCCGCCTTTATCATTCAAAGCAAGGCCTATGCCTTCTTTTTTGGCATCCTCGGAGGCTTTACGACCATGATTGGCAATGCCTCCGGACCGGTCATGTCGGTCTACCTCCTCAGTACGCGCCTCAGCAAAGAAGCCTTCATCGGCACGGGCGCCTGGTTTTACCTGATTGTCAATCTCATCAAGCTCCCCCTCCAGTTTTTCATCTGGGACAACATCAACACCACCACACTGGCCATCAACCTGCTGGCTTTTCCCGCTATTATCGTTGGCCTGCTGCTGGGTGTCCGACTCGTCAACTACCTGCCGGAAAAAGCTTTCCGCTATTTTGTGATGGCCATGACGCTGATTATCTCGGTGCGCCTGCTAGCAGGGATTTGATGCGTTGAAGTGCTTCGTAGGGGCGGGGGAAAATCTCGTGCGCCTCAGCCAGTACGCCCGCGGGCTGCGAGGTAGTGAGTCCCAGCACATACAGACCCGCTTTGCGCGCTGCCGCCACGCCGGCGGGCGAGTCCTCCATAGCGATACAATGCGCCGGCAGCAGTCCCAGCCGCTCGACTGCCAGCAAATACATATCGGGTGCCGGCTTGAGCTGGCGCACATCATCGGCTGTCACTACCTGTTGCAGCCACTGCCCCAGCTGGGTAGCCCTGAACACCTGTTCGACATCTGCCAGCGGGCTGTTGGTAGCCAGTGCCATAGGGATACCGCTGCGGGAAAAACCTGCCAGCTCCTCTTCTACCCCACTGAAAGCCTTGAGTTGCCTGGCTACCAGCGTATGAAACAACTGCTGTTTTTCTTTGCGCAGCACCTCTGTGGTTACCGCCAGCGCGTAATCGCTGGCCACGCTCTCTGCCAGGTGTCGGTCCGACAAGCCCACCCAGCGGTCAAACCAATGGTAGTCGAAGACCAGACCGTGCCGGGCGAGCACCCCCAGCCAGGCGTCGGCATGAACAATCTCAGAGTCGACCAGCGTACCGTCGAGGTCAAATACAATCCCTTGAAAACTTTGGTGCATGGATACAATTGATTGTGCTGCTGCGCACTTTTTTACAGCCCCGTTTTGGCTCGGGCAGCCTGCAGCAGCCAATGGCCACGCCTTTTCACAAAATCGAGCAGCAGCATCCGTTTAATTGCACAAATATAGCAGAATATGCCGCCAAGCCTGTAACTTTATCGCCAAAATTACCACACCGCACTTGCATCACTTTTATGAACTACAGAGGCTTTCTCCTGATTGTTACCAGCCTGGTGGCATTTTCCTGCAAAACCGCCCAGCCTATGAGACCTGCAGAACAATATGAAGAACGCTACGAAGTAAAAACTTCGACCCTCTACCTGCCCGTAGAAATCAAAGTGGCAGCGCTGGAGCGCGCCCTCAACAGCCAGTTTGCCAACGTCGTGTACGAAGATAATTCCTTCAATGACGGCGACAATATGACAGTCAAGGCAACGCGGCGCGATGCTTTCCGGCTGCGGGTGGAAGGAACGACTATCTACTACAAGACGCCCCTCAATCTGCTGATCCGCTACGACACCGGCCTCGGCAAGGTCGATGCCGATGCATCCATTGAGCTCAATTTTCGCACCAGTCTGCAACTGACCGACAAGTGGTCGCTGGAGACCAATACCCAGCTCGAAGGGTATCGCTGGCTAAGCAGTCCGCGGCTGCGGCTGGGCAGCTTTAGCCTGCCCGTGGAGACCATCGCCAACTATGTCCTGAAGCGGGCGCAGTCGACGCTTGCCGATGCCATCGATACGCAGATAGCGCGCAATCTCAAATTGGAGCAGTATGTGGCGGAGGCATGGAAAATGATGCACCAGCCTTTTGAAATGTCTGCCGAGTACAAGGCGTGGCTGCTCATTCAGCCGCAGCGGCTGGGTATGACCCGCCTCGAGAGCAGCAACGGGATTATCCGCTCTACCATCTTTATGGAAGTGCGCCCCGAGATGGCTTTTGGGCCCCGCCCCGCCAACAGCCGGCAGCAGCCGCTGCCCCCTTTTGCTTACCAGCAGGTGCAGCAGGCCAACCAGCCTTTTTCCCTCTATGTCGATGCTCTGGTCACCTACGACGAAGCGGAGCGCATGGCCCGGCAGGCCGTGCAAGGGATGACCTTCAGCCAGGGACGGCGCTCGGTAAAAATTAAGGACATTGAATTGTACGGGCAGGGCAGTCAGCTGGTTGTCAACCTGTTTCTGGAGGGCAGCTATGATGGCAACATCTACCTCACCGGCCGGCCGGAGTTCAATCCGCTGACCAACACCGTAGACCTCAAAGACCTCGAGTTTACGCTCGACACCCGCAGCTTCCTCGCCAAATCGGCCGGCTGGCTGCTGCAGAGCACCCTGAAAACCAAAATTCAGGAGAGCGTCGACTTTTTGCTGCAGTACAATATAGAGGATCTGCGCAAGCAGGTGCAGGCTTCGCTCAACAACTACAAGGTTAGTGAAGGCATCACCATCAACGGACAGCTGCACGATCTCAACCTGTACAATGCATACCTCACTACTACGGGCATACGGGTACATGTGGCCATCAGCGGCGATGTCAAAGCACGCGTTGAAGGATTACAATTTTAATATTTTGACCGGGACCAGCGACAGGTGCTGCCCCCGGTCAGTCAAGCTAACATTCTTATGTGGATTAAAATTTTACTGATCCTGACGGGCACCGTCTTCTTTATTTCGGGCTGCAACAGCTTGGTATCCCAGTTTTTTGGCACCCACAAATTGCGCACTTTCACGGCGGAGGAAGTGCTGCGGCAGGGCGTTGGTGATGCCGACTACATCGCTATCACCGATGCCTGGCTTACTGGTGACTACATGGTTGTACCCCCGCGCAATAAGGCCGACAGGGCTGTGCTCATCTATCCGGTGGTGTCGGCTTCGCAGTTGGCTGCCATCGACAGCGGAAAGGTTGTCGAGCCGCTGGCCATTGCCTGGACGCGCAATTTTGATATCAGTTGCGATACGGACCAGCGCTGTATAACGCGGCAGCAACTCCGGCTCGAAGGAGTGGTGAGGGATATGAATAAGTCGAAGAACAAGGCACACCTCCTGCCGGCCGAACACTACCGCCTGCCGGAACTGCCGCTCTACCTGGAGTCGGGCCGCGCGCCCATCGCGTGGTACTGGAATCTGCTCATGATGGTGGGTGGCCTGGCACTCGCGTATGTATATGGTATGCGACGGCTCGGGTAAGCTATTGGGCGGCTGTTGCCGCCCAATAGCTTACTACTGCAATGCCATCCTCGGCACAATGCGCTGAAGCGCATCCCCCTCATTGATGCGCGGTAATTGTTGGTAGTGGCGGCTGAGCGCCACCTGCTCCATGACAACGGCTACGGTAGCGACCGAGGGCGTGATGTCCTCCTGTGCTGTGGGTGAAGCCGGCAGCGGCGATCGCTGGCTAAGGCTGGCAACGCCCCATACGAGCACCAACAGCAGTGCGACAGCAGCAGCAGCGCGCAACAGCAACCGTAAGCGCCCCGGCTGCAGCGGCTGTGCAGGCTGGTCCAGCCGACTAGTCACCCGCTCCCACACGCGTTCAGAAGGCATTTGACTGCTTTTGTCAGCAGACTGCCGAAACAATTCACTGAGTGTTTTTTGGTGGCTCATGGCGGTCCTGTTTATGATTCTTCAATAATGGCTATGCCCTCATAGCCGGCTTTGATCAGCAACTCCCGCAGGCGTTTTTTGGCGAGGATGAGTTGCGATTTGGAAGTGTTAATGCTGATACCGAGCAAGTCGGCAATTTCGCGGTGTTTGTATCCTTCAATGACGTAGAGGTTGAATACCGTCCGATAGCCCTGTGGGAGCTGATCGAGCAGCTGTAGTATTTCGGCCTCTGCCAGCCATTCAACGGCAGTATACTCATCGGCAAGCTCCGCCTGTGCGTCGAGCTCCGCCGCGTGGCGGAGGGCATGCTGCTTGCGCAAAAACATGAGCGACTCATTGACCGCGATGCGGCGCAGCCAGCCTTCGAGGCTGCCCTGCGCCTTGAAGCGGTCAATGTTGGTGAAAATTTTGTAAAAAACCTCCGCCAGTATATCTTCTGCATCCTCATGACTGCTGACATAGCGGCGCACAACAGCAAACAGCAGCGGGGCGAAGCGCTCGTAGAGCGCGCGCTGCGCCTTCCTCTCCTGATGGATACAACCCGCTATGATGGCCGCTTCTTGCATACAGTCGTCGTTAACTGTTAGGATGCGAATCTACAGCTTTTTGGTGCTTGCCGGCGCGAAAATTATGTACGGCAGCTGCCGCGATACGCCCTTTTCCCTTCCCGGTGCAAAAATTTTCCCCTTCACCACAACAATTATCGCCACAAAAATAAACACCATTGTATTTTTGCAGCCGCTTATACTGCGTATGTGCGCATTAATGAACAACTTACACATCCCGCACGACTATACTGTCAGGAAAACATGGACAACAACAACTATCCGTATTTGCTAAGCGGCCACACAGATCCGCTCAAGCTGGTTGAAAAGTACGACTGCCCCCTCTACGTCTACGACAGTGCCGTCATGAAGCGGCAGTACCAGCGCATGCTGGCTGCTTTTGACGTCCGGCGGCTCAAGATCAACTATGCCTGCAAGGCGCTGGGCAACGTCAATGTGCTCAAACTGTTCAGACAGTGGGGGGCGGGGCTCGATGCGGTTTCCTACCAAGAGGTGCGGCTCGGGCTGCTGGCGGGTTTTGCACCACAGGACATCATCTACACCCCCAATTGTGTCAGTATCGAAGAATTTGAGCAGGTCAACGCCCTGGGCGTCCGCCTCAACATCGACAGTATCTCCATACTCGAACAGTTTGGCCACCACTTTCCGCAAGTACCCGTGTGCATACGCATCAATCCGCACATCATGGCCGGTGGCAACGCCAAAATATCGGTGGGCCATATCGACTCAAAGTTTGGTATCTCTATTCACCAGCTGCCGCACGTGGTAAAGGTTGTTGAAGCACTCGGGCTCAGAATCGAAGGGGTACACATGCACACGGGCTCGGACATACTCGATGCCGAGGTGTTCTTGCAGGCTGCGGAGATCCTGCTGCGGGCAGCGAAGTTGTTCCCCGATCTTGACTATGTAGACTTCGGCAGCGGATTCAAGGTTCCCTACCGGCCGGGCGATATTGCCACGGATATTGAGGAATTGGGGCGGCGCATCAGTGAGCGCTTCAACGAGTTTTGCCGGGAGTACGGCAAAGACTTGTGTCTCATGTTTGAACCCGGCAAATTTTTGGTCAGCGAAGCAGGTAGCTTTCTCGTAAAGGTCAACGTGGTAAAAACTACCCCTTCGACCGTCTTTGTGGGCGTTGACTCGGGTCTCAACCACTTCATCCGGCCCATGTTTTACAATGCCTACCACCACATGCTCAACCTGAGCAATCCCGAGGGCAAGCCCCGCATCTACACCGTAGTGGGCTACATCTGCGAAAATGATACCTTTGGGGTCAACCGGCAGCTACCGGAAGTGCGGGAAGGCGATATTCTCTGTTTTCAGAACGCCGGGGCTTATTGCTACGCAATGTCGTCCAACTACAACGCACGTTACCGACCTGCAGAAGTGCTGCTGTACGAGGGTCGCGACCTGCTTATTCGCCGCCGGGAAACTTTTGAAGACCTTACCAGAACGCTGGAGCTGGTAGACCTGTAGCTGTGTGAAGATTTTGGGGGCGGCCTGAGCCGCCCCCAAAACCTTTACACAATACCCAAGCCGCCGGTAGCTTTGAGCGCAGCGGCCACATTGACATCAAAAGCCTTCTCTGCCAGTGGATTGCTGAAGGTATTGAGGGCATCGATGGCCTGGTGGATCGCATCCTTGTCCTCCCCCTCCACTGCTTGTTGCAGGGCAGCAGCCAAGGCTGTGAGTGTGTTCACCTCCTCGGCCGTCATCCAGTTGCCATTTTGCTCCACAAATTTTTCGGCCGACAGCAGGATGCTGCGTGCCTCGTTGCGAGCCTCCAGCAGGCTGCGCACGGCCATATCTTCCCCCGCATGCTGTATGGATTCGAGCAGCATGCGCGCCATATCCTCCTCGCTGATGCCATACTGAGATTTGATGACGATCTCCTGCTCGACGCCGGAGCGAAGCTCCTGGGCCTTTACTTTGAGGATACCGTCGGCATCGATGTAAAAATGCACCTCGATCTTGGGCAGTCCGGCTGCCATGGGCGGAATGCCAGTGAGGATAAACTCGCCCAGCTTGCGATTGTGCTCTACCAGGTCTCGCTCGCCCTGATAGACGGCGATTTTGAGCTTTGTCTGCCCGTCGACGGAGGTCGTGTACTTGCGCCCTACTTTGGCCGGCACCTTGGCGTTGCGCGGGATGATGACATCCATGAGTCCGCCCACCGTCTCAATGCCCAGTGAGAGGGGCGTAATATCGAGAAGCAGAATATCTTTTTGGTTGCCGGCCAGCACGTCGGCCTGAATAGCGGCTCCCAGTGCGACCACTTCGTCGGGATTGAGTTTGTCGTAAGGCGTGCTGCCAAAGAAAGCGGCTACCGCTTCTTTGATGACCGGCATGCGGGTAGATCCCCCCACCAGTACCACGTGGTCGATTTGGCTGACAGACAGGCTGGCATCGCGCAGCGCCTGCCGGCAGGCATCCAGCGTTTTTTCGACCAGCGGCTGCGCCAGCTGGTCGAAGACCTGGCGGCTGAGCGAGCAGCTGGTGCCATTGATTTCCGTCACGTATTGTTCGCTGCTGCTGAGCTGTTTTTTAGCCTCCTCTGCTGCCAGGCGGATTCGCTGGCTGAGCGATTTGTCGGCAGCAACCGTTGCCGGCTCCCAGCCATGCACGGCCATCCAGTGGTCGATGATGAGGCGGTCAAAATCGTCCCCCCCCAGAAATGTGTCCCCGTTGGTTGCCAGCACCTCGAAGATCCCCTGCTGAATGGAGAGGATGGAGATATCGAATGTACCCCCGCCGAGGTCGTAGACAGCTATGCGCTGCTCATCGGCGTCGGCTTCCAGGCCAATGCCGTAGGCGAGGCTTGCGGCGGTAGGCTCGTTGACGATGCGCAGCACGTCGAGGCCTGCCAGCTTGCCCGCATCGCGGGTAGCCTGGCGCTGCGCGTCGTTAAAGTAAGCCGGCACGGTGATGACGGCCTTTTCAACTGTTGCCCCCAGCTGCTGTTCGATGCGTTTTTTGAGTGCCTTGAGGATTTCGGCCGATAGCTCGACCGGCGTAAACCAGCTGTTTTTCACCCGCACTTTCACCAGACTTTCGGCGTCTTCGTCGATGATCTGATAGCCGAAATAGGCCTGGTGCGATTGCAGATCTTTGTAGGATTTGCCCATCAGGCGTTTGACCGAATAGATGGTATTGGCCGGATCTTCGATGAGCTTTTCTTTGGCCGCATCTCCTACCTCCACTTTACCCGTTTCGGTGAAGTGTACGACGGAGGGCATGAGGGTGCTCTTCCCGTCGGCATCGCGCACCGCTACCGGTTGCCCGTCTACGATATAGGCTACCAAGCTGTTGGTAGTACCCAAATCGATGCCGATGATCATTTCTTTTGCCGGCTGTGCAACGTTGCCGGACTTCATATCTATGGAGATCTTTGCCATGCAGTAACTGAAGTTCTTATACCTGAATGGGCTGCGCGCCGGGTGCAATAAGCCCCTGCGGCAGCTTTTTTACCTACATTGAACAGCTGCCGCGGCAAAAATGCCCTGCAGGCAGGGGCATTTTTTGCTTTTTTTTAAAAAAAACCAAACGCCCCGCGCGGGCAGCTTTGCTTTGCTGCCAGCTGCGGCAGCGTTTTAGCCTACATTGAACAGCTGCCGCGGCAAAAATGCCCTGCAGGCAGGGGCATTTTTTGCTTTTTTTTAAAAAAAACCAAACGCCCCGCGCGGGCAGCTTTGCTTTGCTGCCAACAGCGGCTTAGAGCAGGCGAAAATAACTAAATACCGGGATAGGTACAAAAAAATCAGTCGCTACCAGCGGCAGCGCCATCAGTCCCATATCGAAGCGGTTGCGTCCGCCCATGCGGGAGTACATGAGCGACGGGATGAAGCCTGAATCAACGGTGCCGGCGTAGTGCATGAGATCGCCGTAGATGCGACTGCGCGAATTGATGCGGTAGCTCCCGCCGAGGCTCACGAGGCTGGCCTGGTCGTCGTTGCTCCAGAGGTACAGCCTGCCCAGGCTGAGGTTGAGGAAGCGGTCGCGCTCGCCCAGCGTGAGGAGGCCACTAAAGGTAGATAGATTGAGGACGTCCGGAAAAATCGAGTTGACCTGCTGGGCGGTGACCCCTACCCGCAGGAAAGGCTTGAGTTCGAAAACCGCTTTGGCCCTGAAGTTCATGATGACCGGCAGGACGAGCCCTGTGCCTACCGACACATGCTTGCCGATGGCAAAATCCAGTTGGTTGTAGAAGACCATGGTGTTGCGGTAAACCGTCTTGCGCTCAGGCAGGAAGCCAGTGGGGATGACAAACAGGTCCTCGCCGGCCATGTACTGCTCCTGATCGCGCACGGCTACCTTGGCAACGTTGGCAGCGGCAGGCTCGCCGGCAGGCCGCTCGCCCTGTACGCCCAGAAAGGCCACCTCACCCAATGCAAAAGGGATAATCTGCCGGTTGCTGCTCATTTCAAATGAAAGCTCGGTGCCCGAGATACCGATGGCGCGGCCTACGATTTTGTCACCCCGCTGTGTGTGCAGTACATGCACCTGCGTTGTGTCACCCCAGATGATTTTGCTGCTGATGACCGTTTGTGCCTGCAGGCTGGAGGTGAGGAAAAACAGGCAAAAGAAAATGCTTGCAGCCAGCAGGCTGCGGCTGCTAGAAAATGGTAAGAGCCTACAATGATGCGTCATAAATAAAATATTGTGTCAGTGAAACCTGATTAGGCCTGTCAGTTCGGTCGGTAATACAGCTTAATTGAGCCCGAAAGTAAACCTATCTGGTGAAATTTTGTATTTATTTTTCAATAACTTTAGAACGAACAGATGCATAATTCCAGCCATTCGTCATCCGAGCAGCGCTCCGCCCAAGGTACAGAGACAGCCACAACAGCCCCGGAGGTTGGGTTGTTGTTTCCGGAATGGTCGTCTGGTGATATTAAGAGCCATAAGCCCAGCTTTTTGTTTTTCATTCTGGGCGGCTTTTTTATAGCCAACGCGCTGGTAGCCGAATTCATTGGCGTCAAGATTTTTGCCCTCGAAGATACTTTCGGCTGGAAGCCTTTTGATCTGCAGCTTTTTGGCCAGCCAGGTTCACTGCAGTTTTCTGCGGGCGTACTGCTCTGGCCGATCGTGTTTGTGATGACCGACATCATCAATGAGTACTACGGAAAAAGAGGTATCCGCATGTTGACCTTCCTGACGATGGGGCTGATTGTCTACGCCTTCGTGATGGTCTTTCTGGCCATACAGCTGGCGCCGGCCAGCTGGTGGGTAGGGCAAAATGCAGGGCAGGGGGTACCCGATATGCAGGCTGCCTTTGGCGCTGTTTTCGGACAGGGCCTGCTGATTATCGTTGGCTCGGTGGCTGCTTTTTTGCTGGCACAATTGGTAGATGTTATCTCTTTCCACCGCATCAAGGCCCTCACGGGCGAGCGCATGATCTGGCTGCGGGCTACGGGCTCGACGGTTGTATCCCAGCTGGTCGACAGCCTGGTGGTGCTGTATATTGCCTTCAAACTAGGTCCGTCGCTGGTGGGCAATATAGAGCCCTGGAGCTGGAATCAGTTGCTGGCCGTGGCTACTATACAATATGCTTACAAGTTTTCGCTGGCATTGCTGCTCACGCCGGTGGTTTATTTCATGCATGGCCTGATGGACCGATACCTGGGTGAGGAGCTGGCCGCCAAGATGAAGGCAGCAGCCAGTAGCTGGAATTAGTCAGTGGCTATGCTTTGGCGGCAGAGGCCGCCAAAGCATAGCGAAATACTTTGGCATGCCATTGGCAATGGTGCATATCCTACGGGCGGCTATGCTTTGGCGGCAGAGGCCGCCAAAGCATAGCGAAATACTTTGACATGCCATTGGCAACAGTACACATTATACGGCCAAAACAGCTTACCTTTGCAGGGCAAAAGAACGTAATGTTATGGCTTTCCAGATAAGTGACACCCTCCTCATGGTACGCCCCGCCCACTTCGGTTTCAATGAAGAAACGGCGGCCTCCAACGCATTCCAAACTAAAAACTCACTGCTCTCCCATGAGGAAATCAGTCGCCTGGCACTCGCTGAGTTCGATGCTTTTGTTGACAAGCTCCGCGCTGCTGGCATACGCGTGCTGGTTATTGAGGACACCCCCAGCCCGCTCAAAACGGATGCCGTGTTCCCCAACAACTGGATTACCACGCACAGCGATGGCGTCGTGGTCACTTATCCTATGTACTCGCCAATGCGCCGCCTCGAGCGCCGCCGCGATATCATCGACCAGCTCTCGGAGACCTTCGTTGTCACCAACTGGTTGCGACTCGAGCAGCACGAATCTGAACAGGTCTTCCTCGAAGGTACCGGCAGCATGATTCTCGATCGAACCAACCACGTTGTCTATGCCTGCAGAAGTGTGCGTACCGACGAACGACTGCTGCGCGAGTTTGCCGACGGTATGCGCTATCAGGCCGTGGTGTTCGATGCTGTAGATCCTGCCGGTATGCCTATCTACCACACCAATGTAATGATGGCATTAGCCGACACCTTTGCCATCATCTGCCTCGACAGTATCACCGATGAGGCTGAGCGCCAGGCTGTAGTCAACAGCCTGCAGGCAACCAACAAAGAAATTATCCCCATTTCTTACGATCAGATGATGCACTATGCAGGCAATATGCTGCAGGTGCGCAATGCGCAGGGGGACTCGTTTTTGGTGATGTCACAGCAGGCTTACCAGTCGCTGCAACCCGCTCAGCTGGAGGCTATTCAAGAGCATTCTCACATCCTCTACAGCGACTTACAGACTATCGAGAAGTATGGCGGCGGCAGCGCCCGTTGTATGCTGGCGGAAATATTCCTGCCCGTGAAGGAATAGTCTTTCGTCGGCTGTCAGGCCTCTCCCGGTTCTGCCAGGGACTACCCCCCCCTCAGCTGTCTTTCTCCAGCCGAAAAGTCATGCGCTTAATACGGTCTTCCAGTTTCTCCGAACTCAGTCGCTCGCGCAGGCGATCCACGATGATCGGAAAGGCAAAAGGCGTCGCCCGCTTAGGCTGTGTGTATACCAGCCGGCTGCTGTTGATGCGCTCCATAGCCTGCCGTAGTCGCCCCTCTTCCAGCTGAAAAGTCAGCACTTCCTCGTACGCCTGCTGCAACAGCAAGCTGTCGGGTTCATAACTGCTAAACACACTGAAAAACAAACCCGCACTGGCCTGCAAATGTCTGTCCGGCGCCTGCTTGCCCGGAAAGCCCTTGAATACCAGCCCCGCCACCGTGGCTATTTCCCGGAAGCGACGCCGGGCCATCTCTACCTGGTTGATGCACGCACGTATGTCTTCACCCAGTCCCTCGGTACTCAGCAGCCCGGCAAGGTCGGCAGCGCCCACCGGCAGCGGCTGGTCACTCAGCAACTCAAAGCCGTAATCATTGACAGCCATACTGAAAGTGATTGGCCGACGGCAACTGATGCGGTAGGCCAGCAAAGCACTCAACCCCTCGTGCACAAATCGCCCTTCAAAAGGATAACAAAGCAGGTGATACCCCTCCTGGTCCTGAAAATACTCGACCAGCAACTCATCGGCCCGCGGTAGCGCAGATCGCTGCTGCTGTAGCGCAAGCAAAGAACGCACCCCCTCCATCTCCGGCTGCAACCACTGTCCACGCGCTGCTTCATCGAGCAGCGCACGAATCTCGGCCGCCAGGGACGAACTCAGCGGCATACGCCCACCCGCCCAAGAGGGAATCTTCCCCTTATTGGCTGTACTCGCCCGCACAATGGCCGTCATATCGCGAATCCGCAGAAATTCCAGACAACGACCGGCAAACAAGAAAGTGTCGCCGGGTTTGAGCTGTGCAATGAATCCTTCCTCAACATGCCCCAGCATTTTCCCCGCCTGAAAAGCCACCGGCAGCAGGTTTTCACTTAGTATGACGCCGATGTTCATACGGTGCTTTTTGGCTATCAGCCGACTGCTCACCCGCCACAAACCTGTCTCGTCAACTGTTACTTTGTGGTATTCGTCGCGACTACTGAAACACTTTCCGCCCGCCCGGATAAAATCCAGGCACCAGGCCCACTCTTCGTCGCGCAAACTTGCATAGGACCAGGTCTCCCGCAAGTGCGGCAACAAAGACGCCGGCCGGAATCCGTCGCCTACCGCCAGGGTCACCAAAAATTGTAGCAAAACATCAAATGACCGCCAATAGGGCTCACGCGGCTCTATGCGCTGTTTGTCAATGGCATTGCGCAAGGCCGCGCCTTCCATGATTTCAAGGGCATGGGTAGGCAGCAAATAAATGCGACTCACCGCCCCTGGCTGATGACCACTGCGGCCTGCGCGCTGCAGGAAGCGGGCAACGCCCTTCGGACTACCAACCTGGATCACCGTTTCTACAGGCCGAAAATCAACGCCCAAGTCGAGGCTGGATGTACAGACCACCACCCGCAGTCGGCCGCTGTGCAGATTTTCTTCCACCCAGTCGCGGATCTCACGACTCAGGGAACTATGGTGCATGGCGATCTCTCCGGCCAGCATGGGGTCAGCCTCCAGCAGTGCCTGATACCAGGCCTCGCACTGTGCACGGGTATTGGTAAACACGAGGCTGGAGCGGCTGCCCGCCAGTACAGGTAGTAGCTGGTCAATCATGTGAAGCCCCAAATGACCGCGCCAAGGAAAGCGAGCCATGGTCGGCGGAATGAGGGTCACCAATGCATAGCGCTTGTCCATCGGCGCCCGGATGATGCGGTAGGCTTGCGCTGCCGCCTCGCTACCGGCCAACAGTTGCAGCGCTAGCCCGGGATTGCCGATGGTGGCCGAAATCGCCCAGGTCTGCAACCCGGGGCGCAGGCGCCGCAGCTGCATCAGCGCCAACTCCATGAGCACACCCCGCTTGGAGCCCACCAACTCGTGCCATTCATCACATACGATCCCGCGCAGTTCCGCAAAATAATCGGCATGGTTTTGCTGGCAAAAGAGCATGTGCAGGCTTTCAGGTGTAGTCACCAGCACCTGCGGTGGCTTGGCCTTCTGCCGGCTGCGGGTCGCTGCAGGCGTATCGCCCGTGCGCATTTCTACCCGCCAAGGGAGCCCCAAGCCTTCCACTGCCCGCTGGCAGCTGTCGGTTATTTCGCGCGCCAGCGCACGCACCGGCGTTATCCACAACAGCCGCAAGCCTTTGGCTGCAGGCTCCTGAAGCGCCTGCAGGGCTACGCCCAAAAAAGCCGCATAGGTTTTACCACTGCCTGTCGGTGCATGGATGATGCCCGATGCCCCCGCCAACCAGGCGCACCAGCTGTCGCGCTGGAAGGGGAATACCTCCCAGCCCTGTGCCGCAAACCATGTTTCTGCAGGCAGCAGGGTATTATCATACTGAAAATCAACCACTTGTTGGAAATCAAATAATGTACATGTCCAAACACTGGCAGCAGCTGCGCCAGCAACCTGCTCACTGTCGCGCAATACCCGTAACAGCAATTATTTCCTCCTCATCCAGCGTTTCCCGCTTCATCAGTGCTTCTGCCAGCGCATCCAGCGCTGGCCGGTGCACTTCCAGCAAGCGTATTGCTTCTGTATGTGCCTCACTAATAATGCGGCTTACCTCTTCATCGATAGCCTCCGCCGTTTTTTCGCTGAAAGGCTTGTCGCCGGCATACGATTCGTAGCCGCGACTCAGGAAGGAATTCTGTCGTGGTGCCAGCTCAATCATACCCAGACGGGGACTCATGCCCCAGCGGGTGACCATGCTGCGCGCCAGCTGCGTGGCCTGTTCTATGTCATTCTCAGCACCTGTCGTTTTATCGCCATAGACAATCTCCTCCGCACAGCGACCTCCCAGTATACCGACAATGCGGCCGTGCAGATAGCCCTCCGGATAGTTGTAGCGATCACTATCAGGCCGCTGGTAAGTAACCCCCAGCGCCTGCCCCCTAGGGACAATACTCACCCGCTGCACCGGATCGGCACCCTTGACGACCATCCCCAGAATAGCATGCCCGCTCTCGTGGTAGGCAATGCGGCGGCGATCTTCCTCGCTGAGCAGGAGCGGCCGCTCCGGACCAAGCACAATCTTTTCGAGGGCATCTACAAAATCTTGCTGCTGTACCGTTTCCCGCTGCTTGCGGGCAGCCAGTAGGGCAGCCTCATTGACCAGGTTCTTGAGGTCGGCACCCGAAAAACCCGGTGTGAAGGCAGCTATGTCCTCCAACACCACGGCACCATCCAGCGGCACAGACCGCGTATGTACCCGTAAAATGGCCTCCCTGCCCTTTTTATCCGGCAAATTGACGATGATGCGGCGGTCGAAACGCCCCGGGCGCAGCAGCGCTTTGTCAAGTACATCCGGCTGGTTGGTCGCCGCCAGCACGATGATGCCCTCTTTGCTCGAAAATCCATCCATCTCCGACAAAATCTGGTTGAGCGTCTGCTCCTGCTCCGCCGCTCCGCCGAAGGCGTACTGGCCGCGCGAGCGGCCAATGGAGTCGATCTCGTCAATGAAAATAATGGCAGGTGCCTGCTCTCGCGCCTGTCGAAACAAGTCGCGCACCCGCGCAGCCCCTACCCCCACAATCATCTCGATAAATTCGGATGCGCTCATCGAAAAGAAAGGAACGCCTGCTTCACCGGCAATGGCGCGCGCCAGCAGCGTCTTGCCGGTACCCGGCGCACCAATCAGCAACACGCCTTTGGGCGCATAGGCGCCCAGGCGGGTGTATTTCTGCGGGTCTTTTAAAAAATCTACAATCTCCACCAGCTCATTCTCGGCCTCATCAATGCCCGCCACATCGTCAAAGGTCACGGCCTGGGCCGTGTCTTTGTCAAAGCGCTTGGCCCGGCTCTGCCCGATGCCCGAGAGGCCTCCCATACCGCCACCGCCACCCGACTGGGCGCGGCGAAACAACCACCAGTAAAACAATATCAGCAGCGCCAAAGGGCCAAGATACAACAACAGCGACCAGAGCGCGCCACCTTCTTCCTCTGTAGGTGCTACCTCAACGGATACATCCTGAGCCGACAGTAACTCGCCCAGCTCATCCCCCCCAAAGGGCGGTGTAATGGTGGTAAAGGCGGTGACCTTCAGGGTGTCAGACTTGTTTTTGTCCCCCTCCACCCGAGGCGCGTAGGCCACTGCTTTTTCAAAAGCCCCGCTAATCCGCTCTCCTTTTACCTGCACAGACCTGACATTACCGCTGCTGACCTCCGTGCGAAACAATGAATACGGAATGCTCACGGGCTGGTCATCTGCCGCAAAGTAACGACGTAGCAGCACGGCATTAATCATCACAATGATGACTACCCACAACCACAGATTGCGGCCGGAAAAATTGGATCCGAGGGACGGACCCGCTGGTTTGTCTTTTGTTGGTTCCATAGGCCTCTGCTGCTTGGTGTACTGTCCAAAGATAGCTGTTATTTGTGATTCGCTCTTGTTTTATATTATTTTTTTGATAAAAATAAAAAACAAACAAATCCATACACAAAAAACCATTTCTTGCTTTGTGTGTTCATAGTCGAAACAGTGCGCTCACAGCTGTCCGGCTGGTCATGTGCGCAACGGCTAAGCTTGGTGCGGATGAAGATTCTGGTGATCGACAATTACGACTCCTTTGTATACAATCTGGTGCAGTTGCTGCAGGAGGATATGCCGGTAGCGGAGGTGGTGGTGGTCAAAAACGACCAGCTGCGGGTAGAAGATGCCGCTCCATTCGACAAAATTCTGCTGTCGCCTGGCCCTGGCCTGCCGGCTGAGGCCGGGCAGATGCCGGCCTTGCTCCGGGCTTGGGCACCCACCAAAAGTATTCTTGGCATTTGCCTCGGCCACCAGGCCATAGGCCAGCAGTTTGGTGGCCTGCTCGAGCAGCTGGCCGCGCCCCTGCACGGCATCGCCTCTCCCCTGCAACTTTGCTGTGACGATTATCTTTTCAACCAGCTACCCCCGCAGTTTTCCATCGGCCACTATCACTCCTGGGTCGTAGCCCGGCCGTTACCGCCGGCGCTGGAGCTCCTGGCTGTAGACGACCAGGGGTATGTGATGGCACTTCGTCACCGGCAGTATGACCTGCGGGGACTGCAGTTTCATCCCGAGTCTGTACTTACCCCCCAAGGTGCTGTGATGATGCACAATTGGCTGTCCAACTGATACAGCACTTCTTTGGTCGCTTGCATCCGCCAAAGAAAATTCTTCCGTCATTGTGCATTTTCTGCAGAAAATTCAAAATAACTGGCTTATTTTCAAGGCACTCAAACAGATATTATTCATGGGTAAATTTTACATACTCTCCATGCTGCTTGCCGGACTTTTTCTGCAGGCTTGTACCACAGTCCGCCCAAAGCCCTGGCCCATGCAGCTACACGCTGGCCGGGTTGAACGCATCGAGTCCATGCCCAGCCAATGGGTCACCGCCCGCAATGTTGATGTGTGGCTGCCGCCGGGCTACCAACGCGGACAACAGTATTCGGTGCTGTATATGCACGACGGACAGATGCTTTTTGATTCGTCTACGACCTGGAATAAGCAGGCCTGGCAGGTCGATGCGCACATCAGCAAACTGATGGCGCTCGGATTGATCGAGCCTACCATCGTCGTGGGTATCTGGAATGCAGGCGCGGAGCGCCATGCCGATTATTTTCCCCAAAAGCCTTTCCTGCAGCTGTCCCAAGGCATGCGCGACAGTCTGCTGCAGGCAGCCGGACCAGGCCGCCCGGGCTTGTTTGCGGTGCCGGTACAGTCCGACAACTACCTGCGCTTTATCGTCGAAGAGCTCAAACCGCTGATCGATCGTCGTTATCCGACCCGACCCGAGGCAGCGCATACCTTCATCGCTGGCTCGAGTATGGGCGGACTCATCTCCGTCTACGCCCTCTGCGAATACCCTGCGGTATTTGGTGGCGCCGCCTGCCTGTCTACCCACTGGCCGGGTATCTTCCAGCTGGAAAATAATCCTGTCCCGCAGACTTTTGTCAACTATCTCGATGCACATCTCCCGCCGCCAGCCCACCACCGCCTCTACTTCGACAGAGGTACCGAGGGGCTGGATGCCTTGTACGAAAAACCACAGTGGCAGGTGGATACGCTGCTCGCCGCCAAAGGCTACCGGCCTCCCATGCTGCAAAGCCTCACCTTTGAAGGTCATGATCACAATGAGCAGTCATGGGCCAGCAGGCTGGCCATACCCTTGGTTTTTTTGTTGGGGAAAAAATCCTGAAGCAGCTTGGAAAAGGGCTCACGCTACGCTTTGGCGGCTGTTGCCGCCAAAGCGTAGCGTAACTTCGTATTTGTCACGAAGCAGGCTGGTCTTTCGCACCAACCGCCAAATGCTCACGCTACGCTTTGGCGGCTGTTGCCGCCAAAGCGTAGCGTAACTTCGTATTTGTCACGAAGCAGGCTGGTCTTTCGCACCAACCGCCAGATGCTCATACAGGTTGTGAATGTATAGAATCAGTAGCCCAAAGACAACAGCCGACACAATCAGCACGGTATTGATGAGCCCGTCCACCGCAAATGATAAACGAATGAGTATGGTCGATATAATGAAACCCGAATTGCGAATGACCTTGTGAAACTGATCGGAGTAGAAAAAAGAAATGAGCAGTAATACCACGTCTACAACAATCAGCAGGGTAAAAAATTCGTCGAAGAAGATGTTGTTGATGTCCTTCAGACTCACGGCCGCATTCGCACTGGCCTGCTGCATACCCCATAGCCAGGTGGACAGGGTGGCCAAAGCGATGTAAAGGAGTACGGGTACCAATACGGCTGCTATCAGCTTTTTTAAACCAATAAACTGCGCTACCTGTGCTGCTGCAAGGTTGTCCGTCATCTCACCGCCCGGCTTCCTGCCCTGCCGTAAAAAGAGATACAATAGGTAAAAAAGCAGCAAAGAGGCTATAATATCGTACGTAAACTGCATGTCGCCTTTGTCCTGAAACCAGTTCGAACTAAGCTCGAGGGTCGACAAATCTTTGAACAACCGCCGTATGATGATCAGCGTGATGATCTCATATTGCTTGCGAATATAGGTGGTGATAGATTTGGGCAGGTAGTAGACCAATAGGTATACCTCGTATATCAGGATAAAGGAAAATGGGGTGTATATCGCAGAAATGGCGTTGTCGAGCAGTGCCGACTCCCCTTCTGTTGACAAAAACCCCAGATTGGCCAGGTATATCAGGCACAAGTGGCCAATGAAACTTATAATCGCAATGATGAGGATGACACGCTCGAATTTGTGCCGCGCACGCTCTGAGAGCAGTAAGTCATATGCGCGATGAAGGCGGGGGTGGTCAATCATGACAGTAACTGCTATGGCTCCCGCCGACAGGATAGCCGCGCGGAACAGGAGTGGACCTGCTCGGTAAATTTACGAAATTATTTTGCTGCGTTACACAGCAAAATAATTATTAAATTTATTTTGCAGCCTTGGCCGCAAAATAACTGCTACCTTTTTGCGGCTGAGGCCGCAAAATTAACCTTATTCTCATTTTGCGGCTTTAGCCGCAAAATAACTGCTACGTTTTTGCGGCTAGGGCCGCAAAACTACCCCTCAGCCCGCAGCAAGCGATAATACCGCCCCGGAACACCATCCATCTCCTCATCCTTCCAATACTCCATACCCAGCTTTTCCATCACCCGGATGGAGGCAGCATTGGCTACATGGGCGCGCGCAATGATCGCTGGCAGCGCCAGTTGCGCAAAACCGTACACGAGGCTGGCACTGCCTGACTCCGTCGCAAGGCCCCTACCCCACCATTTTCTAAAAAATCGATATCCTAGATCTGTAAGCTGTACGTCAGGCTGGTAGCGCAAACCACACCAACCAACACACTCGTCGGTATCCAGTAGACATACCGACCAACGGCCGTAGCCCTCTCGCTGGTAGACGTCCTGATAGGCCTGCAAAAATGTGTAGGCAGCCTCCACCGATTCGAACGGATCATCCCCCGTGTACCGGATGACCTCCGGATCACTGTTCAACGCAAAGAAGGTGGCCGCATCTTCCGGCAGCATTTTGCGAAGGCCCAGTCGGGCTGTAGTGAGTTCGTACATGGCGACAGAAAATCCTATTGGTAGTAAGGCATGAGCATGTAATAACAGATGGGACCAGTTATGGCCACATACAGCCAAAGGGGAAATACCCAGCGGGCCATCTGCCGGTGCCGCTCAAACTGTCCGGTGTAAGCGCGAATGAACGTGAATAATATGAATGGCAGTATAACGGCAGCAAGTACAATGTGCGAAATTAGCACAATCAGGTAGAAAGTGCGCTGCCCCGCAACGGCCGCCTTCTCTGCTGCATCAACCAGTCCGTCTCCATTGGCGTCGCCAAAAAGTGTCTCAGGCGTCGTGAAATGGTAAGCAACATAACTGAGCAAAAACAGCAGGGAAAGCCCCATGGCTACATAAATAGCCTTCCTGTGTGCCTCTATCTGTCCACGGCGAATGAAGTAATAGGCCGCTAGCAGTACGACCGCCGTCAACGCATTGACAGATGCGTGGAAGGGAGGCAAAAAGTCAAACGAAACGCCCTCCGGGAGCGGAATCTTTACCCTGCGCATCAGCCCTACAAGCAACAATACGGCGCCGGTAATAATCCATGCAAGCCGATTTAGTTTGGTTTCCAATGCAGCATTCTCTTGTGTAGCCATGATATAACTTGCGTAAAGTGAGTTAATATTGGTAATCCCCTTAAATTGCCTCTCCTACCCTATTTTTCCGCTTCTCTTTTGAAAATTAGCTCCTTGTCCTTCTTCCTCGGCATAATCATAGCACCCAGTCGCACCATATCACCGATGTCTTCCTGACTGCGAAGCGAAAAATACGCATTAATCTGCCTGTCCGCGGTTACTACCGCTACCTGAGGCGATTTCCCCGCAGGCCACTTCAGCTGCTGTTGCCATTGTTGCCAGTCCGCAGCATCGGCCTGATATACGTAGGTGCGGCCATCCCGTGATACACCACTGTCTTTTAAGAAAGTAAGCAGGCCTGCCGAGTCTGTGGCCGATACAGGCAGTACCAAAACAAATGATGCTGTCGTTGTCGTGTCAAACTGCTCAATCAGTTTACGCATCTCACGACGAAAAATGGCCGCCTCCTCTTCAATAGCCGGATCAACCTGCGCTACCAGCCACAAACGGCCGGCAAGGGAGTCGGGCGCAGATTCAAAAAGGGGCTTGCCCGGGAAAGTCTTGAGCATCCCATAATCTGTCATGCGGGACATCACATTCTTGCGGAAATCCAGTCCACGCTTTAAGTACAAAAAGGATCCTGCAGGTAATACAACCAGTATCAAAAATAACAGCCCAAATTGAATGAGCGATCTTTGGTTCAAACGATTCATGTGGCGAAGTGACTTACATTTGGTTTAATGCCGGGAGTATCACGGTATGCTTGCCTGTGCAAGCGCGGAAAGGCATTATATAAATGCTCCGTTTTTTGTTTTTGTTCATAAAACCCCAAAATGAGCATTAATTCAAAACACTCTTTGGCAGCACTGACTGCCAAAGAGTGTTTTAAAATGCCTAAAATAAAGCCAAACTTATTGCACAGTGCAGCTGACAAACCAGACAACACCCCTCCTGCAACTAGCCCCTCACAGAAAATAAGTAAGTGGCATCTTGGCCTTCCAGCATACCTTCCTGCTTAACAGGCTTAGTATCCTCTATTTCCTGCTTATTTTTATCCTTAATCAGTTCACGACGCTCCTTCCATGAGTTGCCCTCCTGAAAGAAAGCCACAATAGCCCAAATCAACAGGGTTGTAGGCAGCAGTACTGTCAGCGCCAACCCCTTGACCTCATAGCGCATGTGCATGAACTCATAAATGATAAAATAAGCTTTGTAGATTGACAGGACAACTAGACCTATGCCCACCAAAGCGTACAATACCTTGTACTTCTCCGCACCAGCAATGATGTGCCCTTTGCCCAGCAGCGAGATGAATACCTCTACCAAGGTCACTACCGCCAGCAGGACCAGCCCCTGAAACACTTTTTTCTTGGACTCTTCGTAAGTCAGATGTGATGACATCTTATCGAAATTTTGTAATGATCAAATTGGATTGCTTACCACCAGTCTTTGTCTAGAGCAGGTAGAAAACAAGGAATACAAATACCCACACAAGGTCTACAAAGTGCCAGTAAAGACCAATTTTCTCTACCATCTCATAGCCGTTTCTACGAGCTACATACAATCCGCTAGCCACATTAATCAGAATGATCAACAGAAATGCTACGCCGGAAAGCACGTGGAAGCCGTGAAAGCCTGTGATAAAGAAGAAAAGTGCACCAAACGCTTTAGGACCATACTGCTCCGTCTTAATCGTACCTGCATCTTCACCCTCTGTAACCTTATATTTGCGGTGAACAAAGCCTTTCTCATCAACGTAATGACCAGGCTTATCCTCCGGAAAAGAAGCTGCATATACTACGTGCGCATGGTCGCCACCAGCAGCATGCTCGTCGTGACCTCCCGCATGACTGTCCCCGCTCTTACCTAGTTCTGCTTTGTGCATCAGGTAAGAAGAACCCGCCTCAAAAGTTTCATCGCTTTCCTTACCGTTTTCATCGAGATACACCCCGCTTTCTGTATGAGAGCCAAATGGGTTGACCGTTACGGTCATGTGCTCCTTGCCAATAAGATTATTCCATTCCCAAGCCTGACACCCGAGGAAGCCAGCACCACCCAGCACAGTAAGCAGCATCCAGAAAACGACGCCTTGCTTGTTTTCGCGGTGTCCTTCCTGCACGGCGCGCACCATTGTCACCGAACTGATAATCAGCAAGAAAGACATGATAGTCACAAAGATCAGCGGAGCATTGTGAATGCCGAAAGGTGCCGTGGAAAAAACAAAGTCCGGTACTGGCCACGTAGGACTGCTAAAGCGCAGCGCTCCGTAGGCAATCAGGAAACCGGCAAACGTAAATGCATCTGACAATAGGAAGTACCACATCATCAATTTGCCATAGCTGGCCTTGAATGGTTCTTTTCCTCCTGACCAAGCGTCCTGGTCGTGATCTGTCTGATGCGTCAAAGCTGTGTCTGTATTGGCCATGCTTACCCCAGTTTAGGTTTGGCTAATGTTTTGTTGTTTGAAAATATAAATCCCAATTACCCCTGTATCATCCAAAAACCAATCAGGTACAACCAGAGGAAATCGACAAAATGCCAGTATGTTTGGGTCAGCTCCAAGCGCAGCTGACGACCTTCGTTCTGCTTGAATGGACGCACCCAGGCCATCACCGTAGTCAGCAGCAATGCTGCTACGCCACCTATGATGTGGGCCGCGTGGATTCCGGAAATCACATAAATGAAATCTCCGGAGGGATTGGTGCGCAATGGAATGCCGGACTCCTTCAGCGCTACCCAGCCTTGGTATTGGAGTATTAAAAACAATACCCCCAACGTCAAGGTCAGCAGCAGTAACCAGCGATACGCGCCCACCATCGACTGCCTGTACGCACGGTAAGCTGCGTACATGCTCACACTACTACCAAAAATTACCAGCGTATTCCAGTAAAAAATGGTAGGCATCGGAAACTCCAACCAATTGCCCGCAGCTTTGCGGACGATGTAGGCACTTGTCAGTGCTGTAAACAGCATGACAATGCTGGCCAAAGCAACCCACAACGCAAACTTGTGCGGGTGGATTTTACTGCGCTGAAAGCCTTTTGTCAATACCTGCTCCATCGTTTGATTGATGTTGTCCTAATGTTTATACTATTTTATCCATCCAAAATGCCAACAAAAGAAAAGGCATATAACCGAAAGAATAAAACATAAGCCCCAAAGCTGTCTTTCTCTCAGGACGCCGGTAAAAGCGCCAGGAAAACCACACATATCCCAAAGAGAGCACCGTGGCAAACAGCATGGAGATGAATCCACTCGTGTGCAATAAGTAAGGTACCATGCCCGCTACTACCAACAGGGCAGCAGAGTACAACGACTGCAAGCCCACCGATGCCCAGTCTGGTGCACCGGCTTTGTGCGGCACCAACTGATAACCAGCCTTGTGATAGTCGTCGTAGCCCAGAAAGCCAATAGACCAGAAGTGCGGAAATTGCCAAAGGAACTGCGCTACAAAAAGGGCAACCCCCAGCCAACTTAATTCTCCCTGCGCTGCTGTACACCCAATGAGTGTAGGCAAAGCACCCGGAACCGCACCAATAATGACCGCTTCAGGTCCTACCCGCTTCATGGGTGTGTAGATAAAAGCGTAACTGACCAGCGCGAGCGTTCCCAGAAAGGCTGTCCACGGGTTGAAGAGCGCAAGCAGGCTCACCCCCAACAGACTCATGAAACCAGCAGCCAATACCGCCTCCCCCATTTTCATCCGGCCAGAAGCCAACGGTCTGTCGGCTGTCCGCTTCATCTGCTTGTCAAAGTCTTTCTCTAATACCTGGTTCAGCGCGTTCGCTGCTCCTGTAACCCAAAAGCCTCCCAATGCCAGTATGCCTACCGCCAACCAGGAGGATTGCTCCCCCGCCGCAATCATGTAGGCAACAACCGATGAGAAGACTACCGTGAGGTTTAACCTCAATTTTACCAACAAACTGTAATCCCTCAGCTTGGCCGCAAACCGGTCAAAGGACACACTGACAGCAAACGAATCTGTCTGCGAACCGTCTTCCTTCGTATCCAAATGTGGGGGCTGTGTCAACAGCTTGCTCATGTATTTGGTGTTAGGCGCAGCGGTTTTTCAACCAAAACCGCTGCGCTTTACTTGAATCAATTCTGACTGATGAATAAGCTTATTCGACGGAATTTATACCGCCTACATACAGCCTGATCGTTAGTGACCGCCGTCGCGCTCACCTTCCTTCATCGGAATATGCTGCGGGATGAACTCGTTACCATCTTTCGCATAGTCGTATGGCCAACGCTGTACCGCAGGGATGTTGCCCGGCCAGTTGCCGTGACCTACCTCTACAGGTGTCGTCCACTCAAGTGTATTGGCACTGTACGGATTCTTCTCCGTCATCTTCTTGCCGTTCCAAATGCTGTAGAAGAAGTTGATCACAAACAATACCTGTACGGCAAATACCACAATGGCCGCAATGGTGATGAACTTGTTCATCTCATCAAAGTGGGCAAAAGTATTGAATACGTCAAAGCTGTAGTAACGCCTTGGCACACCCGCCATACCCAAATAGTGCATCGGCCAGAAAATAGCGTAAGCACCAATCAGGGTACCCCAAAAGTGAATTTTGCCCAGTGTCTCATTCATGAAACGACCGTACATCTTGGGATACCAGTGATAAATACCCGCGTACATACCAAAGAAGGCCGCAACACCCATCACAATGTGGAAGTGGGCAACCACAAAGTAAGTATCGTGCAACTGAATATCGATGGCCGAGTTACCCAGGAAGATACCTGTAAGACCTCCCGAGATGAACATCGATACGAAACCTATACTAAACAGCATGGCCGAATTGAACCGGATAGCCCCCCCATACAAGGTCGTAATCCAGTTGAACACCTTTACCGCCGACGGTACTGCAATGATCAATGTAAAAATTACAAAGAAGTTGGCAATGAACGGATTCACCCCTGACATAAACATGTGGTGAGCCCACACAATGAATGACAGGAAACCAATTGCCATGATAGACATAACCATCGCCTTGTAACCGAAGATGGGCTTGCGGGCATGTACAGACAATACCTCAGAAACCATACCCATGGCAGGCAGAATGATAATGTATACTTCAGGGTGACCCAAGAACCAGAATAAGTGCTGGTACAATACAGGGCTACCACCCACGTGATCCAGTGCCTTGCCACCAATGAAAATCTCACTGAGGAAGAAGCTGGTACCCAGACCGCGGTCGCACATCACCAGGAAGAAGGCTGAAGCCAAAACCGGGAAAGAAAGAAGACCCAGAATAGCCGTAACGAAGAAAGACCAGATGGGCAGCGGCAGACGCCACATGCTCATACCCTTCGTACGCATGTTCAACACTGTAGTGATGTAATTGATACCGCCCAAAAGTACAGAGACCACGAACAACACCAGACTGACAATCCACAATGTCATGCCCGCACCCGAACCCGTTGACGCCTGCGGAAGCAAACTCAACGGCGGGTAAGCCGTCCAGCCACCACTGAAAGGTCCAGTGCTCAGGAAAAGTGACACGAACATGACCACGCCAGCCAGGAAGAAAAACCAGTATGACAGCATGTTCAGGAAGGGAGAAGCCATATCCCGGGCACCTACCATCAATGGAATCAGCAGGTTACTGAAAGTACCACTGAGGCCGGCTGTCAATACAAAGAAAACCAGTATCGTACCGTGCATCGTCACCAGCGCATAGTAAAACTCCTGGCTCAACTTGCCTACACCCTCCGGATTCACTTCAATCCATTTGCCCAATACCGGCTTCAACCAAGCAATGCTCTCTTCGGGAAAGCCCAGTTGAAGGCGAAAAACCAACGACATCAAACCACCAATAATAGCCCAAATCATACCCGTAATCAAAAACTGACGGGCGATCATCTTGTGATCTTGGCTAAAGATGTAATGCGTGACGAAACTAGATTGAAACTTGTCGCCATGGTGATGAGCGTGGAAGTGATCATCGTAGCCGAGTTCCTGTATCAACTGCTCGTCCTGCGTCATCGGATTAACTACTGCATTAGCCATGCTTTCTTGCGTTTATGACTGATAACGAATATACGTTGAAATTGCAATTGTTTTGCTTATTTCCTGCAATCGGAAGACAGAACTGCCTGCATTGAGACACCGCTACTCCCGATAACATAACATCTTGTTTACTGTGGTTGTTCTGCAGGCGCTGTTGCCGTGCTGTCAACCGCTGTAGAGTCTGCTGCAGCAGCAGCCGGCTCCTCGATCGGATCAATCCGAAGCTTCTGTCCCTTAAACGGATCATCATCCTTGTTGCGGATGTTGGCCACGTAGAAAGAGGACTGATTGGCCAGCCAGGCATCATATTCCTGCTGGCTCACAATGCGCACAATACGACGCATGTTCCAGTGACCCGCGCCGCACAACTCAGCACAAGCCAATTCGTATTCGAAAGTCTCCCACAACATTTTACCCTCGTTGTTGGGGTCTTCTACATTGTACTCAGGATATTTGCGCAACTCCTGGCGATACTCCTCTGTCGTCTTCTTTGGCGTGAAAACGAAGTAGGTCGGCATGCCCGGTACAGCATCCATCTTCACCCGGAAGTGCGGCAGGTAAAAATCGTGAAGCACGTCCTTGGCTGTGATGCGCACGCGAACTTTTTTACCAACAGGAAGTACCAGCTCGTCTGGCTGGAAATCGTCCCAGTTCTTCTCATCCTTCCAATCCTGCCCCAGTGGATTAGTACCCGAAATCAGCCTGAAATCGCGGCCGCCCAACTTACCGTCGGCACCCGGATAACGAAGCTGCCAGGCAAACTGAAATCCCGTGGCTTCAATCTCCATGTACTCTTCATCGGGACTAACGTCAGCCATTACCTCATTCCATACATCCAAACCACCAACAACCAAAAGTGTCATTACAACGGCTGGAATCGCCGTCCAAATGATCTCAAGCTTGTTGCTGTGAGAGATAAATGAAGCTTTGCTGCCGCGAACCGCACGGTACTTGTAAGAAAAGTAGAAGAGCGCTATCTGCGTCAGGAAGAAAACAATGCCCGTGAAGAAGAGCGTAACATTGAATATCCTGTCAAGGCTCAAACCATGCTCAGAAGCCGACTCATGCGGACCATAGCCCAACATATAGTTTTTGTAATAGACCGCAGACCATACACAGGCTACCAGGAAAACAACCATGAACACCATCAGCCAGACAGCCGTGCGGCGGTTGTTCATCTCCTGAACTTCCTCCTCGCCCCTGATCTTAGCTGCCAACTCGACAACCTTGCCGATCTGAACGGCGATTACTGCTATTAAAGCAACACTGATAATTGCCAATAAAGCCACCATCTGTATTATATTTTTAGATACGCAAAGGTAACAATTTTATACGCCTATTCTCCAGACCAACACCCGTTGAAGTAGTTTATTTAGATTCAATCTAAATAAAACCTATACGTGGTGCTGCAAGCTCTCTGCAATGTATGGGTCATTCTTTGGCGACAAAGAAGCTTTTGCAAGCTGAGCAAGTGTGAAGTACAGGAAGCCTGCCAAGAATCCAATCATAGTACCGAGCTCAAGCAAACCCGGTAGACTGAAACCAGGCGTAAAACCAGCGTGACCATGACCCTCGTGACCCATAGCTGCATGTGCCGTATGAAGTACACCCGGCTTGATCATCAGGAAGAAATCCCACCAGTGACCAACAAATACCAGCAATGAAATGAAGAACAACGTACCAGCCTTACGCTTGGTGTCGTTGCGCAACAAAACAAAGAAAGGTAGTATGAAATTCATCAGCAGATTGCCGTAGAACATTACCGGGTACTCATCGATACGCGTACGGAAGTAAATCGTTTCTTCACCGACGTTGGCGTACCAAATCAACATATATTGGCTGAACCACAAATATGTCCAGAAAACACTGAAACCAAAGAGATACTTGCCAAGATCGTGGAAGTGATCCGGACGCACATTTTCGTAGTAACCCTTACCTTTCAGGTAAAGCAGCATCATGATGGTGAGTGCCATCATAGACACAAACCAGGAAGCCGTCGTGTACCAGGCAAAAAGAGTACTGTACCAGTGAGAATCCACTGACATGATCCACTGCCATACCATAGCAGCACTGGTGAAGCCACCTATCGGCAGGAAGATAGCAGAAAGCACCTTGACCTTCCGGTACTGCTCATAACTGGTGCTGCCAGATGCATCCTCCTGAACGGAAAGCTGACGCAGCCGATTGGCGAAGTAAATCCACACGCCCAAAATCAATACAGTACCGATACTGTACCAGCCCTTGTTGAGGAAAGAAGACTTGTGCGACAGGATAGGATCCTTAGCAACCTCCGCCTCATCAGACCAGTGGTAAAGGTGATGCGCGTGCGTATAGAGGCCTGCAATGATGACCAGCATCAGAATAAGACCAGGAATAAGGAACATCATATAGGACTCCCATACGCGCTTCATCACCGCATGCCAGCCGGCATAGGCAGTCGTAAAGGCCGTCTGAACAAACAATGCCAGGAAAGCGATTCCTGTAAAGAACACTGAATTGTGTAAGAAATTTGACCAGAACCGCGAATGATAGGCATCGTCGGTCAGATACGTAATGACCAGGCAAACTAAGCCAAGCGCCATGGCGCCGCCTAATACTCTCTTTTGCTTGGCTTCAAAAGTAAATTGATTCATCGCTTATGGTTTGAAACGTCCGCGGATGTTTTGTTTTTTGTCTGATTGTAACAGCTATTGACGACTAGCGTCCTCCTTTTTTACCGGTAGCTGCAGGCGTACCCTCGCTCATCTGCTGGCTGCTGCCGGTCGCTGCAGGAGCAGTAGTCTGCTCCGTACCCGTCACACCTGCAGCCTTAACAGCCGCCGCCGGCGTTCCAAAAGATGGATTTAAGGTATTCTCGCTGTCGCTGTAGGTCAATTTCTTGTCCTGTGCCTGCAATGCGCGAATCCAGTGAATTACCTGCCAGCGCTCCTCGTAGCTGAGCTTATCGGCATAGCCACCCATGACGTTCTTACCATGCATGATTGCATGGTAGTAACGACCGTTGCTGGCTGCGCTGAACTCCTCGTTCAGGAAGTTGGCAGGCGCCGCAGGGTACTTGGCATTGGGATTTTCTTCAGCATACAGATACCCCAGACCATTGCCCTTCTCACCGTGACAAACACCACAGAAGATATTGTATAGCTCCTTGCCCTTTCCCAGACCAGCAGCCGTTATCGGGAAAGGATTTGCAAGTATCTCCGCTGTAGCGCGCAGACGCTCTTCCTCCGTATCCGCATAATAATAAGGTACCTGCCCGTTGACCGGTACTACCATACCATTAATCTGGCTGGCAGCCGCATCAGCAGCACCTCCCAGTGCAACACCTGCATAACCGCGAGGAACAGTGCCCAGCACTGGCTGCGTGATGTTGCGGACAAAATCAGCCTTGGGCGCCGTACTCTCCTTATCCCAGGTATTGTACTTGTAAGCACCATAGACATTCGCCTCGATTGCGACAGAATGACCCATATCAGGCATATACTCACTACCCGCAAAATTACCCTCTGCAGGAGAGCATGCCTGCATTGCCGCAGCGGCAACCGCTGCCAGCAACATTAGTTTGAATGTATTCATTGGACGTTGCATCTCAGAGTCAATTAAATCACCTTGGTGTTTACTTCAGAAGCACCGGTGCCGTTGAAAAATGCGCGCAGCTTACTAACTTCCTCATCACTTGCGCCATTCGTCTGGAAAGCGATGCAAAACTTATCGTCGGTAATGCGATCGTCCAGGGTCGGGTTTTCAGCACCCGGCCACAAGCCGCACACAGAATAAAAAGTGACCACCATACCGATTGCCGCGAAGAGCACCGTAAGCTCAAAGGTTATCGGAATGAAAGAAGGTACAGACCAGTAAGGCTTTCCACCAAAGATGATCGGCCAGTCACGGGTAAATACCCAGGTCATAAACAGAAAGGCTGTTAATGTACCGATTGAACCGTATACAAAACCAGCGATGTGCAAACGACTCTCTGATAAACCCAGCAGCGGATCAAGCCCGTGCACAGGGAAGGGTGTGTAGACATCCATGATGTCCAAATGCTCCTTTTTGGCCGTCTTCACCGCCTGCAACAGCTGCTCCTCATCGTCGTACAGGCCGTACAAAACCTCTTTATTACTTACTTCGCTCATTGGTATTGCGATTAAATCTTGCTCAGAAATTTGATTTTAGTGATGTCCGTGATCATCGTGGTCGTGGTGAGCATGCACCTCTACCTCATTGTGGTACTTGGCGTTTTTTCCACCCTTACCTGCGTACTGATCACCTGCCATCTTCAGGATACTCTTGACCTCTGCAACAGCAATTACAGGCGCTACACGTACAAAAATCAGGTAGAGCGTGAAGAAGAGACCCAAGGTACCCACAAACAGCCCTATCTCCACCCAAGTAGGTGTGTAGTAACTCCAGCTGGAAGGCAGATAATCCCTTGCCAGTGTAGTGGCGATGATGACGAAGCGCTCAAACCACATACCAATGTTCACAAATATTGACATCACAAAAGTGACGAAAATACTGCGGCGGTACTTTTTAACCCAAAATATCTGAGGAGACAACACGTTACAAGCCATCATGCCCACATAACTCCACCAGTAAGGTCCCAGTACGCGGTTGTAAAAAGCAAACTGCTCATATACATAACCTGAATACCAGGCAATGAACAACTCCGTCAGGTAAGCCACCCCTACAATGGTTCCCGTCAGCAGGATTACCTTGTTCATACTTTCTATGTGCGCCACTGTGATGTAGTCCTGCAGGTTAAGCACCTTGCGGGTAATCACCATCAGCGTCTGCACCATCGCGAAACCAGAGAAGATAGCACCTGCTACGAAGTAAGGCGGGAAGATGGTCGTATGCCAGCCCGGAATGACCGAGGTCGCAAAGTCAAAAGATACGATGGTGTGAACCGACAATACCAGCGGTGTTGACAAACCAGCCAATACCAGTGAGAGGCTCTCCCAACGCTGCCAGTGCTTAGCAGCACCCGTCCATCCGAAAGACAGTGAGTTGTATATTTTTCTGCGCAAGCCTTTGGAACGGTCACGAACCGTAGCAAAGTCAGGCACCAGACCCGTATACCAGAAAAGCAGGGAAACCGTCAGATAAGTAGAGATAGCGAATACGTCCCAAAGCAGCGGAGAGTTGAAGTTAACCCACAGCGGACCCCTCGTATTGGGGTAAGGGAAGATGAAAATCGCCAGCCACAGACGCCCCATGTGAATCAGCGGGAACTGCCCCGCACACATGACCGCAAAAATAGTCATAGCCTCCGCCGCACGGTTAACCCCTGTACGCCATTTTTGGCGGAACAACAGAAGGATAGCAGAAATCAGCGTACCTGCGTGACCGATACCTACCCACCAGACAAAGTTGGTAATGTCCCAGCCCCAGCCAATAGTGCGGTTGAGGTTCCAGGATCCAATACCCACCCATATCGTCCAGGCAAGACTGAAAGCATAAAGCCCCAGCCCCGTCACCGCGATAAGAAAGGCAATGACCCAAGCCTTGCTGGGTGTCCGCTCTGTAGGCGAACAGATGTCTTCGGTAATCTGGTGGTAGGTCTTACCACCCGTAATTAATGGTTCCCGAATTGGAGAAACAAATGCGCTCATATTTAGCTATTTGCCGTTGCGGATGACCAACTGTGATGACGAACTTCCGCAAGGTTATCGAAAACAATTTATTCGCTTATGCCTTGTCCAGTTCCTCACTGGTATTGCTCACGCGTGCTGCATAGAAAACACTCGAACGCGTGTTGACTTCCTCAAGCACCAAGTAGTTCAGCGGATTCTCCAAACGAGCCGCCACTTCACCCTCCTTGTTGTTGCGATCACCAAACACAATAGCGCCCGTCGGGCAGGCCGTCTGACAAGCTGTGCGAACATCTGCATCCCGCAGACTGCGCATCTCTGACTTGGCAGTAAGCTTACCCTGCTGTATACGCTGCACACAGAAACTGCACTTTTCGATGACCCCCCGCGAACGAACCGTCACGTCGGGGTTCAGTACCATACGCGTAAGGTTGTCTGCTCCAAATGGCAGCTCTTCATTGGCTACCTGTGGCTCGTTCATGCCAAACAGATCCGCCGTCGTATAGTCAAGCCAGTTGAAACGACGCACCTTATACGGGCAGTTGTTGGCACAGTAACGCGTACCAATGCAACGGTTATACGTCATCTGGTTGAGACCCTCTGAGCTGTGGTTGGTTGCAGCCACCGGACATACGTTTTCGCAAGGAGCATTGTCGCAGTGCTGGCACATCATCGGCTGGTATACAGCCTTTGGATTTTCATAGTCACCGTAGTAGTAGCGGTCAATGCGCAGCCATGTCATCTCATGGTGACGAGCCACCTCCTTCTTGCCTACCACAGGTACGTTGTTCTCTGCAAGACAAGCCACTTGACAAGCGCCACAGCCAATGCAGGCGCTCAGGTCTACATGCATGGCCCAGTGATGTCCCTGGCCATAGATTGTCTTGGAATATTCCTCATACGGATAGAGCGTCTGCTGATTGAGGTGCTCCGCTTCCGCACGCTTGTGTGTAATGTGATCTGTAAGCTCCTTCAACTCATTAAGCTTACCGTGGTAGATGATCGAGCGATTGGTCAGACCACCCTGAAAGCCTGAACCCAGGCGCATGACGGTTTTCTCATCCACATTGAGTGGCTTACCCGTCTCTTCATCTAACACCACTGCACCTTTTTCATCGCGGGCAGTAACCCCCATAGTATGGTGATACTGTACGCAGGCAAACTCATCATCTATACCGATACGATCGCTGACAGAGGCATCTGTAGCGTAGTATTGCGTGTTGCCATCGCTGTCCGTTTTCAGCCATGGGTAGACGTTGACACCGATTTTATCACCGAGTGCTGCCCCCATTTTGCCCGTTGTCTCACGGCCATACCCCAGTGCAAGCGAAAGGGTTCCTTTGGGAAGACCAAACTGACGTACACAGGTCGCCGGCTGCTTCTTACCGCCCAGTGTCAGTTCGACGATGTCCGCCTCACCATACATCTCGCGATCATTGAGCCCCCGCAGCGAAGTCCACTCATTACCGCCATCCCAATTCACCGGAATACCCAGGTAGTTGCCCCAGGCTGTACGGGTGATAGGATCCGGCATCTCCATCAACCAAGGGTTAGCAGCATAATCACCACCGCCCATATTGACAGTCTCGAAGAAAGATACTTCTAATTCAGCCGAAGAAGGCTTGCGTACTTTCGCCGCTGCTGCGTTGACATCCGCAGCAAAAGAAACAGTTACTGCCGCCTGCGGGATTTCCACTACACCATCGTGCAACGCACTGTCCCAGAATACCTGGAAAGTGCGGAAAGATGACTGTTTAGTGAAAATAGCTGCCTCCCAGTGCGCTTTGATATAATCGAAATAAGGCTGCTCTGCTTCTTTATTGTAAGCAGCTGCCTCAGCCCAGATCAGCAGACTCTCCTCTGCCTGACGTGTGCCCTGGCGGCCAATAGCCGCGAAAATAGGCGCAATAGTAGGCTGTACGAGGCTGTAATGACCCTGCTTAGGTGCAGCATCGCCCCAGCTTTCGAGATAGTGGTGCGTAGGCGCTACATAATCACAAAGCAAACTCGTCTCGTTGGGCTGCGCTGCGAAGCTGACCTTCAGCTTGACGTTCTTCATAGCAGCAGCAAAATCAGCCGCCTCCGGAATCTCGTAAGCAGGATTAGCACCATCCCACACCAGCACTGCATCAACAGCACCAGCCTTCATATCCTTTACCAACTGGCGAACCGCCTTGTCGTCACCCTGCCGCTGGTTAGAAGCATTGGCAAAGTCGATGGTCGCCCCATAGTTGCCCAGCAGGTTGTTGATGGCATTAACCAATATCTGCTCACCCTGATTGTTGGAGCCAGAAACCACCAAACTCTTAGCCCGTGCAGCGATCAGCTCGGCAGCCACCAGCTGCATTTTCTTCTGCTTGTCTGCCGGCAGCTGGGGACCAGCAACGGTAGCAGCACCGCTGGCCTTGGCTACTTCGTTATAGAGCGCTACAATAGCAGCACCAATTTCCGAAGGCCTTACAGCGACACGGTGGTCCGCATTGGAGCCCGTCAGGCTGTAATTGCTCTCCACCTGAATGTGACGGGACATCGAGGACGAGTCGGCCGTAATCTTACGACCTTTGGCATACTGAGCAGCATACTCAATCGGAGAAATCCAGGTACCCAGAAAGTCGCAGTCAATTCCTACGATTACGGATGCCTTATCGAACTGATAAGCAGGTACCGCCCGCTGTCCAAAACTCATTTCGTTGGCCTGCAGCAGCGCCGAGCTGGAAACAGCATCGTACATCACCACTGCCGTGTTGGGATATTTTGCCGTGAAATCCTCCATCGCTTTGCGCGTAGTAGGACTCATCAGCGTGGGCGCTACAATGCGTACTTTCGCATCTGCCCGGAGCATACCCTTAATCTCCATATCGATGGCATCCCATGAGAGGCCACCTTTGACCACCTCCGGTTTACCGTCCTTCATGCGGACAGGACCGTCGAAGCGGCTGGTATCATACAGACTCAGGACACTTGCCTGCACACGTGCGCTGGTGCCACCCTGCGTAACTTTCGAATAACTGTTGCCCTCCACCTTGATGGGGCGGCCCTCGCGCGTTTTGACGATGATGGCGCAATAGTCACCACCGCGAACATAAGAACTGGCGAAATAAGTCGCTACACCCGGCACAATGCTGTCAGGCTTTACAACATAAGGAATAGCCTTGCGCACAGGAATCTCACAACCAGCTGCCAGCGTAGCTGCACCAATACCGAAACCGAGGTAGCGAAGGAAGTCGCGGCGGGTAGTCTCCAACCTGCCGGACTCAGCCGTACCCAGCTGGTCGATGATATTCAGCTCTTTGAACTCAGCCTGGCCAGCCTCCAGAAAAGCAGGATCGTTGTTTAGTTGATCAGCACCGATCCATACGTGATTATGTTCTTTATTTTTCATTTCGCTTGTTTATACTGCGTGCTTCCGTAGAATTAATGGATGGTTGTCAAAAAATCAGCAGGAGAATTAGTAGTGACACTTCTGGCACTCAAGACCACCGATGTCCTCAACGGTCACCTTCGTTCTCTCCCCCGTCTGAATCTGCTTGTGATACAGGTGATATGACTTGTAGTAGTCATTATCAGCAAATTTCACCTCCGTCTGGCGGTGGCAGTTTACACACCAACCCATGGACAGCGGACTGTACTGGTATACTACCTCCATTTCCTCTACAGGACCATGGCAGGTTTGGCAAGCTACTTTACCTACCGTCACGTGCTGCGCGTGGTTGAAATACGCGTGATCAGGCAGGTTATGAATGCGAACCCATTCAATCGGGCCGTAAATCTTATTGTCACCCGTCGCAGGATCCGTGAGTGCATCTACGATACCCTGCCACTCAGCCTCAATTTTCTCTTCATCCAAAGAAGCACCCGAAGATACCTGCGTATCGGCAATCCACTTCTTGTAGATGCGCTCCAGGTCTTCATTGCTCATGGTATCTGCATCAAAATACTTGTCCGTATTAGGGTCATAGCCCGCAGAAGCGAAGATTTTTGTCAACTCAGCCGTTCCGTACTGTGAACCCACCTTGATCGCCTTGTGGCAGTTCATACAGGTATTGGAAGCCGGAATCACCGACTGCTTGGAGCGACGAGCACCATCATGGCAATACTGGCAGTCAATTTTCTGCAGCCCCGCATGCGTGGCGTGGGAGAATTTGATCGGCTGCTCCGGCTCATAGCCTTGCTGACGTCCCAGCGAGATGGCGTTGTTGACCGTCGTATAGCCACCCAACACCAATAAGGCAAACACGAGGAAGCCCACAACCCCGCGGCTAGTGACCACCTCTTTGAGTGTACGGCGACGCGCATCCATGTTGCCAGCCTTCAACTCGTTGATGTAGTTGAGGTTGGACATGATGCGGGCAAGTACCAGCGCCAAAGCTGCCAGCGTCAGTGCCAGAATAGCAAACAAGGCCGTATTGTCCTTGGGCTCTTCTCCCACCGTAGCTACAGCTCCGCCGGCAGCTGCCGGCTTTGCACCATAAGTACCTGTGTACACCCCGTCGATGTAGCCCAGGATATTTTCGATATCCTGATCTTTCAGGTTGAGGAAGTTGGTCATCACAACCGGACCCCACTCAGCCCAAAGCTCCTTCGCCTTGGGGTGACCTGTGGAAATCATCGCTTGTGAATTGCGAATCCATGAATAAAGATCCTCGCGAGGGTAAGCTGACCAGCGCTCTTCCACCCCCCCGAGAGCGGGGCCGGTGAGCTTGCTTTTCATATCTTTCGCGTGGCAGGAAGCACAATTGGCTTGGAATAAGCTTTTGCCGGCATCAAGATCAACAGCGTCCTGCGCATTTACTGCCATACTGGCAAATACGAGGCAGACTGCCAACAAAAGACGGTGCATCAAAGACTTGTATGTCATCGTAAGTGACGTTTAAAACTTTTTTTGCGATCGTTGTGGTTCATTGTTCACATGAACTCGGCGCAAAGATAATTTCGTGACAATTTTCTAACAAAACAAATGCTGTTTTGACGGTTATTTAGACGAAATCTAAATAAAAAATCATACAGCAATGGGTGCCCGGATTGACGGATAAGGGTCATAGCCCTGCAACTGTATATCTTCGTAGGTAAAGGCAAATATATCTTTTACCGCCGGATTCAATACCAGCTGCGGCAGCGCTCTGGGTTCCCTGCTCAACTGAAGCCTCGCTTGTTCCTGGTGATTGAGGTAGAGGTGTACATCACCAAAAGTATGCACAAATTCGCCTGCCTCCAAATCACAGACCTGCGCTATCATGGCTGTCAGCAGTGCATAAGAGGCAATGTTGAAGGGTACGCCCAGGAATACATCTGCCGAGCGCTGGTACAACTGACAGGACAGGCGACCCTCGGAAACATAAAACTGGAAGAGCGCATGACAAGGGGGCAGCCCCGACAGGATCATCATGGGTATATCTGCCGGATTCCAGGCGGTGACAATCAGCCGCCGGGAGTATGGCTGCGTTTTGATATCGCTGATCAGCTGACTTATCTGGTCGATTCCGGCAAAGTTGCGCCACTGTCGCCCGTAGACCGGCCCCAGTTCGCCCCATGCCGCTGCAAAGTCTGCATCCTCGCGCACGCTGTCGACAAACGTCTGCATCTTGGCTTGCCAGGCTTCGCTGTACTTAGGGTAAGCACCCTCCAGTCCCTGCGCCTGCAGCCAATGCTGGTAGGGCCATTCATTCCAGATGTTGACGCCTTGCTGTACCAGATAGCGGATGTTGGTGTCGCCCTTCAAAAACCAGAGCAGTTCGTGTGCAATGGCTTTAAAAGACACCCGCTTGGTGGTCATCAACGGGAAGCCCTCCGACAAATCGAAACGCATCTGGTAGCCAAAGAGCCCCAGCGTCCCTACGCCCGTCCGGTCGGCTCGCTGCTTTCCCCGCGTGAGCAGTTGGTGTAGTAATTCGTGGTATGCTTGCATAGCCGTAAAGATGCGTTTATTGGCCCGATGGCAGGCTGTCTGTTGTCTGAAGCAGTGTATCGGCTGCAGCCGGATCTTCAAGTCCCAGCGGCACCCCCATGCTCAGATGCCGGTAGGTGGCCAGCAGCGTCAGCGCGATAATCAGCAGGGCGCTCATACGCACAAATTTCCAACTAAACATCATACCTGTTTGTTCCTTATCAGGAAAAAGCGGGTTGGGAGTATTTTCCATAGGCCTGTTATGTGTTGGTCATTGCAAAGGTAACGCTGCAGCTCGGCTAACGTTCGTCAAAAGTATGTTTTTGTAAGTATTTCGCCGCTACAAGCAGCGAAATAACTATGCGGAAACTTCAACAAATCCTGCGGACTCTCCGCTCCGATACGCACATAATCTCCCCAAAACGCCTTATCTTTAGGCGCAAATTAATCATCTGAACACAGTGTTCGTGTATGCATGTATACGGCAAGCCTCTTCGCTGGTGGCTTTTTTTGGCGCTGTTCTGCGCAACTGTCAGTGGTTTGTCAACCCTGCTCCTCTACCAGTTTTGGCTGCGGCCGCAAGCGGTGGCATTTACCTACCAGGGACCTGACCTGCTCCAAAAGCCTGCCCCGCTGCCCACGGCTCAGGGCGGAACGGCAGCTGACTGGTTTGCTACCGCCGCTGAGCGCGTGCGGCCGGCGGTCGTTTCTGTCCGCGCCACCTCCGGTGGCTGGCTGGATGAACTGGCCATGCCTTCCTACAGCCGCTCTGTCTCCTCCGGTTCAGGTGTCCTCATCAGTCCCGACGGACTCTTAGTGACTAACTATCACGTGATTGCCAACCAGCGCAAACTACTTGTCACGCTCAACGACAAGCGGGAATTCAAGGCCACGCTGCTCGGTGCCGACCCGGCTACCGACCTGGCACTGCTGCGCATACAGAGCGCCCAGCCGCTGCCTTTTCTTCGGCTGAGCGACTCCGACTCGCTCCGAGTGGGCGAGTGGGTGCTGGCTGTGGGCAATCCTTTTCACCTCGAATCAACCGTCACCGCCGGTATCGTCAGTGCTAAGGGACGCAGTATTGACGTGCTCGAAGACCAGGACCGGATTGAGAGTTTTATCCAGACAGACGCTGTAGTCAACCCGGGCAACTCGGGAGGTGCACTCGTCAATATTCGGGGCGAACTGGTAGGCATCAATACGGCTATCCTCACCCGCACCGGCCACTACGAAGGCTACTCTTTTGCCATCCCGGTCAATCTCGTGCGCAAAGTGGTGCGCGATTTACGCGATCACGGCCAAGTGCAACGGGGGCTGCTGGGTGTATTTGTAGAACCTGTAACTGCCGGTCTGGCGCAACAACTAGGGCTTTCGCAGGTGGGGGGTGTCATCATCACCCGGGTGACCGCCGGCGGCGGTGCCGAAGCGGCCGGTCTGGCCGTTGGCGATGTCATACTCGAAATCGATAAAAAAGCGGTCACAGAACTCCCGCTTATGCAGGAACTGCTGGCCAGCAAGCGGCCGGGCGCCCGCCTGTCTGTCAAATATCTACGGGACGGACGCCTGCGGCAGGCACAGGTGGTTCTCTCTGCCAAAGGGGGCCGCTACCGGACACCGCTGGCTTCCCTCACCCTCAACGAGCCTGGTTTTGAACTGCGCGACCTCAGCAATGATGAGAAACGCAAACTCGGCACCCGCGGTGCCAAGGTAATCACTGTCTTCCGAAACAGTACCATTGCTAAAATCAATATGGAGCCCGGCTTCATCATCACGGCTGTCAATGAGGAAGACATCCGCTCTGCCAAAGACCTGGCTGGCAGACTGCCCGATCTCAAAGGAAAAATCATGTTCGAAGGGATCTATGAGGGCTACCAGGGCAAATACTATTATGTGTATTACCGCGACTAATTTCCTGACCGTTTATACAATTTTGCCATGACCAAAGAAAACCTCGACTACAACAAACATGAAGACCACCACAAGCTGCTCATCAGCAAGATGCAGCATAAATTCGACAAAATCGCTCTCGGCGGTGGTCCCAAAAAAATCGCCAAAGAGTACGAACAGGGCAAAATGACCGCCCGCGAGCGCGTGAGTTTCCTGCTCGATCAAGACAGGCCGGTTCTGGAGGTGGGAGCCTTCGCCGGCGACGATATGTATGCCGATCACGGCGGCTGCCCCGCCGGAGGGGTCATCGTGGTTATCGGCTATATCCGTGGCCGACAGTGTGTGGTCGTCGCCAATGATGCGACGGTTAAGGCAGGCGCCTGGTTTCCCATCACTGGCAAAAAAAACCTGCGCGCACAGGAGATAGCCATGGAAAACCGCCTGCCGATCATCTACCTCGTCGACAGCGCTGGTGTGTACCTGCCTATGCAGGATGAGATTTTTGCCGACAAGGAGCATTTCGGGCGCATCTTCCGCAACAACGCCCGTATGTCGAGCATGGGCATCCCGCAAATCGCGGCCATCATGGGCAGCTGTGTTGCTGGTGGCGCCTACCTGCCCATCATGTCGGACGAGGCGCTGATTGTCGAAGGTACGGGCTCTATCTTTCTGGCGGGTCCCTACCTGGTCAAGGCAGCCATCGGCGAAGAGGTAGATAAAGAGACACTAGGCGGTGCACACAGCCAGAGCAATATCGCGGGTATCACCGATTATGTCATGCCCGATGACGAAACCTGCCTCAATACAATCAAAGATCTGGTCGACAAGCTGGGGCATTTTCCCGCTGCCGGCTTCGACCGTATTGCACCCGAATTACCCGCCGGCGAGGCCGGTGATCTGCTACGCCTACTGCCGGACAATCCGGCTAAACCTTATGCGACAGAACAGCTGCTGCAGCGCATTGTCGACGGGGGTAAACTTACCTATTACAAAAAGGGGTACGGGCAGACCATCCTCTGTGCCTACGCACGTATCGATGGCTGGGCTGTCGGTATTGTCGCCAACAACCGCGAAGTGGTGCGCTCGGCCAAAGGCGAAATGCAGTTTGGCGGGGTTATCTACAGCGATTCAGCCGACAAGGCGGCGCGTTTCATTCTCAATTGCAACCAGAAAAAAATCCCGCTGATCTTCCTGCACGATGTCACAGGCTTTATGGTGGGTTCGCGCTCCGAACAGGGCGGCATCATCAAAGACGGCGCCAAAATGGTCAATGCCGTTGCCAACTCTACCGTCCCCAAGTTTACAGTCGTGGTAGGTAATTCCTATGGCGCCGGCAACTACGCCATGTGTGGCAAGGCCTATGATCCGCGACTCATCGTCGCCTGGCCCTCGGCGCGTATAGCCGTGATGGGCGGCAGCCAGGCTGCCAAAACGCTGCTGCAGATTCAGGTGTCAACGCTCAAAGCCAAGGGACAGTCGCTGTCTCCCGAAGAGGAAGCCGCCATGTTGAAGGAAATCGAAGATCGCTATGATCAGCAGACAAGCCCCTATTATGCTGCTGCCCGACTGTGGGTAGATGCCATCATCGATCCACGCGACACGCGCCGCTGGATCAGCGAGGGTATTGCTGCCGCCAACAACGCACCGGTAGAGCGTTTTAATCCGGGGGTTATTCAGACCTAATAGTTTTTTGGGCGGCTGATGCCGCCCAAAAAACCATTGGCAGGCCTCTTTACAGCCCCAGCTTCCGCAGTGCCGCATCCTTTTGCACCAATGCATCGACCCGCCGGCTCACAGCAGGATCGACCTCCAGCCCTGGCGCATGCCACGGTTTGCTGCGCGCGTCTATAACCATAGGGCCCTCACAGCCCCAGTGCTTGTGTTCGTACCGATACCCCCCGCCATGCACATCGTGACTGGGATTGGAGCGCGTAAAGGTCACCCACAGAAAATTGTTAAGCGTCGCCGCCGTAAAATCGCTGTCATCACACAGCACCACCCAAGGAATCCCGGGCAGTGCCTGCTCACCCAATTGTGCCGCCAAGCTTTCAGCAGCAGTGTAAGCAGCTTCCCCAAAAGAGGGCCCCTTGACTGCCATAATCCCCGGCATCACCATAACCGGCCGCTCGAAGCCCGCCGGCAGCCGCAGGCCGGCCGGCAGCTCACGGCTGAGTTCGCGCCGCTTCTCCCCGCGGGCGGCAATGATCAGCTTAGAACCCGCGTTCCAGCCCGAACCGGAATAATCGAGCGTATCGATGGTCGTTTTGGTCTGAAAGTGCAGGTCACGGTTCAGATCTACCCGCTCCAGCAGATGCCTGAGGAAAGCAGGTATGTCGCGCGCCTGTAGCTGCGGGTTGTCATCGCCATCGACAATCAGCAGATACTTGGCCAGCGATGTCTGCCCGGACCCGATGATACGGTTGGCCTGGGTGAGAATCTCCTCCGGCACCCGCTCCCTGAACGGCATATAGCGCTCAGAACCGATAGCCAGCAGCAGCGGATGTACGCCGGCAGCATCGACTGCATGAATCTCCCGAATCCCCGGAAATTCTCCGGGTGTCAGTTTCTTGACCAGCAGGTGGATGAGGTGTCCAAAACTCGAGTCCTCCTGCGGCGGTCGACCGACGACACTAAAGTGCCACAGCGGGTCGCGCCGGTGATAGACCGCCTCCACGTCCATGACCGGAAAATCATGGGTAAGGCTGTAATAGCCGAGGTGGTCGCCAAAAGGCCCTTCCGGCTTTTTTTCTCCTTTGCGCACAGTACCCACGATGGCAAAGTCAGCATCGGCACTCAGCAGCTGCCCTTGCGACCATGCATAGCCAAAGCGGCGACCGCCAAGCAGGCCCGCAAAGGTCATCTCACTCAGTCCTTCCGGCAGTGGCATGATGGCCGAAAATGCGTGACTGGGTGGCCCTCCGATGTAGATAGCGCAGCGGAAGGGCTCCTCGCTGGCATTGTAGGCCGTATGATGCACCCCTATGCCCCGGTGCAACTGGTAGTGCAGCCCCACCTCCTTGTTCAGCGCGTAGTCATTGCCCGTCAGCTGGATGCGGTACATGCCTATGTTGCTGTGCATGGGATTGCGGCTGCCGGGCGGCAGCGTCAGCACCTGTGGCAGCGTGACAAAAGCCCCTCCGTCCATAGGCCACGATTTCACCAGCGGCAGCTGATCGATGGTTGTGCGGCCATACAGGATGGGCGCGCGCCAGCGCCGCCGCGGCAACGCCGTCAGCGCCGTCAGGGGCGCCCCCAGGTAGCGCAGTGGGTCTTTGAAAAAATTGGCGGGATCGGCTTTCAGCTCGATCACCCGCTGCACCTTGTCCATCGTATGGCGGAAAAGCCATTCGGTGCGCTCATAGGTACCATATATATTAGAGATCGCCTGAAAGGGGCTGCCTTTTACCCGCTCAAACCAAAGGGCGGGCCCCTGCGCGTCGAAGACACGCCGGTGAATCTCTGCCATCTCCAGATTGGGATCCACCTCAGTGGAAATCCTGATCAGCTTGCCCGCCCGCTCGAGGTCGAGCGCGGCGGCGCGCAGACTCGCGTATGCCATAAGGTTATTTTTTAAAAAAATGAGCTCCCCGCCTGTGGCGGCGGGAGCCAAAAGCAATCACGCTCAACGGTCGAGGTAGCGCTGCAGCAAGCCGCTGTAAGCGTCGATGCGGCGATCTCTGAAAAAAGGCCAGATGCGGCGTACAGCCTCCGTGCGGCCGCGGTCGATGTCCACCACCGCATGCGTCGGCCTGTCGGCCGGCGCCTGGTAAAGCAGTTCGCCCTGCGGGCCCGCCACAAAACTCTGTCCCCAAAACTCGATTCCTCCCGTCACCTCCGACCAGTCAGCTTCATAGCCAGTGCGGTTGACCACCACCACCGGCAGGCCGTTGGCCACAGCATGGGCGCGCTGTATCGTCTGCCAGGCCGTAAACTGCCGCTCTTTCTCTCCTGCCTCGTCACTGCTCTCCCAACCAATGGCTGTGGGGTAAATGAGGATTTCGGCGCCCGCCAGCGCCATCAGGCGCGCGGCCTCCGGGTACCACTGATCCCAGCATACCAATACCCCCAGCCGGCCAACAGAAGTGTTGACAGGTTCGAAACCCAGATCGCCGGGGGTGAAATAAAATTTTTCGTAATAGGCAGGATCGTCGGGGATGTGCATCTTGCGATACTTGCCGGCAATGCTGCCGTCTTTGTCGAGCACCACCGCCGTATTGTGGTAGAGCCCGGGCGCGCGTCGCTCAAAAAGCGACGTGACCAGTACAATGCCGAGCTCCCGCGCCAGCGCCCCAAAGTAGTCTGTCGAGGGCCCCGGGATGGGCTCGGCCATGTCGAACATTGCCGTATCCTCCGCCTGACAAAAGTAAATACCGGTATGCAACTCCTGCAAAACCACCAGCGCGGCACCTTCCGCTGCACAAGCACGGATACCCGCCTCCGAGGCCGCAAGATTTTGCGCCCGATCCCGATTGTTGGCTTGCTGCACAAGCCCTACGCGTAGCGTTTGCATATTTTTTCAACTGGCTTTTTGGACAAAAGAGGTATCAACGACACCCAAGGGGTACTGCATACTGATACAATGGAGACTGCCATGTTGTTCAATCAGGGCCCTGCAGTTGATGGCGACGATCTCCCTGCCAGGGAAGCAGCCGGCAAGCACCTGCAGCGCCTCGGCATCCTGCGGAAGCCCGTATACGGGCACCAATACTGCCCCATTGATGATGAGAAAATTGGCATACGTAGCCGGCAGCCGATGGCCGTCGTCGGCATAAATGGCCGCCGGCCAGGGCAGCGGCACGAGGCGGTAACGCTCGCCATTGGCCTGGCGGAATGCCTGCAGCTCCTGCTCCATCGCCCGCAGGGCCGGAAAATGCTCGTCCGCAGCGTCGTCGCAGCGCACATACGCGATGGTTTTCTCATCGCAAAAACGAGCCAGTGTGTCGATATGGCTGTCCGTATCATCGCCCGCCAGGTAGCCGTTTTTGAGCCACAGGAAGCGATCGACGCCGAGGTGATACTTTAGTTGTCCCTCAAGGGCTGTACGCGACAGGTGAGGATTGCGGTTGAGCGACAGCAGGCACTCGGCCGTAACCATGAGCGTGCCGGCACCGTCACTTTCAATACCGCCGCCCTCCAGCACCAGCCCCGGCCGCTCGAGCCGGAGCGGGCCGAAGACACCGCGGGCATGAAGACGACCCGTAATCAGGTTGTCCCGGAAAGCGGGAAACTTGAGTCCCCAGCCGTTAAACATAAAATCGAGCACCAGCGGTTTTCCGTCCTCCAGCACGGTGATTCCCCCGTGGTCGCGCGCCCAAGTGTCGTTGGAAGGTATCTCGGCCAGCAACAGGCGATCCTGCCGCGCTGCCTGTAGCAGCGGCCGCACCCGCTCGATGCTGTCGCACACTACCAGCACGTGCTGGAAGCGGCTGACCGCCACCACACAGTCGACAAAACAGGGCGTCACCTCATCAAGCAGATCCGCCCAGTCGCTGTCGGCATGTGGAAAAGTAAACTGCACAGCGCTTTGCGGCGCCCATTCGGCAGGCAGATATCGTTTCATGCGCTTGTCATCATTTTGTGGCCACCGGTGGCGAAAGTCGCCTGATCAGCCGCAACCGGTGCGTATAACGCCGAAGCCGGCGATTGTAAATACCAAAGTGGTCTATCCAGTCAATACACACCTTGTCAAATACGTGTATGATTTCTCCTTCTCCCAGCAGTATGCCGGCATGCGCAATTTTTCCCTGCGCATTTTCAAAAAATGCCAGGTCACCCGCCTGCGCTTCCTGTACAAAGTCGATAGTCTCCCCATACAGTAACTGCCGCTCCGCCGTCCGCGGCAGGAAAATGCCTCCCACCCGGCAGCAGAGCTGCACAAAACCAGTACTGTCGAGCCCCAGCGGTGTGCGCCCACCCCACAAAAAAGGCACATTGATCAACTGCCGGGCTGCCCGCAGCACAACCGGCAGCGGCTGCCTGATGTCTTCAGGGAAGACGGCCTGCCCGCTGAAAGTATAGCGTTGCTGCCCCAGGTACAACTGCATACCATCGAAACCCGGCAGGCTGGCGCCCAGCGTAAGGGGTATGGCCTGGTGCTCACCCATCATGCTGTGAAAAAGGTCGAGCACCAGTGCGCGCTGCGGCTGCAGCCTGCGCAACTCCTCCGGGCTGATGGCCTGCAGCTGCAATAGCGGCACCCAGCCGATGTTGTGATCGTCGAGGCTTCGAACCTTAACCCATCGATTGTTCTTGACCGACAGAATTTCTACCAGCTCACCGAAAAGCAACTGCGAACACATCTCCCCCCGATGCGTAGCAGCACGGCGCACCGGGACAGCGGTGAGGGTACAAATGGCAAAAGAATTCATGCTGCTGTTGTGTTCTGACCCTCAAAAATATAATAATCTGCTCATATTAACCGTTCCCCAAGGTGAATTCTTCATCAAATGCGTTTGTCGGGGGTTGTCGGGCAGTGATCAGCACAATAAATGCCGCGAATATTGTACCTTTGACACCGTATCGAACCTCGACAAGCATGAAAAGAATGGTATTCCTGGGGGTGGCCCTGTCTTTGTTGTCCATCCTCCGCGCACAGGACCAGCACTTTACGCAGTTTTTTGCGTCACCCCTAACCCTCAATCCCGCTATGACGGGTATGTATGAGGGCAAATATCGGGTATCGACCATCTACCGGCAACAGTGGGCACAGGTGCTCAGCGCACCCTACCAGACGATGTCGGCAGCTGCCGATTTCCGCTATGCTGTCAATCCCTACAACCGGCAAAACCGGGATCAGTTCGGTATTGGTATGGTTTTTTACAACGACAAGGTGCGGGAAATCAACTTCTCTACCAACCAAGTGATTGTCTCGGGTGCCTTCCACAAGTCTCTGGGCCGTGAAGGACAGCGCTACCTGAGTCTGGGCGTGCAGGCGGGTATCGCCCAGCGCAACATCAACTACAGCCAGCTGAGCTTCGATGACCAGTTCAACGGCTCCAATGGCTATACCGACCCCAGTGCTGAGCCACTGCCCGAAAATAATTTTGCTTTTGGCGATTACAATATTGGCCTCAACTACTCGGCACTCCCGGAGGACAGAACCGGTGTGTATGCGGGCATCGCTATGAACCACATCCTCGAACCCGAAATGAGCTTCTTCTACCGCGATAGTCAACAGGATGAAGATGATCAGCGACTGAGCAGCCGCCTGTTTCGCAAATATACTGCCTACGTAAACCTGCGGGTACCCATGGGCGATTTTGTACAGTTTCAGCCAAGGGCACTGGTCTATCTGCAGGGGCCGCACAGCGCACTGAATACAGGTTTCAACTTCCGCTTTCTGGCTAGTGAAACGTCTGGTACCGCCATTCACATTGGCAGCTGGCTAAGAGGGGTGAAGGATTTTGATGCTTACGGGCTCGATGCCCTGGTCGGCATGGTCGGCATTGAATACCAACGGGTCATGATCGGACTTAGCTATGATGCCAACTTTCGCGACCTCACCAGTACGCGCACCGGACAGGGGACTTTTGAAATTAGCATTGCTTACCTCGGTGAGTATCTCGACGATTCGGTCGTCTGCCCCAAATTCTAGCGCTCAACGGTGGTGTCCGATACTTACTTGAGCCTCGCACAGGCATGTACGGCGGAATTCCGCGACCGCGGCAGCAAGTTTCTGACCTATGCCTTTCCGATACGCACGGAGAGTGACTGGCAGCTGCGGCTGGAGGAGCTGCGCAAGCTGCACCCCAAAGCCAACCATCATTGCTATGCCTGGCGATTAGGACTGGACGGCAACCTGTGGCGCGCCAATGACGACGGGGAGCCGGCGGGGACAGCCGGTAAGCCCATTCTGGGGCAGATCGACAGTTTTGGTCTTACCTATGTATGCGTGGTGGTGGTACGCTATTTTGGTGGTACGCTGCTGGGGGCGGGCGGACTCATACACGCCTACAAGACATCGGCTATGGAGGCACTCCGCGCCGGCGATATCCGCGAGTACATCGTCTACGACCACTTCCAACTCGATTTTGACTACAGCCTCATGAACAACCTCATGAATGCAATCTCCCAATTGCAGCTGACGGTTGTCAGTCAGGACTTCGATGACCACGCTTCTATAGTGGTTGCCATACGCAAGTCCCTTACGGCCTCTTCGCTGCTCCGCATCAAAGCTATTGCCGGACAGTTGTACCTCGAAGAGGTGAATGAGAAAACGGTGATCCCTGGCTTGGAAATCAGTTATCTACGTACTGTCTAATACAACTTTGCACTTTGGCGGCCGGAGCCGCCAAAGTGCAAAGACCCCGTTTGATTTTTTTTCAAAAAATCAAACATAACTACCTGTTTGATTTTTTGAAAAAAAAATCAAACACAACCCGCTTTCTCCCGAATCCTCTCCAACACTGCAGCCAACTCCTCCTCCCCCGTCATGGGATTAGTCAGTGCCGACCG
>CAZYAO010000007.1:53182-66873 GCA_964645715.1 uncultured Saprospiraceae bacterium
CCAACACTGCAGCCAACTCCTCCTCCCCCGTCATGGGATTAGTCAGTGCCGACCGCATCCACACCCTGCCCCGAATCGTCGTAATGAGCAGGTAAAAATCCCCCTCTTCCAACATCAGCTGCCGGAGCCTTCGGTTGAGATCGTCAAGTTGTTCGGGCGTCTTGTCTGCCTGTACCCAGCGATAGCACACAATATTGCAGTCCGGCTCGGTGAGCAGTTCGAAATCGGGCTGTGCGCGGATGAGTGCCGCGAAGGTAGTCCCGAGCCCGCACACGCGATCGACATAGGCGCGAAACAGTTCGCTCCCATAAGCCGCCCAAAGGACGAAAGCCTTCATACTGAGCATCAGCTTAGTACACTCAAACGTACGGCGAGCGAGATTATACCATTCGTCCTCCTGCGCCCATTCGAGCAGATAATCGGCCCGCTGGTAAAAAGTGAGGTAGCTATCCTGCTGTTGCCGGTAGACGAGGGCCGTCGTCAGCGTGGGCGTCATCAGCATCTTATGAAAATCCATGGTGATGCTGTCTGCCCGCTCAATTCCCCTGAGTTTGGCGCGGTGATCGGGGGAAAAAACCAGGGCGGCGCCATGCGCACCATCGACATGAAACCACAGTCCGTGTTTTTCGCTAAAATCTGCCAGTGCTGCCAGGTCATCAAAAGCCCCGACGGCTGTAGAGCAGGCACTACCGACCACAGCAATCACCTCAATACCCTGCTCAACAGCCTGCTGGTAATAGGCCTCCAGCAGGTCAGTGCGAATGCGAAAAGCCTCATCAGAAGGCACTTTGATGATTCCCTCAGCACCCCAGCCCATGATACGGGCAGCTCTGTCAACACAATAATGCGCCTCTTCACTCACCATCAGCGCCAGCCGCTGCCGGCTGCCCTCCTGCCATACATCGCCCTCTACGCGGCTCGCCCGCGCTGTAAGCAGCGCCGTCAGATTGGCGAGAGTTCCCCCGGAAGTCAAAAAGCCACCACTCCCCTCTCCCAAGCCCATGGCCTTTCCCACTGCCTGCAGCAGACTATGCTCGGCCGCCGAGCCCGGCATGCCCATCTCGTATACGGCCATCCCATTGTTGAGAAAATCCCCGAGCAAGCCTGCCAGCGCCGCCATGGGCGCCGGTGGACACACCTGATGCCCCATGTAGTGAGGGTGGTGCAACTTGACGCTTTGCGCCAGCACCTCCCTGAACAGTTCCATCGGCTCCCCCCCTTCTTCCAGCCGCATACGCCAGCTGTCCAGCGCCGCTGCCGGCGGCTGGTAAGGAATAGCCTTGACCTCTGCCGGTGATGTCTGCACTGTTTTGAGATAATCTGCCAGCATATCTACCAGTGCATGACCCGTGGTGCGCAGCGCCTCAGGGTCATAGGCTTTTTTGAGTATTGACTCCATCGCATGTGTTTTTTTTAGTGGCTGGCGCCACTAAAACATTATTTCGATCCACATCTATTTTTGGGAACACCCCCCAAAATAGATATGAATTAATTTTTAAATTTTCGTTTTTAGGAAACAAAAAAGGCTCATTTTCAGGGTTTTTCTGAGAAAAACCCTAAAAATGAGCCCTTAGTGGAAGAGGCGAATCTCCCCCAAAACCAGTATTACCAGTTGATATATGGATAATCGCTCTGCACGTAATTGTCTACGAACAGTTCGCTGGCTTCCGGATACGGAGAATTCTCCGCAAACTCCATCGCCTCATCGATTTCCGCTTTAATCATATCCTTGATAGCCTGAATCTCTTCCGCGGTAGCAATACCATTTTCGAGAATGGTCGACTCCGTTGTCTTGATCGGATCGCGGTCCATGTACTCCTGCACCTCATCCTTGCTGCGATACTTAGCGGGGTCGGAGACGGAGTGGCCTTTATAGCGATACGTAAGAATTTCGAGGAAGTAAGGACCCTTACCTGCGCGGATGTGCTCAGCAGCGCGGCTGACAGCCTCGTGCACCGATTCTGGGTTCATCCCGTCGACCGACTCACTAGGCATATCGAAAGCCGATCCGATTTTGTAGAGCTCAGTTACATTGCTGGTACGCTGCACCGAAGTACCCATGGCATAGCCATTGTTTTCGACGATGTAGAGCACCGGCAGCTTCCAGGTCATAGCCATGTTGAAGCTCTCATAGAGCGCTCCCTGGCGGGCAGCGCCATCGCCAAACATCGTGACACACAGGTTATTGGTTCCCTTGTATTTCTCAGCAAAAGCGATGCCCGTGCCGATGGGAATCTGAGCCCCCACGATACCGTTGCCACCGAAGTAGCGATTGTCGGCACTAAAAAAGTGCATCGATCCGCCTTTGCCTTTGTTGGCGCCCGTAAACTTGCCGAACAGCTCTGCCATGGCAGCACGCGAGCTGATGCCGCGACCGATAGCCGTACCGTGCTGGCGATAAGCCGTTACGATGGCGTCTTCGCGGGTGATTGCCGATTCGATGCCGGCGGCTACGGCTTCCTGTCCGATATATACGTGACAGAAACCGCGGATCTTCTGCTGTCCGTAAGCCATGAGCGCCCGCTCTTCAAAACGACGAATGCGCAGCATGAGCTCATACCAGCTCAGGTACTGTTCCTTGCTGTAAGCTGGCTTGTTTTTGCGACCAGCACCTTTTTTCTTTTCAGCAACCATAGTTCGTTAGCGAATTTTCACAAAGTTAGCGTAATTCTGTGTGTAAAGATACATAGTTTTATTCAGTAAACAATAGAACAAACCAAATCAAAGCTGGTTTTCAAATGAAAAACTTTCATCAAATCTCAATTTCTTTCAGACAGTCTCGGCTACCCAAAACCTTAGCCCGCATTTTACAAAAAAGCCCCTTGGCTGCAGGCAGATGTGTCCACTACCCCAACTAAAAGCGTATCTTTGCCCTAAAGCCTGGCCGGTGTACATCGAATCTTTCAAGTTGGTACAGTTTCGCAACTACGACCAGCAGCTCATCAGCTGCTCGCCGGCTTTCAACTGTTTTGTCGGCCGCAACGGTATGGGCAAGACCAACCTGCTGGAGGCTGTGTACTACCTGTGTATGGGCAAGAGCCACACGGGACTCAACGACCAGTATCTCAACCGCATCGGCACAGATTTTTTCCGGCTTGAAGGCATTTTTCACAGCGAACCCGGCCGAAAGGATGCGATTGTTGCCAAAGTAAAAGCCCGGCAGCGCAAGGAGCTCAGCTGCAATGGTCAGGTGTATGAACGGCTGGCCGATCATGTCGGCAAATACCCCGTGGTAATCATCACGCCCGACGATACCCAGCTCGTCACTGAGGGCAGTGAAGAGCGGCGGCGCCTGCTGGACAACACCCTTTCGCAGCTCGACAGCCGCTACCTCCACCAGCTGATGCTGTACAACCAGCTGCTCAGGCAGCGCAACGCGCTGCTGAAGCAGTGGGAAGGCAGGCCTATGCCCCCTGGTTTACTGGACATATACAATGCCCAAATGGAGGAACCTGCCAACTACCTCTTCGAATCCCGCAGCCGTTTTGTGGAGGAACTCGGCCGCCAACTTGCACATATCTACCGGGTGATTGCCAGTGGTCAGGAAGAGGCTTTCCTCTCCTACCGCTCAGCCTTGCAGCAGACTGACTGGATGAGCCTGCAGCAGCAGCATGAGCGCCAGGACCAACAGTTGCAGCGCAGCAGCGCCGGCCTGCACCGCGATGAACTCGTATTCCAGCTGGCCGGCAGCCCTCTCAGGCGCATCGCCTCCCAGGGACAGATAAAAAGCTATGTGCTGTCGCTGAAGCTTGCCCAATATCAGGTACTTCGGCAACAAAAATACACCGCTCCCATATTGCTGCTCGACGATATTTTTGACAAACTCGACAGCGGCCGTGTGCAGCAGCTGCTGGGGTTTGTGCTGGAGGCCGGCTTTGGGCAGGTTTTTATTTCCGACACAGATCAGGAGCGCGTCAGCCGGCTCCTCAACAGTCTGCAGGCAGACCATTTTTTGTACCATATTGATCACGGACAAGCCACACGTACATGAATCGCGGCAACGAACACAACCTCAAAGAGGCGCTGGAAGCTATGCTCAAGGCTTACAAACTCAAAGAGGGCTACACAGAAGCCCGTATACGACTGTTGTGGCAGGAACAGATGGGCCCGGCAATCAACCAGCATACGACTGAGTGCCGCCTCTACAAAGGCAAGCTGTTTATTGCCGTGACGGCAGCACCGCTGCGGCAGGAGCTGGCCATGAGCCGGCAGACCATCCGTGACCGCCTCAACGAAGCACTGGGCGAGCCCGCCATTGAAGAGCTTATCATCCGGTAGGAAGCGTAGCGATTGGCCCTGAAAAATAATATGCGCTGCAAAAATTAGCCTGAATTGCTAACTTTGTCCATCATTTTCACAATTTTTGCTTCAGAACACATGGCTGCGAAGAAAATCAAAGCAACTGGCAGTGCTGCCACCGGCAGCAGCGCACCCAAGCGGGCGAAACAATCGAAGGTATCGGTCAACTGGGGCGAATGGCTCTACCTGCAGCGGTCGGATGACAGCGGGCAGGCAGGCGGCTGGCGACAGCTGTACTGGGCGCTCTCGCTGGCTGTCATACTGCTGACGGGCTTTCTGGCTGTCCGGGTGGGCGTCAATGGCGATGACCGCTTTCAGGTGGAGTATTCGGAGCGGCTGGTCGATTATTTTTCTTCTTTCGGCAGCAACAAGGCTGTTTTTTATGAAGAGGATGAGGCCTACACACAATATGTACGCTATTACGGTGGCGCCTTCGATCTGCTGGCCGGGGGCATCAACCGCATACTCGGCTTCAGTCCTGACGAACCCGTCTACCACCGGGTGCGCCACCTTGTCAATGCCTCTTTTGCGCTGCTGTTGATTTTCACCCTGGCCTTCTGGGCGCGTGATCTGGGCGGCTACCGGGCCGCCTCGCTACTCCTGCTGCTGGCACTGGGCAGCCCGCGACTGCTGGGGCATGGCGTGATGAACCCCAAAGATATTCCCTTCGCTGCCGGCTATACGGTAGCGCTCTACTTTTTGTTCCGACTGCTGCGGTCGCTGCCCAAGCCCCGTCCTGTCGACATTGCTGGTTTTGTGCTGGGAGCGGCCCTTGCCACAGGCCAGCGGGTGGGCGGTCTGCTGGTCATCGCCTATGCAGGCCTTTTTATGGGCATCGATTTCCTGTTCCGCTATGGCCTCAAGGGGCTGATCGACTATAAGCAGGTAGGGCGCTACGCCCTCTACTGGGGTGGCAGCAGCCTGCTGGCCTTCGGCCTGGCGCTGCTGGTGTGGCCTTACGCCATGCAGTCGCCCATCAAGCACACCCAGGAAGCGCTGGAAGTTTTTTCCAATTACAGCGTGCGCATTTCTGTGCTGTTTGGCGGTGACACTCTCTTTTCCGATGCTATCCCCCGCAGCTATCCGCTGGTGTGGATGGGCATCACCATTGCCCTGCCGGTACTGGCAGGCATTGCCGCGGCGCTGTTCCTGAGCTTTCGACTGGCGGCACAGTTTTCGCCTGCGGCCGTAAGTTTGTTGTGGTTTGCAGCCATCTTCCCGCTGGCCTACCTCACCTACAAAGACAGTGCGCTGTACGACGGCTGGCGACAGTTGTTGTTCCTCTATCCCAGCCTGCTATTGCTGGCAGCCCTCGGCTGGGAATCGCTGGTGCGTTACAAAGCTGCCTGGCAGTGGGGCTTTGCGGGCCTGCTGCTACTGCTGCAGGCCGACGCCATGGCCTTTTCGGTCAGGTATCCGGGCTACTCTTATGTGTATTTCAATCCGCTGCAGGGGGGTGTGAAAGGCGCCCACGGTTATTATGAGACTGACTACTGGGGCGTGAGCACGCGCGAGGCGGTGCGGTGGATGGAAAAACAGGGCGTGCTCCATGCCGGCATGGACAGCCTTACCATTGCGACCAATTTTCCTTACAACCTCAAGTGGGAACTCGGTAGCGACTACAAAGACAAGGTAAAGGTACAATATGTGCGATTCAACGCCCGCTATGCGGAAGACTGGAAGTATGGCGTCTTTACCAACCGGTTTATCCGGGGACCACAGTTGCGCGCCGGCAAGTGGCCCAACAGCAAGGCCGTGCATGTCGTAGAGGCCGGCGGGGCACCCCTCACAGTCATCGAGAAAAACCAGACCAACGACGCCTACCTGGGCGAAAAGGCGATGAAAGAAAATAAGCTGGAAATCGCCCTGCCGTATTTTGAAAGTGAGGTGACCCTGCATCCCGACAATGAGCTCGCCTGGATGAACATCGCCTCCATCTATGCCAATACAGCCCAGCCCGATGAGGCTATGAAAGCTACGGAGACAGCCCTCGCACTGGCACCCGAAAACGAGACGGCGCTCTACATGAAGGGGCACATCTATCTCATGAAGGCAGACCTTCGTGCCTCCGAAGAGAGCTTCCAGCACCTCGTGCGCGTCAATCCCGAAAATGCAACCGCCTATTTCTACCTCGCGGAAATCAGTCGGCAGAATAAGAGCAACCGGCAGGCGCTGCGCTACCTGGAGAAAGCGCTCACCTATAATCCACAGCTGAAGAATGCCTATATCATGGCCTCACAGATATACGAAGCGGAAGGAGATTTCGAAAATGCCGCCAAGTACAAGCAGTATGCCGAGCAGTTTTGATGACTGCCGGCAGCTACCGATACCGGCGCTTTTTTGATTCACCAATGACAAATAAACATTGAATTACAAGCTGTTATTCCCCTCCTACCGCAACCGTTATCTGTTTATCCGGCGGGAGCTACAGCGTTGGCAGCCGGCTGCCCGCTGGCGCGAAGGGCTTAATCTGGGCACGGGTGAGGGCGACTACGATGCGATGATTGCGCACCACTGCCAGCAGCTGACCGCCTGTGACATCAATGCGGAGGATGTCGCGTTTGCTGCCCGCCTCAATGCCGATGTTGACAACCTGCGCTATCAGGTCGCCGATGCGCTGGCTCTCGAGTTTACCGACCGTCAGTTTGACCTGGTCGTTTCGGTGGATGTCCTCGAACACGTAGGGCAACCCGAGCGCATGCTGCAGGAGATCAGCCGCGTGCTGGCGCCCGGCGGCATGGCATTCCTGTCTTTTCCCAACCTCCACTTTCCGGTCACCTATGACCCGCTCAACAGGCTGCTGGGCAAGCCGCAGCAGCCTGTTGTCCGGCAGGGAGCCTACGCTTTTGGCCACGACTACCTCATAGACCCGGCCGATCTCCGGCAGTGGGCAGCCCGCTACGGCCTCACCGTCGTTGAGGAACTCCCCCTCAGCGGTTACCTGGCCGGACTCGCAGAAATGTACTGGACGGGTATGGTGCAGCGCTGGTTCAAAGCCAATGCCACCAACCTGCGCAGACAGTCTTCCTCGCGTCGCCTGGTGCTGCGCCCTTCGCGCAGCGAGCCCTGGCTCTGCTGGCTCACCGATGCCCTGCTGTGGCTCGACCGGCGGCTGGGAGGCTTGGGGCGTAGTAGTATTGGCAGGGGGTTTGTGCTGCGTAAGCCTGAGGGCTGAGTAGGCAGTATTTTTTGATTTTTGAAAAAAATCAAAAAATACTGCCAAGGGTCTCGCCTGCATGGCGCATGAGCGCCAGTGCAGGCGAGACCAAAACAGTCGCAATTTTTTTGATTTTTGAAAAAAATCAAAAAATACTGCCAAGGGTCTCGCCTGCATGGCGCATGAGCGCCAGTGCAGGCGAGACCAAAACAGTCGCAATTTTTTTGATTTTTGAAAAAAATCAAAAAAATTGCAGCATCTTGTATGCAACTTACCACCGGCATCATGCATGCAAACGACCACATTTACGACTACATCGTCATAGGCTCCGGCTTTGGCGGCAGCGTCGCCGCCCTGCGGCTGGCAGAAAAAGGCTACTCCGTACTGGTTTTGGAAAAAGGCAAGCGGTGGCAGGCGCAAGACTTCCCGCGCAGCAACTGGCAGCTGTCGAAATACCTGTGGGTGCCGGCACTACGATGGTTTGGCTTTCAGCGACTCAGCTTTTTTCGGGAGGTGATGGTCATCAGCGGCGTGGGGGTCGGCGGCGGATCAATTGTCTATGCCAATACCCACATACGGCCGCCCGACACTTTTTACAGCAACCCCCGCTGGGCTACTTTCAACAACTGGAAAGAAGTGCTGCGCCCCTTTTACGATCTGGCCAACCGCATGCTCGGATCGGCCGTCTATAGTCCTGAGTATGTCGAAGACCAATTACTCAAAGAGGTTGCCGAAGAGATGGGGCGCGGCCATACCTACGGCCCGGTGGAAGGCGTAGGCATCTACCTCGGCTCGCCCCAGCAGGCTGTTGATCCCTACTTCGAAGGGCTGGGACCCCTGCGCACCGGCTGCACCCACTGCGCCGGCTGTATGGTCGGCTGTCGCCACGACGCCAAAAACACCCTCGACAAAAATTACCTATGGCTGGCAGAGCGGCATTTTGGTGCTCGCATCGCGGCAGAAACGCAGGCTGAACGCATAGATTTTGGCGACGGACTGTACACCGTCAGCTGCCGTAGCAGTACAGCCCGCTGGCGGCAGCAGCGGGTACGCTATCGAAGCCGGGGACTGATTGTCAGCGCGGGTGTGCTGGGTACTATGGACCTGCTGCTTCGGCAAAAACACCAGTTTGCCTCGCTGCCGAAGCTGTCGGACCGGCTGGGAGAAAACCTCATGACCAACTCGGAGATGCTCAGCGGGGTGCTGGCGGCCCGGCAAAAGCTCAATCACGGCATTGCCATCTCACGCGTATTTGCACCTGATGAGCAAACAAATGTAGAAATCGTCAAATTTCCCGACGGCAGTGGCCTCATGGCACGGCTGGGCGCCATGGCAGCCGGACCGGGATCGCCCCCTGTGCGCACGCTCAAAATGCTGTGGAACACCCTGCGCCATCCCCTCGATTTTTTGCGGGTAGTCTTCAATCGGCAACTGGCCACTACGGGTGTTTTTTTCCTGATTATGCAGACCCTCGACAATGCCATGCGTATGCAACTGGGCCGCGGCCTGCTGGGGCGCCGACTGAAGATGGTCAATGACGGGCCGGAGCGGGTGCCTACATTTATCCCCAAAGGACAGGAAGCTATGCTGCGCTACGCCCGCAAAGCCGGCGGCGTACCACAAAATGCTATCACGGAGATAACCCTCAACCTGGCCACTACTGCCCATATCCTCGGCGGCTGCCCCATGGGCAGCAGTGCCGAAGAGGGTGTCGTCGATCCGCAGTTTAGGGTACACGGCTATCCCAATATGTACATTCTCGACGGATCCATCATACCCTGTAACCTGGGAGTCAACCCCTCCCTGACCATCACGGCGCTCAGCGAGTATGCCATGTCCCTCGTGCCCGCCAGGCCCGGCCATCGGGGCTTGTCGCTCGAAGAGCGCATGGCCGCACAGCGACAGCAATAAATATGCGCGTTGCCCCCGTACGGTGGAGAGCAACTTCGATACCCTGCAGGACAATGGGTTGTGTTTGGCTTTGTCTACGATGCACGTCACAACCGGAGCAAACCTACAATAAATCACGCTTATGAAAACATCCGAAAATCAGGCGCTGCCCGCCCCCCTGCAGCAACGCCTGCAGCGGTTGGCGGCAGGACTGGATACGCTGCTGCGACAATTAGAAGCTTATGATGATGAGCAGCTCAACCGACCGCCCGGCCCCGGCCGATGGTCGGCCATGCAAGTGTTGCAACACCTGATGCTGGCCGAAAAACTATCGCAGCAATACCTGCGCAAGAAACAGTCAGTACCTACTGAGCAGCTGCCAGACGCAAGCATCGGCACGCACTTGCGCAGACTCTTGGTTGGGTTTTTCCTCTACCTCCCGCTCAAGCGGAAGGCGCCCGCCATGGTCGCAGAGGAAGCTCTGCCTGCCTACGCACCGCTGGCAGCAACCGCCGCGGCTTGGCGGCAACAGCGGGCGGAGCTCGCCCAGTTGCTGGCAGAGCTCGATGCGGGCGTCCACCAGAAAGCCTTTTACCGGCATCCGGTGGCAGGGCTGATGACAACCGCGGGCATGCTCGATTTTTTTCACTGGCATTTAGAGCGACACCTTCGGCAGCTGCGCGAATGCCTCGCGCACTGAACAGCGCGCCCGTACTTTGTGTATTTTGCCGCCAAGGGCGGCAAAATACACAAAGGGTCGGAATATTTTGCGGCAGCTAAGGCCGCTGCCAAATATCTCTATGCAAAAAGACCTGCAATACAGGCGGTAAAGAAGCAGGCGATTGTACCCCCGATGAGCGACTTGATGCCCAGCTCTGTGAGCGCCTGCCGCTGACTGGGTGCAATGGCGCTGATGCCACCAATCTGGATGCCGATGGAAGCAAAATTGGAAAAGCCGCAGAGCGCGTAGGTGGCAATGAGTACGGCCTTATCCGACAGCTGAATGCCCGCTTGCTGCATATTGTTGAGCTCGGCATACGCCACAAACTCGTTGATGACCGTTTTTTGGCCCAGCAGCTGACCTACCAGCAGCACATCCTGGGCAGGAACCCCCAGAATCCAGGCGAAAGGTGCAAAAATTAGTCCCAACAGATAGGTAAAAGTGAAACCCTCGAAGCGGCCACCCGTTGTCTGTTGTACGTATTCGTTGAGCCCCGTCCAATTGCCCACGCTGTGGAAAAGTATTTGGTTGGCCATATAAATAAGCGCCGTAAACACCAGCAACATAGCCCCCACATTGATGGCGAGGCGTAGTCCGTCGGTCGTGCCGCGGGCAATGGAATCGAGCAGGTTGTGGCTGTCATCATCGGCCATTCTGAGCTGTGCATCGGGGCTGACTGGCTGTGTCTCCGGATAGAGCATCTTGGCAGCTACAATAGCTGCCGGTGCAGAGATGATGGAAGCCGTCAGCAGATGCTTGGCAAAGTAGCGCTGCATCTCGGGATCATCGCCCCCCAGAAAACCTACATAGGCCACAAACACACTGCCTGCAATGGTAGCCATACCACCCGTCATGAGGCAAAGAATCTCCGATTTGCTCATCCCTGCCAGGTAAGGCCTCACCACCAGCGGCGCTTCTGTCTGTCCTATAAATACATTGGCGGCGGCGGCAAGACTCTCAGGCCCCGTGAGCCCCATAGTTTTCGTCAGCAGCCAGGCGAGACCATAGACTACCTTTTGCAGGATACCAAAGTAATAGAGAATGGCCGTCAGGGCACTGAAGAAAACGATGGTTGGCAACACCTGAAAAGCAAAGATATAGCCAAATGTTTTTTGGTCCTGTACAATGCTGCCAAAGAGGAATGAGGCACCGGCCTGGGTAAACTGCAGGACGGCCCTGAAGCCCTCCGATATCAGGTCGAAGGCGTTGCTCACACCGGGAACCTTCAGAATCATCACCGCCAGCACGAGTTGCAGCGCAATACCGATAGAAACCAAACGCCAATTGATGGCTGCACGGTTGTTACTCAGGGCATAACAGATACCCAACAATACAGCGAGCCCCAAAGAAGCCCTCGCAGCAGAGATAGCTATTTCCATATCTTCTGATTATGAATCAGTTGTTGATTGACGGCGATTGGGCGGAACCATTTGCTCCGGAGCCTTGCATACCCGGATACTGCCCGGGCAGTTGCTCAGCTGGTTGATTTCGCCTGCTTTGCCGGCCAAATGTAATAAAACTAATTAACTCTCGCGCATTGCCGATTACTTTAGTTATTTTTGCGCGTCCCTGGCAAATCCGGGATCAACCGGCATGAAACCGCTCGTTATTGGCATTACAGGGGGCAGTGGCTCCGGCAAGACCTCATTCATCCGCCAAATTCGCGATCATTTCTCTGTCGAAGAGCTTTGTGTGATTTCGCAGGATGACTACTACCTGCCACGGGAGGAGCAACAGGTTGATGACTCGGGCGTCATCAACTTCGACCTGCCCAAAGCCATCGATAAAAAGGCCTTTGTCCGCGATGTAAAAAAACTGATGGCTGGCCAGACGGTCACCCGACAGGAATATACCTTCAACAATGCTTTGGTCACCGCACGGGAACTGGTTTTCCCTCCTGCGCCCGTAATCCTGGTCGAAGGTCTTTTTGTATTCCACTACAAAAAAATGCGCAAGCTGCTGGACCTGAAAATATACCTGCATGCCAAAGAAAACCTGAAAGTTATACGCCGCATCAAGCGCGACCGCGTAGAGCGCAACTACCCGCTGGAGGATGTCCTCTACCGCTACGAAAACCACGTACTTCCCACCTTCGAGCGCTACATAAAGCCCTACATGGAAGATGCCGACATCATCATCAACAATAATCGGCAGTTTAATATGGGCCTCAGCGTCATCATTGGCTACCTGAGTCAGCACCTGACCACCTATAACCAGGCGGCTGCGCTTGCTGCCGCGCAGCAGGACGAGTCCTAGGCTTGCTGGTTTGCTATTGTGTACAAGTGCGCAAATATTTGGGGCTGGCGGGCGATCGAAAAAGATTTTGGATTGTTTTTCGATTGATATTATTTTCTACCGGCTCAAAGTAAGCAGACTATGGCAACAACTGTCATCAAGAATGCCCGCATCGTCAACGAGGGGCAGATTATCGAAGGCGACCTCCTCATCGAGAACGGCCTGTTTAGCCGCATTGGCGGCATCATAGAGTCCCCTCCGGGTAGCAAGGAAGTGAGGGCTGACGGCCTGCTGGCCATGCCCGGCATCATTGACGATCAGGTACACTTCCGCGAGCCGGGCCTGACCCACAAAGGCGATATCGGCAGCGAAGCACGGGCAGCTGTGGCGGGGGGCGTCACCTCTTTCATGGAAATGCCCAACGTAAAGCCGCCTACCCTCAACCAGTCGCTGCTGGAAGAAAAGTACCAGATTGCGGCCCGGCACTCGCTGGCCAACTACTCCTTTTACATGGGTGTGTCCAACGATAACCTTGATGAAGTGCTGCGCACGGATCCTGCGCGGGTGTGCGGACTCAAAATATTCATGGGCTCCAGCACGGGCAATATGCTGGTCGATGACCAACAGACGCTCGAAAACGTCTTCCGGGAGACCCCCATGCTCATCGCTGTTCATTGCGAGGATGAGGCTACGATACGTACCAACGCTGCAGACGCTCGCGCGCGCTACGGAGAGGATGTACCCATGTACGAGCACCCCCGCATCCGCTCGGTCGAAGCCTGCTACCTGTCGAGTTCAAGAGCCGTCGCGCTGGCGCAAAAATACAATACCCGTCTGCACGTACTACACATCTCCACCCGCGACGAACTGGCACTTTTTGACCCCCATACGCCCCTGCGCCAAAAGCGCATCACTGCCGAGGTCTGCGTACACCACCTCTTTTTCAATGATGCCGACTATGCCACCCTCGGCGCACGCATCAAGTGGAATCCGGCCGTCAAAGGTGCTGAGCATCAGTCGGCATTGCTACAGGGATTGCTCGACAATCGACTCGATATCATTGCGACCGACCACGCCCCGCATACCTGGGCCGAAAAACAACAGCCTTATTTTGACTGCCCGTCCGGTGGCCCGCTGGTGCAGCACGCGCTGCCCATGATGCTGCGTTTTTACCACGAGGGGGCTATCAGCCTTGAGCGGATAGTGGAAAAAATGTGCCACGCGCCGGCTGAGTGTTTCCGCCTGCGCGAGCGCGGTTACCTGCGGGAAGGCTACCATGCCGACCTGATTCTCGTAGATCCGCTGGCCAGCTGGGAAGTCAGCGCTGCCAACCTCTACTACAAATGCGGCTGGTCGCCGCTCGAAGGCAGCAGCCTCCGGGGCAAGGTA
>CAZYAO010000007.1:66973-73157 GCA_964645715.1 uncultured Saprospiraceae bacterium
AAAAGCTTATAAATTACAGGCCCATGAAGATTTTTTATGTAACCGCATCGCTGCTGCTAGTCCTGTCACTCGAGCTGGGCGCACAGACTTTTCAGTACCCTACCACCAACTCCCAGTCCATACAGTCCGAAAGCAGTCGGCAGGTGGCCGCCCTCAAAGGGCAAATGTCCGAAGGATTTGCCACTTACTATGCTGATTATATTGATAATATGCAGACAGCGCTGGGTGACGTATATCGCCGCGACCAGATGACGGCTTCTCACCGCAACTATCCGCTGGGTACGCTGGTGCGCGTCACGCGCTATGATACCGGGCAATCGGTAGATGTGCGCATCAACGACCGGGGCGCCTACTGCGATGACTGCGTCATTGACCTCAGCTGGATGGCTGCCCAGTGTCTCGATCTGGTTCGCGCTGGCCGTACCCGCGTAAAGGTACAAGTGATTGGCTATTCTGATGTAAATCCGGTGCCGCCTATTGACCGCGACTATGCGCTGGCACCAGCCAGCATGCCAGCCGGAACCGCCCGGCCAGCGCAAAATCCCACTGATTACTATGCAGCGACGGCTGAGCGGGCTGCTACTGATCGTACTACGCCTGTCAACTTTCCGGGCAGCATGCAGGCACGCGGCGGCTACGAAGAGCCAGAAGAGGCGCCTGAATGGGCTCCCAAATCCGCTTCTCAGCGGCCGGTGGCAGCACAGCAACAGAGCGGTGCCGGCTTTCAGTGGGACAATGAAGCACAGCCGCGTGTAGGCAACTCGTCCCCAGCAACCAAGGCTGCCAGCTCCTACGGCATACAGACAGGGCTTTTTTCCAATATCGCCAATGCACAGCGACAGCTGGAGCAGCTCAACGCACAGGGTTATGGCAATGTGCTCATCAAGCCCGACAGCAATGGCATGTTCCGCGTGCTGCTCGCGCCGTTTACGACGGAGGGCGAGGCTCGCCAGTTTCTGCTCGAGGTACTCGGTCCCCGACAGATTGAGGGAGTGGTTTCTCCGCTTTAGAGTGCCTGCGGCAGTCGTAAAATGTACCCAATACCCTTTGGCAGCTTTGGCTGCCAAAGGGTATTTCAATAATATTTGTTTTTGATTTTTAAAAAAATCAAAAACAAATATCAATGCAGTGGCGGTATTGTAAATGCCGCCACTGAACCCTCCCCCACACTTGGTTGTTAGCAAGGGCAAAAGCAAGTAAATGCACCACACAAGTGTGATGAGCCATAAGACGGCAGGCGAAGAACCCTGGTACGCAGCCTGGTTTGACTCCCCCTACTACCCCATGTTGTACAAGCAACGCGATGAGCATGAAGCGCGTGCCTTTATAGATCACCTGCTGGAAGCTTGGCAACCCCCCGCGGGTGCCCGGCTGCTCGATCTCGCCTGCGGCAGAGGTCGATACAGCAAATACCTGGCAGACAAAGGGTTTGATGTGACTGGCCTCGATCTGTCGCCAGCCAGTATACGACATGCGCAACAATACGAGCGGAATCATCTCGCTTTTTACACTCACGATATGCGCAAACCATTTAGGATCAATTACTTTAACGGAATTTTTAGTTTTTTCACCAGTTTTGGCTATTTTGAGAGGCGAACTGACGATCTTCGCACCCTTAAAAGCGTTGCAGCAGGTCTCGTACGGGGCGGGATTTTTTTTCTGGATTTTTTCAATCCGACCTTGGTATTGCGGGAGCTGCTGCCCAATGAAGTGAAACAGGTGGGTAATATTAGCTTTCACATTGACCGCTACCCCCAGCAGGGAATGCTGGTCAAGGATATTCGTTTTGAAGACCGGGGCAGACAATACCATTTTACGGAGCGCGTAGCCTTGCTGTACCACGACGACTTCCGGCAATTGTTTGAACAGGCAGGGCTGGACCTCATAGATACCTTTGGCGATTACCAGTTGCGACCCTTTGCTGCGGACAGCAGCCCCCGACTGATTATGATGGCACAAAAGCGATAATGGATATATTAGCAACGGATTACCAGATTTTTGAACTGCTCAACAGCCGTTTTACACACCCGCTGCTCGATGCAGTGATGCCCTACTGGAGAGATAAACTCAGTTGGCTGCCCTTGTATGTTCTGGCAGCCGGTTGGATGCTGTATCGCTACCGGCGAGCGGGCCTGGGTCTGCTGCTGGTAGTTGCGCTGGCCGTCGGTACAGCCGACCAGGTCAGCAGTACACTCATCAAAAAGAGCGTTAAGCGGGAGCGGCCTTGTCGCGAGGCCAGCCTGCAGCCGGCGGCCAGGGTACTGGCCGGCTGTGGCGGCGGCTATAGTTTTCCCTCCTCGCATGCTTCTAATCACTTTGCATTGGCCAGCCTGCTTGCCCTCAGCTGGGCGCGCGGCGCGCAATCCCGCTGGCGGTGGGCGCTCTTCCTTTGGGCAGGCAGTATTGCCTACGGACAAGTTTACGTGGGGCTGCACTATCCGGTCGACGTGCTGTTTGGCGCGTTGCTCGGAACGCTTATCGGCTGGGGAGCATCGCAACTCTACTGCCGGCTACCGGCAGGCTGGCGGGAGCCCGGGTTTTGCGGTCGCTGATGTTGTTTCAATCCCTTCTTTGGCGGCCGGATCCGCCAAAGAAGGGATTTCGACTGTGTTTTGCTGCCCTCGGCAATAAAATGCAGTCGAAATGTTACACACCAGGGCGCTAAGAACACAAAAAACCAATAAATTATCGTAATTCGGAAAAAACTTATTAGACTTGCATCAGCAATCCGGATATTCACTATATTAGTGTATTGAAGAATAATTCATTAACCACCACTGCCAATAAAGTATGAAATTTGCATCAACTGTTTTTTGTCTGTTTTTTATTTTTTTCATGGCCTCACAACAACAGCTATTGGCCCAGGTGGTTGTCCGGGGTACGGTAGTCGATGCCAACAGCGGTGATCCCCTGATCAATGCGACGATTGTCATCAAGGGGACCACGGAAGGAACTGTTACGGATTTCGACGGCAAATTTAGCCTCGAAACCCGTCAGGCGATACCTATGGTATTGCTGGTTTCTTACATTGGTTACTCCGAACAGGAGGTCAATGTGTCCGATGCCCGTACAGCGTTAAAAATACAATTGGTCGAAGATGCTGTGACCATTTCAACCGTTGAGGTCAAAGGCCGGCGTATCAGCGAGCGACAGCAGCAGTCCCCACTCACGGTAGAAACGCTCGACAATATAGCCATCCGGGAGACGCCCGCCGCCAATTTTTATGACGGGCTGGGGTCGCTCAAAGAAGTAGACCTGACAGCTGCCAGCTTAGGCTTCAAGATTATCAATACCCGCGGTTTCAACAGCACCAGCCCGGTGCGCTCACTGCAGCTGATTGATGGCGTCGACAACCAGTCGCCCGGCCTCAACTTTTCGCTGGGCAATTTCCTGGGCGCTTCCGAACTGGATGTCAATGCTGTCAACCTGGTCATCGGAGCTGCCTCGGCATTCTATGGTCCCAATGCGTTCAACGGGGTCATCAGTATGGAAAGCAAAGATCCTTACCTGCATACAGGGCTGTCCGCTATGATGAAAGTCGGCGAGCGCAACCTGATCGAAGGTGGCTTCCGCTGGGCGCAGACCGTCAACAACAAGGAGGGGCTGCCCTTCATGGCCTATAAAATCAATTTCTTCCACTTTCGCGCCAATGACTGGGTAGCGGATAATTACGATCCGGTCTATGAGAGCCCTGCACCCATCGACAATCCGGGTGGGTATGATGCCGTAAATGTATACGGTGATGAGTATCTGAATGCCAATGATCTCAGCCGGTCTTTGTCGACCCCGGGTCTGGGTATCATTCACCGCAGAGGTTACAGAGAGATCGATTTGGTAGACTATGACTCCGACAATACCAAGATTGGTGCCGCACTGCATTTTCGCCTCAACCCGGCCAAGGATTTACGGTCTACTGAGCTGATTGCTGCCAGCAATTTCAGTACTGGCACAACGGTCTATCAGGGAGATAACCGATTCAGCCTGCGAGACATACGTTTTTATCAACACCGACTGGAGCTGCGGCAGCGCGACAAATTTTTCCTGCGCGCCTACGTAACGCACGAAGATGCCGGTAATTCATACGACCCTTACTTTACGGCATTGCTGCTGCAGAACAATGCCAAGAAAAACAGCGACTGGCGTGCTGATTATATCAACTACTGGCAGCTCAACGTCAATCCCACGCTGCGGGCACAAGAGGGTTACCCAAATCCCCTCAGCTACATTGGTCGTCCCGACGAATTCCGGGCTGCCCTCAATGCTTTTTTAGGCAAGGAAGACATTCAGGCACTGCTGAACAACTCGCATACCCAGGCATCGGCCTACTCGCTGGCGGCCAATCCGCTCACCAATACAGCAGATTTTTTCGAGCCGGGTACGCAGCGCTTTCAGGATGAGTTCAACCGCATCACCAGTAGTTTGTCGTATACGGAGGGTGGTACTCGCTTTTACGACAAGTCGGCACTGGCGCATGTGCATGGTGAGTACCGCTTTAATGACTTGGCCAGCGGGGGTACTGTGACAGATCTGGATGTAGTCACGGGCGCCAACTTCCGTCAGTTTATGCCGGACTCCCGCGGGTCCATCCTGCTCGATACCAACGGACGCGTCATCCGCAATTCGGAATTTGGTCTCTACGGGGGTGCAATTATGGAGATTCGCGCCAAACTGAAGATTAACGCTTCTGTGCGCCTCGACAAAAATCAGAATTTCGATCCGCTGCTCAGTCCGGCTGCCTCTGCAGTGTATACCCACAACCCCAATACCATCTTCCGCCTGTCTTTCAGCTCGGCTATCCGCAACCCTACGCTCAGCGACCAGTATCTTTTCTACAACGTGGGCCGCGCTATTCTGATCGGCAATCTCGACGGCTTCCAGGACTTGCTTACGGTAGAGTCGCTCCGCAATTTTGTGGGCACTGGCAACAGCGATACTCTTGATTATTTTGACATTGCGCCTGTGCGGCCCGAGCGGGTAAGAACGATGGAGGCAGGCGTGCGGACGACCCTGTTCGACAGGCTGTATGTCGACGCCACTTACTATTACAGTTTCTACCGCGATTTCATCGGCTTCAACTTTGGTGTTGATGCTACGATTGCCAACAACCAGTTGGTCGACGCACAGGCTTATCGCGTGGCGGCCAATGCGACGGACCGGGTAACGACCCAGGGCTTCTCCTTGGGGCTCAACTACTATTTTGCTAAGTTTTATGTGCTCAATGCCAATTATTCCTGGAATATACTGAACACACAGACGGATGACCCCATCATTCCTGCGTTCAATACCCCGGAGCATAAATTTAATTTTGGCATTTCTGGTCGCGATATTGACATTAATTTGGGCAGTAAGCGCATCAAAAATGTGGGTTTCAATGTTAACTATAAGTGGGTGGAGGGTTTCCTGTTTGAAGGTTCACCACAGTTTACCGGTTTTATCCCTTCCTACGATCTGCTGGATGCACAAGTCAACTGGCGGGCCGAGAAGCTGGATACGACTTTTAAGCTGGGTGCCTCCAATGTGCTCAACAACCAGGTGTTTCAGACCTATGGAGGTCCCCGTATTGGTCGCCTGGCCTACTTCTCTATATTATACGAGTTTAAAAAATAATAGCTTATCGCTATTTTTACCATTAAAAATGCGTTTCTATGAAACAGATCAACACAGTTGTTTTACTCCTGCTGGTCTTTGCGATCAACTCGCTGACCGCGCAAACCCGTTATGTTGACCAGATCTTCCCACAGGTGACGAAGACCAGCAATGTAACGTATGGCACCAACATTGGCATCCTCACGGGTGCTCCGGCGCAGACAGCGCTCTTGATGGATGTTTACAGGCCGACAGGTGATACGGAGACCAATCGTCCCGTGGTTATCTATCTGCACACCGGCTCTTTCCTGCCGCAATACTTCAATGGCCAGATTACGGGCGGCAAGCTCGACTCTACGGTTGTTGAAATTTGTACGCGCCTCGCCAAGACGGGTTATGTAGCTATCGCAGCTACTTACCGCCAGGGCTGGTTGCCGCTGGCTGAAAACCAGAACACGCGTACCAGTTCACTGCTACAGGCGGCTTACCGCGGTATCCAGGATGCACGTACGCTGATTCGCTACCTGCGTAAAGATGTGGCTGAAAACAATAACAGCCTTGGCATTGACCCCAACCGCATCGTTCTTTGGGGACAAGG
>CAZYAO010000007.1:73257-110922 GCA_964645715.1 uncultured Saprospiraceae bacterium
CCTTATGCCGACGGAGCGGTTATCGTACCTACCACTGGTGAGTTTGTTGTCAACGTAAGCGGTACGTATTCTGTTGTTAAAAAAGCTAATGAAACAGGTGTCAATGACGCTCTGACGCCTGCCAATGCGGCACCACTGGCAGCACCTTTTAGCACGCTTTCATCTGTCACCAACGGCATCAATGCTGCTTACAACAATGTGCCTATCTCCTACCAAGGACAGAACATTACACTGGCTGTTCCTAACTGCTATCCTTTCGTGACCAGCAACCTGCAGTCAGGTCCATGGGACTGGTGGAGTCGTCCGCAACTCGGCCTGATCATTCAGGCAGTCAACGGTCAGCTCGGCACTAACTTCAACGCTGACACACTGCACAATACGGGTTTGCTGCTCAACCCTGACATGAGTGCTACCAAGGCGCGTACCTACATCGATACGGTTATGGCATACTTCTACCCACGTGCCTGCCAGGCGCTGCAGCTTCCGGACTGTGCAATCAGCAGCACAGAAGATGTAATGATCGACGAAGACCGCGTACAGCTGCAGATTGCACCCAATCCTGCTTCTGAGCGTATCTTCATCAGCAGCAAGACACAGGTTGCTATGCAGGACATCCAGCTGTTTGACATGAACGGCCTCTTCCTGCGTTCTTACAACAACATTGATCATCACCAATACGAGATACAGCGAGGCGAGTTACCCCCGGGCATGTACCTGATCAAAGTCAGGTTTGCCGATGGTATTGCTGTTAAACAGGTGGTTATACAGTAGTAAGGTTACATACTTTTTGGCGGCTGACGCCGCCAAAAAGTGCGCTAACTATTGGGCCCGTTGCTGGATTTTTTCAAAAATCCAGCAACGGGCCCAATGTTTATAAGAGATTCTCAGAGCGTGCCCAAAAACGCCATCGTATCAAGCCCGTCAGCATAATCGGCCAGTCCGGGCTGCTGGGCTTGCCCAAACGGACGGGCATTGCTGCCCTGCAGCATTGGCATGGAACTCACGACCACCTGAATATCGGCAGCCGAGGCGCGGAGACGTTCCGGCAATTCGGCAGCCTCCTGGTAGTATTGATAGTGCAGCATGGCCACCGGTGAAGCAATCTGCGGATTTTCCAGTAGCATAACACAACCGTTGGCCAAAAACGGCTGCCGGTTGAGTATTAGAGAAGCATAGTGGTAATCAAAATTATTCTTGTACTTGCTGTGCAGTACAATTTCCCTAAACTCGTACAGCGCCTCCAGCAAAGGCGTAAAATCATAGCCTTCCGGCACCCACAGGCTGGAGACATTGCGGCAACCAAGGCCAAAGTACGTAAATACATCTCTGCCCAGCGCCAGTAAATCTTCGCGGCTTTCCTGCCCGCTCAGCACAGCAAGGCCGCTGCGATTGCGGCGGATGATGTGCGGCTTGTGTCCAAAATAAGCCTCAAAGTAGCGCGCCGTGTTATTGCTGCCGGTAGCCATGATGGCATCGACCTTATTGAGACGGTCGGCCAGCGCGACATAAGCCTCTGCCCGCGCGTCAATAGCAATCAATTGCCTGACCAGCAGCGGAAACAACCAAGGATCTTTTTCCGAGCACTTGACAACCGCCTGATGGCCGGCGACGAAAGTGCACAGAAAATCGTGAAAGCCCACCAAAGGAATGTTTCCCGCCATGACGATGCCCACAGGGCGGGGCTCAACCACCTCGGCCAGTGCATAGCCTTGGCTCCAGGCCTCCAGCAGCGAAGGCTGCAAAAAATGGTCACAGATTGCCTGTATAGCCAGTCGCTGGTTTTCGACTGTCAGCCAGGGATTGTGTACAGCCGTTCTGGCCATCACCGCCTCCCGATAATCATCTGCCTGTTGCAGTTGCGCCCCGAGCGTGCAGAGCGCAGCTATTCTTTCTTGCCTGTTCATTATATGCTCTTTGCGGCAAAACAGTTATCGGGTTGCTTGCACAGCCAAATAACTGTCTTATGAATAGGTATGTTTTTATGAAAATAAAAAATACATACCCATCGCGCTTTGGTTTGCTGCAAAGGTAAGCGAGTATGCACATCTGTCGTCAAAAAAATACACTTACCTTTGCGGTATGATGGAAAAAGCAGGTACCACATCCTTGTTTCCCCCCCTTGTTGCGGCCGTTGCAGAAGCCCTGGAGCAGATATTTCTGGGGGGGCGCTATGCAGACAAAGTAATTGAGCAAGTATTGCGCCAGGATCCCCGCAGGGGTGCGCGCGATCGCGCCTTCATAGCAGCCCACACCTACGATATTGTCCGCTGGTATCGACTGCTTACGGCCGTGCTGGGTTATGAGCCACGAGATAAGGCCGGTTTCTACGCGCTTTTCGGCACCCACTGGCTGCTGTCAGGTGCCAGGCTGCCTGCATGGCGGGAGTTTGCCTCTTTGGACGCACAAATGCTGCTGGCCGCCCGCGAACGATTATTGCGGGAGCCGGCCATAGCCGAATCTATTCCCGACTGGCTGGAAACAATGGGGCGTGACCAATTGGGGGATCGCTGGCCAGCCACCATCCATGCGCTCAACGAGCCTGCCCAACTAGTAGTGCGCGTCAATCGGCTCAAAGCTGATAAGGAGGCTGTGAGTAAGTTGCTGGAAAAAGAAGGCAGCAGCCTGCGCGACCTGCCCGGCGATGCGCTGCTGTTGACAGAGCGCCGCAACCTGTTTCAGAGCGAAGCATTTCGCCGCGGCTGGATAGAAGTGCAGGACTTTTCCAGTCAGCAGGTAGCCCCTTTTTTGCAGGCCGAGCCGGGCATGCGCGTCATTGACGCCTGTGCCGGCGCTGGAGGCAAAAGCCTCCACCTCGCAGCCTGCATGCACAACAAAGGCCAGCTCATTGCACTGGACACCGAGGCCTGGAAACTGAGCAATCTGCGGCAGCGTGCCCGCCGGGCCGGCGCTCATATCATCGAGACCAGACCTATTGAAAATACCAAAACCCTCAAGCGGCTGCAACAGTCGGCCGATCGGCTGCTGCTCGATGTCCCCTGCTCCGGGCTGGGCGTGCTGCGAAGAAATCCCGATGCCAAATGGAAGCTCAGTCCCGATTTTATCGCGCGGGTACAGCAGACCCAGCAGGACCTGCTTGTCAGGTACAGCAGCCTGTGTAAGCCGGGGGGGATGATGGTCTATGCTACCTGCAGTATTCTGCCTTCCGAAAATCAGCAGCAGGTGCAGCGGTTTTTGCAGCAGGAAACAGGAGGGGCTTTTGCACTGCAGGAGGAGCGGGTGATCCTGCCGCAGGATGAGGGGTTTGATGGGTTTTATATGGCACGGCTACATAAGCGTGGATAGTATTTTGGGCGGCTGGCGCCGCCCAAAATATAAAAGCTGTATCGAGTGGCCTTCGGCCACCCGATACACAAAAACGGTGTAATTTTTGCTGGTGGGCCGCAGCCCACCAGCAAAAATTACGCACACCGCCCACTTTCTGGTGGCGAAAGCCACCAGAAAGTAAACCACTACCTTAGCAAACATGACCAAATGCTAAATTTGGCCACATATTACACTTAAAGTTATTTGGCAAAGGCAATTAAGCCGTACTTTTGCAGTTTATTGACAACCAGCCTGCCTTAAGGCAGGCAACACCGACCAGCGCCGGGTATTCGGGAGAGGAAGTGACAAAAATCGCCCAATATTAACGCTAAAAACCTGTTAAGTATAGTAAAATATCCAAAGCGTATGTATACATTTGGCAGCTGATTTGGATCCGCAGTCCGCCTGCGATCTGTCAAAGATTTATTATAACCATGCGACGATCAGGACACAGTGCACACAACACAAATGATTTATTTTCCTTTACATATTTACGAATCTCAAAAACTTCTCCCATGAATGCGATGCGATGGCAGATGCCGTTATTCGTGCTGTTGGCAATACAGTCGACCCAGCTGTTTGGCCAGCAGCTCTCCCTCTTCACGCAGTACCGAGAGCAGGCAACCATGCTCAATCCTGCAGCGCTGGAGCAAGACTTTATCACTACCGGCCGCAATCTGACTTTTGGCGCAAGCCATCGGGTGCAGTGGGCTGGTATTGAGGGTGCTCCCAGAACCCAGACCGTAAGAATCTCCTACATCAACAGCGAGGCTTCGGGTGCCGCGCTGAATGCAGGCGGCTATATGTTCAACGACCAGACAGGCCCCACGGGTTTCACGGGCGTCTATGGACGTCTGGGAGCTGTCATTTCGGATGACCCCCAGTACCGGGGCTTCTCGGCTGCCCTATCGGGCGGACTTGTGCAGTACCGGATCGATGCCAGCAAGATACGCCTGCGTGACCCCAATGATGTCATTGGGCAGCAGGATCAAAACCAGCTCTACCCTGACCTCGGGCTGGGGCTTTATTTTTACGAGACCATCCGCCGCGGTACCTTTCGCGGTGACATGTTTTATGCGGGTGTCTCCATCCCTCAGATTCTTGGGCTCAACCTGACCTTCACTGACCCCAATGGCGATTTCTTAGTTGAACGCACGCGGCACTTCTACGGCATGGCGGGCTTCTATAAGTTCACCGACAACGACGGTATCATTGAGCCTTCCGTATGGATTAAGTACGTTGACGGGGCGCCTGTCAATGCGGACTTTAACCTTCGCTATCAGTTTCCTACCAGCTTCTGGATTGGTACTGGTGTGGCTACCAGTGGTAACTTCCACATGGAGACGGGTTTCAACCTCGGCGACAATATGGGGCTGGACAACAACATTCGGGTAGGCTATGGTTTCGATGCTTATTTCAGCAGCTTTGGTCCTACAGCTGGCTATACGCACGAGATCCAGCTTTCCATTTCCTTTGATCGCTAAGCGATGCTATTTGTAAGAAACCGGGCATCTGTTGATAAACCGCATAACATTTCAACTTATCTCTTTCCATGAAAAATATAGATCAACTTGACAAAAGGATAAGCAATCCCCTCAAAGTATTGCTCATCCTATTTATAAGTCTTGCTGCACAAATCAACCTGTGGGCACAACCCACCCTGCTCATCGGGAGCGCTTCCCCCGATGCAGGCGATAATTTTTGCGTACCGGTAAGTGTTGTGGACTTTACCGACATCACCGAAATGTCGTTCTCCATTCAGTTCAACCCAGCCCTGGTCACCGCCCTCAACGTTTCGAATATCAACCCCATCATGGCAGCCGCGGGCTTCAATGCAACCAATGTGACCATTGACAATGCAGCGGGTGTTATCACGATCAGTGGCTGGTCTACAGGACCTTGTACCGATCCCAATATTCCGGCAGTCACCCTGGGCAGCGGCACCGATCAGGTGCAGATTTTTGACCTCTGCTTTCAGGCTACGGGCAGTTACGGGCAACAGACACGACTGCAGGTCACTAACCAGCCGGTGCCTATTGTTGTCTACCGCAAAAATGTACTCAGCTGTATTAATATTGGTTTTCAGGACATCGATGCTGCCTTTGGGACAGTCACTATTGGCGTACGGCCGCTGTCTATACAGATTTCTGATGTTACGGCCAGCCCGGGCGATCAGGTATGTGTCGATTTTGTCATTGAGCAGGGATGGGACAATCTTGCGAGTCTGCAGTTTTCTGTCAATTATGACCCTGCCTTCCTCGAATTCCAAAGTCTTATCCACAACGATAACATCCCCAATCTGGCAGGACCAGGGCAAAGCTTTGGTGTGCCGGGCGTGGGTTCGGTACCACTAGGTGCCATTACCTGTTCCTGGGCAGCGCCCATTTCTACACCAGGTATCTCGGTGCCCGACAGCACCACTATGTTTCAGGCCTGCTTCAACGTGATAGGCGCCTGCGAATCCATTTCCACCATACAATTTACGCAAACACCGCGGCCGCTGGAAATCACCAACAATATCGTTCAGGGGCTGGAGATTCCCTTTGCGTCCAATGTGGGTACCATCCTCACCGATGCCTGTGATCCTACGGGTATTCAGCTTGTCATCAATTGCGGTGAGGCCGTCAACCTCAACGATCAGGTCTGTGTACAAATTCAGGCGGGCAGCAACTTCACGGGTGTTCGCCGCATGGAGTACCTGATGCAGTGGAATCCCAATGTACTCGAGTTCGTGAGCGTAGGTTCGTTCAACCTTACGGGCCTCAACGCATCTGCCTTTAATACATCCAATACCGATGACGGATTTTTGGGGTTGGAGTGGGCCTTCAATGCCCTGCCTTCAGGTGTTACGCGCTCCGAGGGGCAGGTACTCTACCAGGTGTGCTTCAATGTCATCGGTCTTGGCGGCGACAGCCCTGTCAACATCATCAGGTCAGATGCCACCGGCATTGTAGCTCCTTCGAGCAACATTGGCATCAATCCCTCCAACTGTATTGTACATGTCATTCAGCCCAATGGTGTAGGCATGTTGCTCAACGATGCACAGGCCGTACCGGGCGACCTCGCCTGTATTCCTTTCAACGTTGTCAACTTTGAAAACATCATCTCCTACCAGTTTACCTTCAACTGGGATCCGGCTATATGGACTTTTCAGAGCATCAACGGTATCAACCTGCCAGGGGCTACCTTGGCCAATTTCAATACCAACCTGACCGATGCGGGCGGATTGTTATTTGAGTGGTCGAGTCCTGGTCCCGTTTCTTTGTCTGACGGGCAGTCACTTTTCAATGTATGCTTCACCCCTGCTCCCACAGCCAGTCCGGACGACTGTGATCTGCTGGACGCGCTGGGTTTCCCGCTGATCAACGAGGCCATCAGTTCCAATTCCAATGGCGAGAATATTGGCATTGTTACTACTCCGGCCAACCTCTGCGTTCTCTATCCCGAAGGCTACGGGCTGGCAGCCATGGAAACAACGGGTGACTGGCGGGATACTGTCTGTATGCCTTTCACAGTAGCTTCCTTCGACGATATTGTGAGCACCGGTTTCTCTGTATCATGGAACCCGCTGGAGCTCACCTATGTCAATACCCAGATCAACCCACTGCTGGCGGGACTCAATGTGACGACCAGCAATGCACCGGTAGGATCGCTGGACTTCCAGTTCAACAGCCCCGCAGCTGTCACCCTGCCCGACCAAACGGTTGCTTTCGAGGTTTGCTTTGAACTGTCGGGCCCCGCCAGAGCATGCTATGAGGTGTCTATTGAAGATACCAACGTGACGACCGTCAATGGTACAGGTAGTGTTACGGCCACCAATGCGGCCATGTGTATTCGCGACCGCATTGTAGTAGATTCTGTCATCATCGTACCGGAGACCTGCCCTGGTCGCGGTGATGCGAGCGTACGACTCGTTGTTGCCGGTGGCCGCCAGCCTTACGGAACCAGCTGGACGCTGCTGTCCTCCGGCGAAAACCGCTTTCAGCCACTGTCACTCAGCAACCAGATATCTTCGGGTTTTGTGGCTTATACGGTCTACGACTTCAGCGGACCTTCGCTTTCCGTCACCGATACCATTTTCATCCCGCTGCTAAATACTGCGCCGCCTGCCAATGCGGGTCCTGACCGCAACCTGCCCTGTTCTCCCCCGCTGCTGCTGGTGAGCTGCCAGGGCAGTAATCCCGATTATGTATACTCATGGCGGCGTGTTGACGCGCCCAACCAGCCCAGCCTCAACGGTTGCTCCGTATTCCTGTCTGAACCCGGCAGCTACCAGCTGACGGCCATTGACCCCAACGGATGTATAGGGCTGGATACGATGCAGGTACTGCCGCGGCAAGAGCTGACAGCGGGTATCACGCTGCTGGGCGACTCTGTGTTTACCTGCGCCACCCAGTCTGTCACCCTGGGTATCGGTCCCAATACGACCAGTGGTCCCAGCATCCGTTACAGCTGGGAGATTGTCAGCGGTGGGCCGGTGGATACCGCCACCACGACGGCCAACAACTTTGTCGTTTTTGGCCCAGGTCGTTACCGGCTCGTAGTACGCAACCTGTTTGACGGCTGCCGTACCGATACCGTCCTCAACATCATCGACGGCCGCCCGGTTTTCTTTGCCGATGCGGGCGAGTCCCTTTTCCAAAGCTGTACAGCCGAGCCGGCGGTATTCGACGGTTCAGGTACTTTCTATCCGGACCTCAACCTGACCTACAGTTGGCTGGATCCCAGCGGTAATACCATCTCCGACTCCATCCGGGCAGAGGCAACTGAGCTGGGGATATACACACTCATTGCTTTTGATCCTGCCAGTAGTTGTGAATCTGTTGATTATGTAGAATTACAACCCAATCCGGATGCGCCTGTCAGTGAAGCAGGTGATGATAGGCTAATCACCTGTGCAGCCACACAGGTGACCCTCAACGGATCGGTCAGTCCGCCCGACGGCAACTACCAGATTCAGTGGACAGCTACGGCGGGTGGCAGCCTTCAGCCGGGCACACAGGCCGAACTGCAGCCGGTGGCACTTACGGCAGGTCGCTATATACTGCAGATTGTCAATCTTGACAACAATTGCCGCAGTGCCGACACCGTCTTCGTACAGCAAAACACCGTGGCGCCGGTGGCCAATGCCGGCAGCAATCAGGTGATTACCTGTAGTCAGCCTTCTGTACTGCTCAACGGCAGCGCCAGCAGCCAGGGGGATACCATCCTCTACGCTTGGTATCTCAACAACGTCAACAATCCGATCAGCGGTGCTGCAGCAGACAGTCTGCGGGTTACCACCCAGGGAAGCTACCTGTTGCAGGTGACCAATCTACTCAACAGTTGCTCGTCTTTTGATACAGTTGTTGTGAGCAACAATACCCAAAACCTGAGCGTCAGCCTCAGCTATACGGGTACAGAGCTTCGCTGCAACAACCCTGTGGCTACGATTGGCTCCACCATTACACCGGCAGGAGCTCCCTTCACGGGAAGCTGGTCGGTGGTTAGTGGCGGCAATATAGTGGGGCCAACCAATGGTAACACCATTCAGATCAACCAGCCTGGCGTATACCGCCTTACCGTTACCCGCACCGACAACGGCTGCGTGAGTACAGGTGAATTTACGGTTACCAACGCGGGCATTACCCTGCCGGTAGCTACCATTGCCCAGGACTCCGCCTTTATCACCTGTCTGGAACCACAGCCGGTGATTAGCGGTACGGGCTCTGCTACCGGTAACAATATCAGTTACCAGTGGAACAACCAAAGTGGCGGCAACGCAGCCGTAAGCCCTACCAACCTGTCAACGGCCGTTACGGGCGGAGGTATTTACCAGCTGCAGGTGACCAATACCACTACTGGTTGCCGTGCTACCGACTCCATTCGCGTCATTGAGCGCAACCAGCTTCCGCTCATCAACATGCCACAGCAGGTCGGACCTGTGACTTGTGACAACCAGACGGTGGGGGTTCCGATCTCACCGGTGGTTACCACCCTTTTCAATACCTTCACTGCCACTTGGTCGGGTATTGGTGGCGGAACACCGACGGTCATCAACCAGCCTGCGACGGCCTTCACGCAGCCGGGTAGTTACCAGCTGCTGATTCGCAATACTACAACGGGTTGTGAGTCGCGCGATACGGTTACTGTCACCGGCAACCTCAACCGGCCAACGTTTAGCATTGCTGCCATTCCAGATTTCATCTGTACATCAACCACTGTCGGCATCAATGCTGCTGGTTCGGGCAGCCCCAATGCATATCGCAGTATCGGCTGGACGAGCCTCAATCCGCTCAATACAGTAAGCCCGGCCTCCGGCAGCCTGCTCGTCAATGTCAACGGCCCCGGCCAATACAGGCTGACCCTGACGTTTGCCAATAATGGCTGTTCTGCGGATACCTTGGTGACAGTTGCTGACAACCGTACCCCACCGACTGCGGATGCGGGTGACAACCTGAGCCTCGAATGTGGTGAGACCTCTATGCTGGATGGCAGTGGCTCTTCTGCCGGTAATAACATTACCTATCGGTGGTCAACCATCAGCGGTTCGCCCCTCGTGGCTGACTCCACCGCAATTTCGCCTATGGTGAGCGGTGCGGGTAGCTACCAGCTGATTGTCACCAACACCATCAACGGTTGCCGGGATACTGCAGCAGTATCTACCAGCCTCGTGTTCCCACCGGATGCGCAGGCAGGTGCCAATTTGCTCGTCTGCGGTGATACGGCAGTCATCAACGGTAATCTGCCGGCCGGAACCACTGGTCTCTGGACAGCAGCAGGGGCAGTTTCTTTTGCCAATGCCAGTGCTGCCCAGACGACCCTTTCGGGGCTGCCGGCGGGTACGTCGCTGGTGTATTGGACGTTATCCGCTCCCGGCTGTCCCAACTACAGCCGCGACGAACTACAGGTGAGTCAGGCGGCCAGCCCGTTGGCCAACCAGGATGCCATAGCGATTCCTGCCGACGGGCCGCGCAACCAGACAATCAATGTACTCGATAACGATTTGCTCAATGGCGCTTCTGCGCTCACGCTCCGCCTGCTGACGCTGTCAACCCCTATCGGCCTGCTCGACACTTCGCAGTTTGCCAATGGACAGCTTACCTTCTTTGCACCGCAGGGTGTGGGTGGAACGACGGAGGTACTTTATCAGATCTGCAGTGTTGATTGCCCCGAGCGCTGCGCCATTGGCCGTGTGCTCATCAATGCCGAGCAGGGCGAAATCGGTGCTGATCTGCCCAATACCATCACACCCAATGGCGATGGTCTCAACGATGTGCTAATCTTCGACATCATCCAGTACAATCCGGTGGATAAGTTCCCCAACAATGAGCTCATTGTCTTCAATCGCTGGGGGGATATTGTGTTTACGCAAGCGCCGTATGCCAACCAGTGGGGTGGCGAGGGTAAGGATGGTAGTTTGCTGCCTGAGGGTACTTACTATTATATCCTGCGATTGGATATTAGTGAGGGTATTATCCTGCGTGGCGATATAACGATTGTTCGATAGCATTTGGGTGGCTGGCGCCACCCAAATGCTTTTTTTAAGCCAGCTTTACATTTTTCTTCGAAAAATGTAAAGCTGGCTTTGTTTTTTTGGTGGCTGGCGCCACCGGTATGGTTTCCCAGTTTCACATTTTTCCGTGAAAAATGTGAAACTGGCTTTATTTATCATTTTGGTGGCTCTGGCTACCAAAATGACCATATTCAAAACCTTTTTGGTGGCACAAGCCACCAAAAAAGTTTTTTTATGTACATTGCATCTAACTCATGAAGACAGACGCGCTGACAGGCAAACGCAAGGATAAACACATATGAAAACACGACTGATTTTTGTAGCGCTGATGAGCTGTACATTCATGGCGATGGCTCAGATCCAGCTGCGCGTAGTTATTGAATCGGGCAATGCCTTCTCTGACTGCTTTGATATCGTGCCCCCTGCTGAGCCCGTGTGGGAAGTGCGCGCCAACACGAGCCCCTGGGCTGTTTTTGCCACCTCCGGCAATTGTTTCAACACCACCCCTTATACGGTCTATCAGGTCGACTATGACTGTCCGGAAGACCTGCCTGCTACTGTTGAGGTATGTCTGCGCACCTTTGATAACGACGCGGTCATTCCCTGCACCATCATCCGGGACTGTGTGGAGTTCATCTGCAGTCAGATCAGCCTGCCTGCAGTGGGCCAGACGGCCAGCCACACCCTCAATCTTAGCGGTACAGGCAACTCGGGGGGCGTGGTCAATTTTCGCATTGAGCTCAACGGTTCGCCCGACAATGATATCATCTGCAACGCCCATCCGCTGGGAACCCTCAGTTATGGCGATACCCTCGGCAACGCGAGTCAGGGCATATACAACAATTACTGCGCCACCACCACCGGTGACCCTTATCCTCCGGATTTTGGCGGCTACTTTCTCAACGATGCCGGCACTTGGTTTCGATTCAACTCGGGTCCCAACCCCGCGGGCATGATTGCCGTTGATATCCTCAGCGACCCTGCGCAAAGCGGTGATCCGATTGATCTTGAGGCGCTGGTCTTCACGGCTCCCAACGGTTGCAACGGCCCCCTGACCGTCTATCCGGTATATGATTTTGTCAACAACACAGCCGACACCCGGCTCTACCTCTACTGCCCTGCCGCCAATACCGACTACTTTATTTTTGTTGACGGCGGGCAGAGCACAGCTGATGGAGAGCGGGGCGTATTTGGTCTTCAGGTGTGGGATATAGGCGAAACAGAAGGCGGCGACCTGCGCTGTGACCACGAAGATCTCGGAACCGTGCCGGCTGGCGGGTCGGTATCTACCAACGGCTGGCGCAGCAACTTCTGTGCAGGCTCTCTGCAGGATCCCTTTGTCGCCTCTTTTGTGAGTCAGCACTCCGTATGGTTTAGTTTTGTAGCCCCGCCCTCCGGCCACGTCATCATCGAAGGCATCAGCGATACCCTACGCAAACCCATAGGCGTGCAGATTGCCCTCTACCGATCGTTCAACGGCAGCTGCAACGGCTTCTTCAGTCATATCAGGAGTCAGTATACCGACACCTCACTAGATGAGCGCATGCAGATAAGCTGCCTTTTTCCGGGGCAGCGGTATTTTATACTCATCGACGGCTCCGGGGATGCCGCCAGGGGATTATTCCGCCTGACGGTAAGCGATGCTGGCGACATTACGCCTTTCACTTACCAAGATACCACCCTGTGCTATGGGCAGCAATTGCAGGTAGCCAATTCCGTCTATACCGAGTCGGGTACTTACAACGACACCATCCCGCTCACCGGCAGTTGCTACCGTGTGATTGTGACAGAACTCACCATCCTCGACAGCATTACCGTCGACGTCCAGCAGACGCGGCTGGCGTACAGCGAGGGAGTGGCCAATGCTCAGGCTATGGCAACTGCCACGGGTGGTAGCGGCGGCGGATATACATTTAGCTGGTGCAATGGCGAAACAGGCGCCACTGCCGAGCAGCTCATCGGCGGCAGCCTGTGCTGCGTGACCGTCACCGACAGTCTGGGCTGCACAGGAAGAGCGTGTTTTGAGGTTGAGTACGCGCGCCCCATCCTGCCCAGTTTTCAGGGAGACAGCCTGTCCTGTTTTGGCGACAGCGATGGCCGCATTGTATTTTCGGCCAGCAGTGGGTATCCTCCCTACAACTACAGCTGGCAGCACAGCACCCTGCCTCTCAACGGCAGTGGCGACCTGCTGCCGGAGCAGCCCGTCACCATCGATCAGCTGCCTGCTGGCGACTACAGTGTGACCATCAGTGATATATTATTTGATACAACCTTTATTGTCAGCGTATGGCAGCCGATGCCACTGATATTTGCTGCTATCAGCCTCAACAATGCCAGTTGTTTTGGGTTCTGCGATGGCACAGCCAGCGTAACGGCAGCAGGAGGCACACCCCCCTATCAGTTCAGCTGGTCCGACCCCAGCGGGCAGGGAAGCTCGCTGAGCAACGCCTGTGCCGGCAGTTATGCACTCCTCCTTTCCGACGCCAACGGATGTGAGACCGACACCAGCCTGCTGATTGGTCAGCCTCCACAGTTTATTGCCAGCCTGCAAGTCAGCAGACCCATATCCTGTTTTGACGGACGCGACGGGCAACTCACAGTCTCCACCAATGGTCAGCCTGTACAGTGGCGATGGTCGCAAGGGGCAACGACTGCCATAGGTGACAGTTTGGCTACCGGTAACTATACCGTCACCGTCACCAATGCTGACGGTTGTGAAGCAACTGCCAGCACTTTTCTGCCGCAACCTGGCAGCCCGCTCACTGTCGAGCTTGCCGTACGAAGAGTCATCAGTTGCTATGCAGCCACCGACGGCCAGCTGGAATATCGGGCAGGAGGTCCCTACCAAAGTCTTAACAGTTTGTGGAGTACCGGCAGTCGGCTCCCAGTACTGACGGACATAGGCGCAGGCGTCTACCGTCTCACCATCACCAGTGAGAAAGGCTGCACGGCAACTGATAGTATACAGCTCGATCAGCCCCAGCCCCTGGCTGCCAATCCGGACATAGGTCACGTCAACTGCCTTACAGGCCCCTATGGCGGTAGTCTGTCTATAGGTAATGCCAGTGGTGGCAAACCACCCTACCTGTATGCGCTGGATGAGCAGCCCTTTGCGCCCACCGCCCGCTGGGAAGGCCTTCCGGCGGGTGCCTACACCCTAAGGCTGCTCGATACAGCCAACTGCCTGCTCAGTCTGCCTGTCCGCATCAACGAACCCCCGGAGCTCATCGTGAGCCTGGGCGATGACCAGGACATACGGCTGGGCGACAGCATTGAACTCAGGGTACAGGCCAACAGCAGCCAGTTGGTGTTCAGCTGGCCTCATCTGCCCGGCTTTGGGGGTGACCGCTTGTACGTGCGCCCGCTCGAAACCCAGGTGTTTCGGGTCATTGCGCGCGACACCCTCACCTTCTGCGAAGAAGAAGCCTATATACGGCTGAGCGTGGACAGAAACCCGCGCGTCTACATGCCCACAGCCTTCAGTCCCAACAGCGACGGCGTCAACGATAGCTACTACCCGCTGACAGACAATGATGTATTACAGATACGCAGTCTGCGCATCTTCAGCCGGGGCGGACAGTTGGTATATGAAGGCCGCCAGTTGGCTCCCAATGATCCGCTGCGGGGCTGGGACGGCAACTTCCGGGGAGAGCCAATGCCCGTTGGCATGTATGCCTTTTGGGCAGAGATAGCGTTCCTGGATGGCCGGACAGAAATTTTCAAGGGGGAACTCATTCTACTGCGCTAGAGCTGAAGGGAGATACACCTTGTCAAACCGACAGAGGCTGTTCGGACAGCGCACCCTGTTGTCTCAGGGTGGTCAGGGTTTATAGCCGGTCAAACCGACAGAGGTTGTTCGGACAGCGCACCCTGTTATCTCAGGGTGGTCAGGAGATATACCCTGTCAAACTAACAGAAGCTGTTCGGATAGTGCGCCCTGTTGTATGGACCTTAGCAGTCTACTAACACGTATTTAGCATTTTTTTAACGAAAACAATGCAGAAATAGGCCGAAATTGCCCCAAAAAACAAGCGATATGAATAAAATTTTGCTGCTGATGATCATGGGTATGAGCCTGCTGGTATACAGCGGCTGCGGCAAGGACGATAACAACCCTGCCGATGAAAACCTGCTGCGGTACGACGGGGAAAATGCCACTGGCCCGCTGCTGGCTGCCGGCAATTACGAGACCGCCGTACGCTTTACCCGCGCGCAGACAGAGCCCTTCAGCGGGCGGAAACTGATTGGCGTGCGCTGGTTTACGGGGCCGCTCCCGGCTGCCTGCGAACTGCGCGTATACGGCAAAGGGCAGGGCAACACACCTGGTACGCTTTTGTACAGTGCCAACGTAATCAACCAGGTGCGGGCATTTGGCTGGACCTACCACACCCTCTCAACGCCCGTCACGATTGAAGCTGATGACCTGTGGATCAGCATAGCATTCACCCACAGTCAGCAGGGACAGTCTATTGGGTGCGATGCAGGTCCCAACCGCGTAAACGGCGACTGGATATTCGATGAAGCGCTTGGGGAGTGGCAGACGTATACTGCCCGTACGGGAGAGAGTGTCAATTGGAACATTCGGGGTGTCGTTGGGGAGTAGTTGGTAATTTTGGGCGGCCAATGCCGCCCAAAATTACTAAGGCTAGCCCATGTGAGCACCCGCGCCATGATGTATATGCACGCGCCTGAACACCAGCAAGCTCAGGATAAAAAAGACCGTAAGCACCAGCACGCTGTTGCGGATATTGCCCGTCAGTTGTTCGATCAGACCAAAGCTAAAAGTACCGCTCACAATGGCCACCTTTTCGAGTACATCATAGAAGCTGAAGTAAGAAGTGGTATCCGGCGTATTTTCCGGGATTAACTTAGCATAGGTTGAGCGCGACATAGCCTGAATACCCCCCATTACACTGCCCACTGCCAAGGCCAGGATATAGAACTGATATTTTTGTGTGACAAAATAAGCAACAACGCAGATACTTGTCCAGATTAGCAGAATAACAGAGATGGCAAACTTGTTGCCCCGGCGTCCCGACAGCCAGGCGAAGAAATAAGCTCCGAAAATAGCGATAATTTGCAGCAGCAAAATCAGCAAAATCAGTTCAGCCGTACCAAAGTCCATCTCCACTTTAGCAAACGTAGCTGCCAGAAACAGTACCGTCTGTGCCCCGGCACTGTAGAAGAAGAAGCTTAGCAGGAATCGCTTGGTCTGCTCCTGCACAGCCAGCTCCCGCTGCACCTTTTTGAGTTCGTCCCAGCCTTTGAACGCCAGCGGCAGCAGGCGTTCCTTGCGGCGTATGTCCAGCGGCAGTCGGTTGAAAGGGATGAGTGCAAACCCCAGCCACCACAGCCCCACCATAGCGAAACTGATGCGTGCCGGCAGCGTGCCTTCTTCCGGCAGCCCAAACCAAAGCGGCTTCTGCAACATCAGCAGATTGACGATCAGCAGCAGCACACTGCCGATGAAGCCCATGGCAAACCCCCGGGCACTGACCCGGTCGTACTGATCTTCCGTCACAATCAGTGGCAGATAGCTGTTGTAAAAAACCAGTCCGCCTGCAAAGCCAATCATGGCAATGATGAACGCCCCCGTCCCCAGCCAGAGCGTATCCATGCCCTGAAAAAAGAAAAGCCCTACGCAAGCGATAGAGCCCATGATGGTAAAGAAACGCATAAACCACATTTTACGCCCCCCATAGTCGGCTATACCCGACAGCCAGGGCGAAAAAGCAGCGATTAGCAGATAAGCGGCGCTGATGGCGTAGGCATAGAGACTGCTGGAGCTCATGGTGAGCCTCCCCAGTGTTATTTCAGGATCGACAACCGCCAGAAAATACTCCGGGAAGATGGCCACGGTGATGACCAACGCAAAAGCAGAGTTGGCCCAGTCGAAAAACGTCCACCCTCTCACGACTCGGGGGTTGTTGCGTGTATAATCGTCCATTTTATCCTTATTGATTGCCTAACAGGCGCAGCAAGTTAGCTGTTTTCTTAAAATTCTTGTATATTTACCAAACTATCAAAATATATTTTGGCGAAGCTGTCTTGAAACATTTTTTGACGGCAGTAACCGCCAAAAAATGTTTGGTATATTTGTTTTGCTTTTGAGGCGGCCACTGCCGCCCAAAAGCATGAAAGAAGCGAAGAAGATTTCATCATTCATCAGGTATTGCCAAAGTCCCGGCACGGCTGCGTGCACAGGGGATAAAGCCTTTTTAAAAGTACTATGATTCTCAGTGACAAAAGAATATTGGCCGCTATTGAAGAGGGAAACATTGTAATAGAACCCTTCGACCGCGCCTACCTCGGCACCAACTCCTACGATGTACATCTGGGAAAATGGCTGGCCATCTACAAAGATCACATCCTCGATGCCCGCAGGCACAACGAGATTGAGTACTTCGAAATCCCCGAAGAAGGTTTTGTGCTTCACCCCAACACCCTCTACCTCGGTGTGACGGCTGAGTACACAGAGACGCATCACGCGGTGCCCTTTTTAGAGGGCAAATCGAGTGTCGGGCGGCTCGGCATCGACATACATGCGACTGCCGGCAAAGGTGATGTGGGCTTCTGCAACCATTGGACACTGGAGATCAGCTGTACCCACCCTGTGCGCGTGTATGCGGGTATGCCCATCGGACAGCTAATCTACTTTGCCGTGGAAGGCGAAATTGAGACCTACTACAACCGCAAGATCAATGCCAAGTACAACCAGCGGTCAGACAAACCTATGGAGAGCATGATGTGGAAAAACAAGTGGTGAGTCCCCCGGGGCAAAAGCCACCCATCGATACTATATTCTTTATTCATCAACCTTTTTTGCAGTGTCATACAACAATCTTCCCCCCCAAGATGTGTCTACACTCATCATCGGCGCAGGCCCGGCGGGTCTGGCCACAGCCGCTGCCCTGCGCATGCGAAAACGGGACTTTGTCATGCTGGAAAGCGGCAGCCATGTGGGTGCTTCCTGGTACAAGCACTACCGGAGGCTGCAGCTACACACCATCAAGGAACTGTCGTACCTGCCGGGTATGCATTTCCCCAATTTTTTTCCCCAATATGTGACCAGGGCCCTGTTGCTGGAATACTTTGAAAATTACGCCGCCAAATTTGACATACAGCCGGTCTTCCGGCACTGCGTGTCGGGTATCAGCCGGCAGGCCGATGGCCGCTGGCTGGTGAAGGTACACCACTGCAGATCCTACCTGTGCGAGCAGGTGGTGATTGCCACCGGCGTCAACCACACGCCCAACATCCCTGCCATTGAATCAAAAGATCAGTTTGGCGGCAAGCTCATCCACAGTTCTGTCTACAAGGAGCCCACCCCCTTTGCCGGGCAGCGGGTATTGGTAGTGGGTATGGGCAACAGCGGTGCAGAGATTGCATTGGACCTAAGCGAAGCAGGCATTGACACCAGCATTAGCGTGCGCGGTCCGGTCAATATTGTGCCGAGAGAAGTCTTTGGACGCCCCACCCAACAGACAGCCCTGCTGCTGGCCAAACTGCCCACTTGGCTGGGCGACCGCATTGGACTGCTGGTGAGGCGATTTACGATGGGTGATCTGCAGCGCTACGGACTGCCGCTGGCCGATATGGCGCCTGCGAAGCAGCTGCGAGAACTAGGTCAGACGCCGGTCATTGACCTGGGTACCGCCGACCATATCCGCCAAGGGCGCATAAAAATACTGCCGGGCATCAGCCACTTCCAACCGGAACGGATCGTATTTGCCAACGGAGAGGGCCATACTTTTGATACGGTCATTTTTGCCACAGGCTACCGGGCCAAACTAGACGAGCTACTCGGATCCACCGAAGGGCTATGCGACGCACAGGGACTGCCAACAGATATCATTGGCAGCGGCGATTATGGGGGCCTGTATTTTGTTGGCTTCGACAACTACAGCCCGGGCGGCGGACTCAGTATTATCCGGCGCGATTCGGTACGCGTTGCCCAGCATATCAGCGAGCTAGTGAGGCGTGAACAGTTGGTTTGAAAAAATTTTGGGGGTGTTTGAAAACACCCCCAAAATTTTTACGTGTTTAGGGCCATTGCCCGCATGCGGGCGATGGCCAATGCTATGTCCTCTCCACTGACATCCAGGTGCGTCACAAAGCGAATGGTGGCAGGGCCAAAAGCCGAAGCCCGGATACCCGCTGCTGCCAGCGCCTGTAGGCACTGCGCTGCCGTAAGTCCGGGAACCAGGTCAAAAATAACGATATTTGACTGTACCGGCCGCACAGCGGCCACGAAGCTGAGCTCCTCCAGCGCCTGCCCCAGCAGGCGGGCGTGCTGGTTATCTTCCCGGAGGCGATTGACATGATGATCCAGCGCATAGATGCCGGCGGCGGCCAGATAGCCTGCCTGCCGCATACCCCCGCCAAACGCCTTGCGCAGGCGGCGCGCCTGCGCGACAAAGCTGCGGCTGCCAATCAGCAGAGAGCCCACAGGTGCTCCGAGGCCCTTACTCAGGCAAATAGACAGACTATCGAACAAGCCCCCCCAGTCAGCAGGCGACTCACCTGTTTCCACCAGCGCATTAAACAGGCGGGCACCATCGAGGTGCAGCGCCAGCTGTCGCGCCCGGCAACAGTCGGCAATCGGCCGCACCTCCTCCAGTGTATAGATACTTCCCCCGCCCTTATTGCAGGTATTTTCCAGCACCACCAAGCGGCTGCGCGTCAGCCAGTCAGCTTCCGGTTTGATAGCAGCCTCCACTTGCGCTGCCGTCATCTTACCATGCCTGCCTTCGATGAGATTAACACCGATACCCGAGTGAAAGGCATACCCCCCTGCCTCGTACTGATAGACATGCGAACTTTGCTCGCAGATCATTTCATCCAGCGGCTGCGTATGGCATTTGATGGCCAGTTGGTTGGTCATGGTGCCCGACGGACAAAACAAGGCCGCCTCCTTACCAAAGAGTGCCGCCGCTTTGGCCTCCAGTGCGTTGACCGTGGGATCCTCTCCGAAGACATCATCGCCCACCTCGGCAGTCTGCATAGCTGCCAGCATGGCAGCCGTGGGCTTAGTTACGGTATCACTGAGTAAATTGATCATGCCTCTACCGCTGCGATCACCGAAATTTCGACATTTACGAAGCGAGGAAGATTGGCCACCTCCACGAGCTCGCGGGCCGGTGCACTAGCCTCATCGAAATACTGAGCATACACCCCATTGATACGCCCAAAATCATGCATATCTTTCACAAAGACTGAGCACTTCAGCACCTTGTCAAAACCACTGCCAGCAGCAGCCAGGATGGCACTGATATTTTCCATCACCTGCTGGGTTTCGTCCTCGATGGAAGATGTCACCAGCTCGCCCGTTGCCGGATTAATCGCGATTTGCCCTGAGACAAACAGTATTCCCTGGTAAGCAACTGCCTGATTGTAAGGGCCAATTGGCGCCGGTGCCTGTTGCGTATTAATGATTTTCTTCATGATAGATATATGATTAACGATACAGCCAATGGATACAAATAACCGACTCAAAAGTCATTGTACCAAACAACTAAAGCCCCTGACAACAAGTATCAGGAGCTTTAGGCAGTGGGTAAACCCACTAACTATTCTGTGCCTTCTGCAGCAATCATCAATTTGCCACGATAGAACATATTGCCCTCATCGTCCTTGTAGGCGCGATGCAGCAGGTGGCGCAGGCCAGTAGCCTTACAGGTTGCAATCTGCGGAACGCCTACCTTGTAGTGCGTGCGGCGCTTGTGCTTGCGTTGCTTGGAAACGCGTGTCTTTGGATGTGCCATTCGTCAGCAAAATTTTGGCGACTTTTCAGTCGGCTATCAACTATTGATTATTATTCCAATCCTTAAACAAATCTTTCAGTGGTCTGTCCTCTTCCGCATCCCCTGCTTCCTCACCAGCAGCCTGTTCGCGCAGGTAGGCCAGCATTTGCTCGTCGCAGGGCTTTACCTCCATGGACGCGCAATCGATGACCTTGACCAGCGGCATAGCCAGCAGGACGAAATCGTAGACATAGGGAGCAATATTGACGGAAGAAGTCTCCGGATGGATAAACACCAGATCGGGATCTTCCGACTCTGTTTCTTCCACACTGTACTTCAACACCAAGTGCTGGCTGTCTTCGAGCGGCAGGTCAATGGCTGCCAGGCAGCGATCGCACTCAGTGCGCACACTTCCCTTAAAGTCGAAACTCAGCACAACCATATCGGCACGCTTGTCAAAACCTACTGTCAGATCAATCACCCCTTCTTGTATGGGTGAGAACTCGAAAGCAGCGAAGAACTCACGATCAATGCGGAAAGTGAACTCATGCAGGCCGGTATGCAAGCCCTTGACCGGTATACGAAAAGGGATAAGAGGATCCATACACAGCTTAGCTTTCGTTGTTTTGGCCTCAAACCTGCTTACAGCAAGTCAAAGCGTGCGCAAAGGTAGGTATTTACGGGAAAAATGCATAATGAATTATGTTTTTTTGTGGCTTTCGCCACAAAAAAACATAATTTTTCATGTGCTTTGGTGCTTTTCCGGGGCAAAAGCACCGAAGCACATTATATAATGGTGGACAAGCGCTGCCCTACCTGGTCCCTGCGGATACCCGGCGCATCGGCATCGCTCACCAAGTGCGTGACAATATCGCCCATCTCGCTGCAACTGCACTGCACAGCAGGATGCAGGTCTGGCGTGCCCAAGCCTTTCGCCAGCACTTGTGCGACAGCCTCCCGCACCACCCTGCCCTCGTGGTGCAGCCCGAGATGATCGAGCAGCATTGCTGCCGACAGTATGGTCGCCAGCGGATTGGCAATATCTTTGCCCGCTGCCTGGGGGTAAGAGCCATGGATGGGCTCGAACAAAGCCGTGCGGTCGCCTAGTGAAGACGAGGGTAGCAGGCCCAGCGAGCCCGCCAGCACGCTGGACTCATCGGACAGGATATCGCCGAACATATTTTCCGTCAGCACCACATCAAACTGTGCGGGATTGACAATCAGCTGCATAGCGGCATTGTCGACATACAGGTAGTCAACCTCCACATCTTCGTAATCAGCCTGCATTGCCTGTATCGTCTCCCTCCACAGTCTGCTGGTTTCCAGCACATTGGCCTTATCCACCACCGTCACCTTTTTGCGCCGGTTGCGCGCATAATCAAAAGCGATACGCGCCACGCGCACGATTTCCTCGCGGCTATAGCTGCAAGTATCAAAAGCCGTATCGGCCGTAGGCCGCCCTTTTTCACCAAAATAAATCCCGCCCGTCAGTTCGCGCACCATCAGCATATCTACCCCTTCGAGCCTTTCAGGCCGCAGGGGTGCGAGGTGTCGGAGGCTGGGAAAAATCGTCACCGGCCGCAGGTTGGCATACAAGCCCAGCGCCTTGCGCAGGCGCAGCAGCCCCTGCTCCGGCCGCACCTTGGCCGCAGGATCGTTGTCATAGCGCGGGTGACCGATGGCGCCAAACAAGACAGCGTCGGCCGTCAGGCATACATCAAGAGTAGCCTGCGGCAGCGGGTCGCCCGTAGCATCAATAGCCACTGCCCCCACCAATGCAGGCTGATAAACGAAGCGATAACCGAAGCGATCGCCCACGGCATCCATGACTTTCTGGGCTTGGCTGACCACCTCGGGGCCGATACCATCACCGGCCAGAACGGCAATTTGGAAAGTTTGCATATTGTTTGGCTTACTGTCTTTGCAATAAATTATCTGCCTGTCGCCTGCTCAAAAGCCTCGATCTCGGGGCGCAGACTGAGTAGAAAATCGATATCGTCATACCCATTGAGCAGGCACATTTTTTTGTAGGGGTCGATCTCAAAAGTAAACACCTCCCCCAGCCCCTCGATGCGCAATTCCTGCTGCTCCAGATCGACCGTTATCGGCTGATCGGGTCGGGCTTCAATGGACTCGAACAGCCGGTGCAGGAAATCGTCGGACACCTGTATGGGCAGCAAGCCATTGTTGAGTGCATTGCCCTTAAAGATATCAGCAAAAAAACTGGAGACAACCACCCGGAAGCCATAGTCGGCCAGCGCCCAGGCAGCATGCTCACGGCTGGAGCCGCAACCAAAATTGCGGCCGGCAACCAGCACCTCTCCCCGGTAGATGCCCCCGTTGAGCACAAAATCCTCCTTCACCCCACCCGCCTGGTCGTAGCGCCAGTCCCGGAAAAGATTATCGCCAAAGCCCTCCCTCGTGGTTGCCTTGAGAAAACGGGCAGGGATAATCTGGTCAGTATCAACATCTTCTACCGGCAGTGGCACCGCGGTAGTCGTCAGTTTTACAAATGATTGCATACACTACTGCTTTAAGAGCGGCGCAGCCAGCTGCGCCTACCAGCCCTCAGCGGGCTTATTGTAAAAAGGGCCAAAGCGGCCATCTTAATTCCATTCCTCGCGCACATCTACGATGCGCCCATGCACGGCCGCCGCCGCCGCTGTAAGCGGGCTCACCAGCAGGGTGCGAGCACCCGGCCCCTGCCGCCCTTCAAAGTTTCGGTTGGAAGTGGACACGCAATAAGCGCCGGCAGGAATTTTGTCCTCATTCATGCCCAGACAAGCTGAGCAGCCCGGTTCGCGCAATGCTATGCCGGCCGCTGCCAGCACCCGGTCGAGACCCTCCTCCTTGGCTTGGGCAGCTACCTGGCGCGAGCCTGGCACGACCATCACCTCCACCCCGGGCGCCTTGGTCTTGCCCTCGAGATAGCGCGCCACCAAGCGCAGATCCTCGATGCGCGAATTGGTGCAACTGCCGATAAACACGTACTGCACCGGCATCCCCAGCAGGCGTTCTCCCTGCTGTAAACCCATATATTCCAGCGATTTTTGAAAAGAGGCTGTTTGTTCTGCCTGTGGGATGGCCGCCGTGATGCCCATGCCCATGCCCGGATTGGTGCCGTAGGTGATCATGGGCTCTATATCCTCGGCGCGAAAATGAAGCTCGACATCGAAGACTGCATCCGCATCGGAATAGAGCTGTCGCCAGCCCTCCAACGCCTCCTCAAAATCGGCCCCACTGGGCGCAAACTCCCGGCCGCGCAGATAATCGAAGGTTGTCTGGTCAGGCGCAATGAGTCCGCCACGCGCACCCATTTCGATGCTCATATTGCAGATAGTCATGCGCGCCTCCATACTGAGCGAGCGAATAGCGGAGCCGGCGTACTCGACAAAATAGCCAGTGCCGCCGGCTGCCGTCAACTGAGAAATGATATACAGGATAATATCTTTTGACAGCACCCCCGGCTGCAGCTCCCCGTCGACCGTGATGCGCATGCGCCGCGGACGGCTCTGCAGCAGGCACTGCGTAGCCAGCACCTGCTCGACTTGGCTGGTGCCTATGCCAAAAGCGATGCAGCCAAAAGCACCATGGGTAGACGTATGGCTGTCGCCGCACACGATGGTCATACCCGGCTGGGTAATGCCCAATTCGGGGCCGATAACATGCACAATCCCCTGATACGGATGTCCCAGCCCATAGAGCTCCACCCCAAAGTGGCTGCAATTTTCCACCAGCTTCTGCACCTGAAAGCGCGAAAGCGGCTCCTCGATGGGCAAGTGCTGATTGAGCGTAGGCACATTGTGGTCGGCCGTAGCGATGGTCTGGGCCGGTCGAAAAACCCCCAGTCCGCGCGCCGCCAAGCCGTCGAAGGCCTGCGGGCTCGTCACTTCGTGGATAAAATGCCGGTCAATGTACAGCACCTGCTGCCCCCCCTCCACTTCGCGAAGCGTGTGGGCATCCCAAATTTTGTCAAAAAGCGTTTTTCCCATGTTTTAACTTATAATAATAGTCAGGATAGTGAACCAGCAGACCAGCAGCCGACTGAGGCCCTATTCCGAGACATAACAATGGATAATCAGACTGTTGCAGGTACGCCTACTTTAGCCAGAATTTCGTGCAGGTCTTCATCCTGTACCTCTTTACGCCGGTCGGCCACCTCCAAAAACAGCTCATACACGCAGTCGAGTTCGGCCTTACTGAGGTTATAGCCGATGTTTTTCGCGCGGTAAGCGAGCGCTGCCCGGCCGCTGCGGGCAGTGAGCACGATGGTACTGTGGTCTACCCCTACCTCCAGCGGATCGATGATCTCATAGGTATCGCGGCGCTTGATGACCCCATCCTGGTGGATACCGCTGGAATGCGCGAAAGCGTTGGCGCCCACGATGGCCTTGTTGGGCTGCACCGGCATCCCCATACTCTCGCTGACGAGGCGGCTGGTGATGTTGAGCAGGCGCGTCTGAATGGCCGTATCGAGATTGAGATAAGGATGCTGCCGCAAAATAAGCACCACCTCCTCCAGGGCCGTATTACCGGCACGCTCGCCAATACCATTGATGGTACACTCAATCTGGCGCGCACCATTTTGCACACCCGCGATAGAATTGGCCGTTGCCAGCCCCAGATCATTGTGGCAGTGCGTAGACAAGATCACCTTGTCAATGCCCCGCACATTTTCCTTCAGGAAGCGGATTTTGGCACCATACTCCTCAGGCAGGCAATAGCCCGTGGTATCGGGAATATTGAGCACCGTAGCCCCCGCCTTGATGACCGCCTCGCACACTCGGGCGAGGTATTCATTGTCGGTACGGCCGGCATCCTCGGCATAAAACTCAATATCCTCCTGGTATTGCTTAGCATACTTCACTGCAGCCACTGCACGCTCGAGGATCTCCTCCCGCGTGCTGCGAAGCTTATGCGTAATATGGTTGTCGGAAGTACCAATACCCGTATGGATGCGTCCCCGGCGCGCTTTGGCCAGCGCTGCCGCCGCCACATCAATATCCTTTTCCACGGCCCGGGAGAGCGCGCAGATGACAGGCTCACGCACCGCCTCACTGACCGCCACCACCGCCTCGAAATCACCCGGGCTGGAGATGGGAAAACCCGCCTCAATAATATCGACACCCAGTGTTTCCAGTTGCTGCGCAACAATCACCTTTTGTTGTTGGTCAAGCTTGCAGCCCGGCACCTGCTCCCCGTCGCGCAGGGTCGTATCAAAAATATAGACTTTATCGGCAGCCATAAGCAAATTGCAGAATTAAAAAAATAAAAGCATAGATTTGCACCAATCAAAGGTATTTCCTTTTGCCAATCATGCGACTATACAAAATGTCTATTAGTACAAACCCTTATCAGCCATATTTACTAAATTAATATTTGACTATCAATCAATTACTAAACGCAATTTTACAATGCCCAAGCAAAAAACCGACGACCTGATGCAGCTCATCAATTCGCTTAGCCGGGCAGAGAAGCGGCACTTTCGGTTATTTGTGAAACGCAATCAGGCTTCGTCAGACATTCTGTTTCTGCAGCTGTTTGATTTTCTCGATCGCCAGGGAGAATACGAAGAGGAGCAGCTGCTCCAGAAAATCCCCGGCATCAAGAAGACGCAGCTCTCCAACCTAAAAGCGCACCTGTACAAGCAGCTGCTCATCAGCCTGCGGCTGCTCAACAAGGGCAACAACGAGGACATTCTCATTCGGGAGAACATCGACTATGCGCGCCTGCTCTACAACAAGGGACTTTACCGGCAGGCGCTGGACATCCTTGAAAAGGCCAAAGAGCGCGCCCGCGCGGCAGGCATGCTCAACCAGGCGCTGGAGATTCTCGAGTTTGAAAAGCGCATTGAAGGCCAGTACATCATGCGCAGCATCGAAGGCCGGGCAGAGCAGCTGGCCGATGAGACCAATCTGCTCACGCGGCAGATCGAGTCCTCGCATCGCTTCTCCAACCTAAGCCTGCGCATGTACGGGCTTTACCTCCGCATTGGTTTTGTGCGCAACGAGCGCGACTACCACCAGCTGAAGCAGCTCTTTCAGTCACAGCTGCCCTCTACCAGCTTTCAGGAGCTGGACTTTTGGGGGCGCATCTACTACTGCCAGTCCTTCATCTGGTACCACCATATTGCCCAGGATTTTCCGCTCTGCTACCGCTATGCCCAGCGATGGGTAGACCTCTTCCGGGAGCATCCGCACATGATCAGTCTGCACGGCGCCATGTACCTCAAGGCCATGCACAACCTGCTCAACGCCCTCTACAACATCGTGCACTTTCCGCGTTTTGTGGAGGTGCTGCAGGAGTTAGAGACCTTCTATGCGACACATGACTTTGGCGAGGACCGCAATCTCGAGGGGCTGTATCACCTCTACCGTTACATACACCTCATCAAGCGGCATTTCATGGAAGGCACCTTCAAGGAAGGCCTAACGCTGGTACCCGGGCTGCTGAAGATCATCGACGACGATACCTACAACTGGGACCAGCACCGCGAGCTCGTCTTCTACTATCGCATTGCCTGTCTCTATTTTGGCAGCGGCGACAACAGCCGCGCCATTGACTTCCTCAACCGCATCATCAACCAGAAAAACCCCGACTACCGGGAAGATATTCAGAGCTTTGCACGTATCCTCAACCTCATTGCCCATTTTGAGATGGGCAACCGGCAGTTGGTAGAGTACCAGCTCAAGTCGGTCTACCGCTTTCTGCTCAAAGCCGAGGAGCTCAACGAGGTGCAGAAGGTCATCATCCAGTTTTTGCGCAAGACGCCGCGCATGAAAATGTCGGCCCTCAAGGAGGAGTTCATCCTGCTCAAAGAAAAGCTGGTTGAACTTGAACAGCGCCGCTTCGAGCGCCGCCCCTTCCTCTACCTCGACATTATCTCCTGGCTGGAGAGCAAGATTGAGGGGGTGACGGTACAGGAGGTAATCCGGCGAAAGTTTGCCGCCCGCTATGGGAAATAGTTGTTTTTGCTGAGCATGCAGCAAAAACAACTAAGCTCACAAAACCCCTTCATCGGCAAAGCTGTAATACCCTCCGTTGGTGATGATCAGGTGATCCAGCACCAGCAGGTCCAGCGCCTTGCCCACCTGCACGAGTTTGCGGGTGAGTTCGAGATCTGCCTGGCTGGGACTGCGGGAGCCGCTGGGGTGATTGTGTACCAGAATGATAGCGCTCGCATTCTGGTCGATTGCGCGTCGGAAGACCAGTTTGGCATCCACCACGGTACCTGCGACCCCACCGCTGCTGATTTTGTCGCGCGACAGGATGCGGTTGGCGCGGTTCATGCAAAGAATCCAGAACTCCTCGTGCAGCAGGTCGGCCAGCTGGCTGCCGATGGCATCGAAGGCATCGCGGCTCGACTGTACCTGCGGTTTTTCGCGCAGGGGGCTCAGTTGTCGCCGACGCCCCAGTTCGAGCGCTGCCATGATGGTGATGGCCTTCGCCTCCCCCACCCCCCGAAACCGCTTTAGATCGCTCAGTGACAGGCGCGACAGCTCCAGCAGGTCGTTGTTCATGTCGGCGAGTATACGCTGCGCTAGGGCCACGGCCGTCTCGTCGCGAGTGCCGGAGCCCAGTAGAATGGCGAGGAGCTCGGCATCGGTGAGACTATGCCGGCCTTTGAGGCTCATTTTTTCGCGTGGGCGGTCTTCTTCTGCCCAGGCTTTGATGGGGATTTGGCTTTTTTCGTAGGTAGTTTGTTCAGGCATACTGTTTTTTTTTGTGGCTTTCTTTCGCTGCCTGCGGCAGCGAAAGAAAGGAGGGGGTGGCGGCTGACGCCGCTGAAATAGTGCTTCACTCGCTGCTTTCGCAGCGAGTGAAGTTGGTTTTTGGCGGCTTGCGCCGCCGAAATGGTGCTTCACTCGCTACCTTCATAGCGAGTGAGGTAAGTTTTTGGCGGCTTGGGCCGCCCAAAAACAGCACCCTTATTAGTCGCAGCACCCCCGCATTTTCCACAAAAAAAACAAAAAAAACTATGCTTCTTCGCGCCAGTCGACCTGCGCGACATAAACCAGCAGCAGGCCGCCCAGTGCCATGGCGAGCTTGATGACAAAGCTGGCGACTCCGCCCAGCTTTTTTAACCAGACCAGCCACTGCAGCTCAAGGCCTACCAGACTGACAATCAAGGCCAAAAAGCCCGTACCCGCCAATAAAAAACCGATGACGGTCAATACACTGCGATACTTTTCCATGGATGTGTACGGTTAATTTGCCTCAATATTACAGAATACGCGCCTTACTGACAATGAATTGCCTTGAGCAGCTTGAAATTTTTCTTCGAAAAATTTCAAGCTGCAGGTATCTTTATACAAAGTTGGGCGGCAGTTGCCGCCCAACTTTGTATAAAAAAAACCCGTATCTTAGCGACCAAGAACACATGAATTCCAGCAATGATCAAGCTCATAGAGTGTCCGCGGGATGCGATGCAAGGCATTGCGACCTTCATCCCCACCGAGACCAAAATCAACTACCTCAATGCGCTGTTGCGGGTGGGCTTCGACACCCTTGACTTTGGGAGCTTTGTCAGTCCCAAAGCCATCCCGCAGATGCGCGATACGGCTGAGGTGCTGACCTCGCTGGAGCTGGCCAACAGCCGCAGCCGCCTGCTGGCCATCGTGGCCAACCAGCGTGGAGCTGAGCAGGCCGCCGCCTACCAGACCATCAGCTACCTCGGCTACCCCTTCTCTGTGTCCGAAACCTTCCAGTTGCGCAACACCAACGCCACCATTGCGGAGTCGGTCGAGCGGGTCACCGAAATACAGGCGCTCTGCCAGCAGACCGGCAAGCAGCTGGTCATCTATATCAGCATGGGCTTTGGCAACCCCTATGGCGACCCCTGGAATGCCGAGGTGGTCATCCGCTGGGTCGAGACCCTCGCCCAGGAGGGCATTGGCATCTTCCAGTTGTCCGACACCATAGGTGTTGCCTCCTCCACCAGCATCAGCTACCTTTTTGAGCAGCTCATCCCGCGTTTTCCGGCGCTGGAGATCGGTGCGCACTTCCACACCACCGCCGCCACTTGGCGCGAAAAAGTCGAAGCCGCCTACGAGCACGGCTGCCGCCGCTTCGATGGTGCCATCCGCGGCTACGGCGGCTGCCCCATGGCGCGAGACGAGCTCACCGGCAATATGCCCATGGAGCAGCTGTTTGCCTTCTTCGACGAAAAACAGGAGGCCACCGGTATTGATGCGACGGCCTTCCTCAAGGCCTACCTCATGGCTGAACATGTTTTTCCGGGCCAGGGCCGACATTAGGCAGGTCCGCAGCGGCCTTGTAGTGGCTATAAAAATCGCTGCAGCAGTCAGGGGCGCCATCACAGCCACCAGCAACAGCTTGCCGCATACAAGTAAAAAGCCATCAATGCGGCCAAAGACCGCCGCCAGGCGGGTTAGTTTTATCCACCCACATCACACCACTATGTATCGCTTTTTTCTGCTTCTATGCCTCACCCCCCTCGCTGCTTTCAGCCAGTCACCGGAGGTCGAACTGCGCGGAGCCTGGATCGCCACCGTCTCGGGCATCGACTATCCGCGGCAGGCCGGCACCGACCCTGCCCGTCTGCGGGCACAATACGACCAGCTGCTCGACGCACTGCAGCAGACAGGCATCAATACCCTCTTCTTCCAGGTGCGGCCGGCGGGCGACGCTTTTTACCCCAGCCGCCATGCCCCCTGGTCGGCATTCCTCACCGGCCGACAGGGGCTGCCGCCGGCCGACAATTTTGATCCCCTCGCCTATATGATTGCGCAGGCACACGCCCGCGGCATTGAATTTCACGCCTGGATCAACCCCTACCGCGCAACGGTCAGCCTCGACACGGCCGCGCTGGCGGCCAGCCACGCTTTTTATCGCCGGCGCAGCTGGCTGCTCACCTACGGCAACAGGCTGTATTTTGACCCGGGCATCCCCGAGGTGCGGCAGCACCTGCTGGAAGTGGTGGACGAGCTCGTCACCCACTACGATCTTGACGGACTGCACATCGACGACTATTTTTACCCCTACCCGCTGCAGGGGCAGGCTTTCCCCGACAGTGCCAGCTTTCGGCGCTATGCGCCCGCGGGCAGCAAGCTGGCCGACTGGCGGCGCAGCAATACCAGCGCGCTGGTGCGCGACCTTTACGAACTCGTCAAGCAGCGCAAGCCCTGGCTGGCCTTCGGCGTCAGCCCCTTTGGCGTGTGGCGCAACCAGTCTGTTGACCCGAGGGGGTCGGCCACCCGGGCCGGCGTCACCACTTACGACGACCTCTATGCCGACGTGCTGCACTGGATAGAGCGCGGCTGGATCGACTATGTGGCACCGCAGCTCTACTGGCACATAGGCTTTCAGTTGGCCGACTACCAGCTGCTGCTCGACTGGTGGCATGAGCGGAGCGCTCCCACCCCGGTCATCATCGGCCACGCCGTCTACAAAGTCGACAACGACAATGCCGGCTGGCGCAATCCTTCGGAGATTCCGCAGCAGATCGAGCGGCGGCGGCAGTATACCGGCAGCCCCGGCAGCATCCACTTCAATGCCCAAAAAATTTTGGAAAACCGCCTGGGCGTGCGCGATTCGCTGCAGCGCCTCTACAGCAGCCCCGCCCGCTGGCCGCTGCGGCCGCAGCAAGGCCTCTATGGCAAGCCCGAGGCGCCCGCCCTCGAACGCCTCCGCTACAGCCAGGGCAAGGTGTTGCTCCGCTGGAGCCACCCCCTCGCTCCCCTGCCTGTCGACCGACAGCCGCACTATTATGCGGTCTATCGCAGCGAGCGGCCCCGGGGCGCGGCGGCGCCCGAGCCGGCCCGCCTCATCCACCTCAGCCCCTTCGCCCCCCAACAGGATTGCCTCAGCTTTGAGGACCAAGCGCTTAGGCGCGGTAGCGGCTATCAGTATTACGTGGTGGCAGTCAATAGGTTTCACCGGGGCGGGCTGCGGTCGGTGGTTAGGGGGGTGAAGCGGGTGCGGTAAGAAGGGGTGGTTTTGGCGGCTTCGCCGCCAAAACAATGTTTTATATTATTTTTTGCTTTTTTAAAAAGCAAAAAATAAGCGTGGGTGGTTTTGGCGGCTTCGCCGCCAAAACGGGCTATGTTGTTTTTTGCTTTTTTTCAAAAAGCAAAAAACAACGCCATATCATGTTTTTTGGGGCGGCCCAACCGCCCCAAAAAACATCAAAGATGCTTTACCCGCGCCGCATAGCGCGCATACAACTCCTCGTTGCTGAAGCCGTCGATATTTTGGCTATGGTAGACAGGCAGTCGCACCCCCTGGGCGGCGGCCAGCTTCATGGCTTCTGTGGCCAGCAGGTTGACCAGAAACACGCCTGAAAGGGTCGAGATGGGGCCTGTCAGGTTGCCAGCGATGTGCATGAGACCATCGCCGGAGGGGACGCAGTTGTCGATGACGATGTCGGCAATGTCCATCAGCTTGCGGCCCGAGGGATGGCGTGAAGGGTAGCGGGTCGACTGCTCGAGGGAAGTGATGGCCACCACCGGCAGCCCCCGCTCTTTGGCCAGCACCGCCATCTCGATGGGCATGGCATTGCGGCCCGAGTTGGATACGACCAGCATGAGGTCGCCATCAGCAATCTGGTGCTGGTCCCAGATGATCTTCGCCAGGCCTGGCACCCGCTCGATCTCGGCGCTGCGGCGCGCACCCTCAGCCGTCATGACAATGCTGTCGAGCATCGCATTGACGTTGGCCAGCCCGCCGGCACGCACAAACAACTCCAGACCAATCATGTGCGAGTGGCCCGTACCAAAAGTGTGTATAATGCGATCCTCCAGCAGGGTGTTGGCCATGAGCTGGGCTACCTGCTGCAGCTTCTCCGCCTGGCAGCTCGTCAGTAGTGACAGCTGGGCGGCTACTTTTTCTGCGTATTCAAACATATAGCGTATTTTTGCTTTACTTCACTATCGGGGTGCACCGCTTAGTGCACTAGCCAAGGGGCTTGTTCGTGTCAGCTTAGCAGACGAACAACACTTCATGCACTGCTTTACTGCAACGCCTTATGCACTCCCCACTTCACTGCTTTCAGCAGCGAAGTAAAGCAAAAAACAGCTGCTTGGGGGCATTTTTAAAAAAAACACCCCCAAGCATTATTCCGCTGGCTTCCAGGAAGTCACAAAGCCCATCCGCCCGCGCTCATCAAAGCAGGCCGCTTTGATCTGCACGCCTGTGTGCGTAAACGGCCCCGTGTAGCGGCGGCTCTGCGGCCCCGGCTCGCTGCCATCGGTCGTAAAGCGGATGGTATAACCCGGATAAGCCGTATTCATCCTGATTTTGCCATCTGCCAGCCGCACGCCCGGTGGCGGCAGGCGGTAATTGAAGCCCCCCTTCCAACTGTCGAGCCGCGGCAGCTCCACCCGCGCCACCGTATTCATAAAGCGGTTCCAGGCGGCCTGCCGGGCGGCTTCGCCCTGCCCGCTCCAGTATGGCTGCCCTTCCCAGGCGCGCTGGGCAAAGCCCAGCAGCTTGGGCAGGGTGTAGTACTCCAGCATGCCGCGCCCCTTGATGGTCTCACTCCACAACTGCGCCTGCAGCCCCACGATATTCTTCCTGCCCGTGTCCGTCAGCCGCTGCATACCGGCAAAGTCGACCTCCGGATTGTGCGGCCTGCCCATTTCATCGTAGCGGGCACTCTCAAACAGGTTGTAGGGCACAAAGGAGAAGGCATCCTCCGTGTCCACAAAACCCGCCCAGTAGAGCCCCGGCTCCCGCGGATCCTTGGTATAGGCGAGGTCAAAATAAAAATTGGACACATTGCAAAGAATCACCGGATAGCCCTCATTGGCGAGGCGGTAGCCCAGATCCTGGTTGCCCCACACACTGTTCCAGATGTAGGGATACACCTGCTTGTCCACGTAGGCCGGATTGGGCTTCCAGCTTCCGTCGGCTTCGTACAGCATGACAGCCTCCTCCCAGGCGCCCGTCTCCAGTCCGCGGGCGCGAATCAGCTCCGCGACGCGCCCGAAAAACAAGGCCTGCAGGTTGCGCGTGTTCTTAATCTCCGGATGCTGCTCCATGAACGCCTGGCAGACGGGCGAGCCCGTAAAGGCCGTTGCCGGCACCTCATCGCCCCCCGTATGCATCATCTGCAGCGGCACACCCGCCTCCTTGTACATAGCAATGATATCGTCCAGCACCCACTCAAAAAAATGATATACCTGCTCCTGGCATACGCAGGCGGTATTGTCAAAATACCCTTGGGCCGACAGGTAGCGGGAGGTGTCGGCGGGATCAATGAGCCGGTAGCGGGCAGCCTCCTCGGGCTTGCCCTCGGCCAGCAGCCGGTCGTAGCGAAGCTCCATCGCCCTGATGGCCGCCCGGGCGTGGCCCGGCAGGTTGACCATGGGGATGATATCGATGTGGCGCTCGCGCGCGTAGCGGAGCATTTCGACAAACTCCTCGCGGCGGTAGTAGCCATTGCCGGTAGAAGCCGGATCGTCGGGGTCGGGGCCCGAGCCATAGGCCGGCTGCAGGTAGAGGCTGTCGCGATGCAGATAACCGCGACGCGCACCCACCTCCGTCAGTTCCGGCAGACCGCGGATCTCGAGCCGCCAGCCCTCATCCTCCGTCAGGTAAAACAGCAGCTTGTTGAGCTTGTACTGCGCCATCAGGTCGATCATGCGCAGCATCGTCTCCTTCGACTGAAAGTTGCGACTCACATCGATGTGCAGTCCGCGGTAGTCAAAGGCCGGCGCATCCTCAACGCGGCAAGCCTGCACTTCGTAGCGGCCATTATAATTTTTTTTCACCAGCGCCAGCACCGACTGCGCCCCGTAGAAAGCGCCCGCATCGCCACCCGCCTCCAGCAGCAGCCCGCTGTTGCGGTCGACCGACAGGCGGTAGCCCGCTGCCGACGCTATGCCGGTGTTGACCGACAGCTGTATGTCGCCCCCCTGCCCGTTGATCTGCGGGAAAGCCGCGATACCAAATCGGTTGTACAGCTCATTGGCTAGATAGCGCGCCTCATCGGCCAAGGCCACCGGGCAACTGATACGCGGCTTTTCGGGCAGCACATACTCGCCCAGCAGCGCCTCCCACTTGGCCGGCGCCGGCAGGAAGGGATCGTACTTGGTCGTAGGCAGCATGCTCAGGCGCTCGTTTTGGGCAAAAAGCCATTCGGCATCCGGCATCGGCGCCTGGTCGGCCGGCGAGCGATTGTACTGCTCCGGCCGGGTAAACGGCTGCAGACTAAAGTCGCTAACGACCACCGTCTCTTCCGTTTCGCCGCGCTGTCGCGCAAAAAAGAGCCCGCGGGGGCCGTCCGACTCCTTGATCAGCCAGCTGTCAGAGGTATAGCTCATCGCTACCGTCTGCCCCGGCCTGAGCGAGAAACCCTTGAGGGGTGTGAGGCGGTAAAAATCGCCGCCGAGGTTTTCTACCCGCAGCTTGCCGCTGTTGCCCGTGACCATGCGGGGCGCCTGGTTCCAGTAGAGCGCCCAGCCCTTGTCGCCCAGGCGCTGCTCGCCTTTATTGGTAAAGCTAAAAGTAGCCGTATGGCGGGTCTTGCCATCGGTGGTGACGTTTTCGTCGAGCTGCCAGCTCACCGCCAGCTGCTCAAAAGAGAAGTCGGCAGCCGTGCGGCAACTCCAGGTGGTGATTGCCAAAAATAGCAGTGGGAGGAGGTTGTAGTACTTGTACATGCTGTGTTTTGGTTTATTTCCGCAAGCGGCTGCGCCTGCTTGCGAAAACAAAGAAACAGTTTTTGGCGGCTTTGGCCGCAAAAAAAAGGCAAAAAAAACACGTATTGGCGGCTCCCGTCCGCCAATACGTGTTAGCAATGTACGAATGTTTATTTTTTTGATCTTTACTAAAAAAGCTAGAAAAAACGGATCTGTCAGTATTTTATTTTGCCATAACAAGCTATAAAGTTCTTATATGGCAGCTTCAGCTTTTTTTGCAAAAAAAATTAACATTCCTTATGAAAAACATACTAAACAGCGGCACTACCCGCGTTTGTACGTCATTAATTCTGTCGGCCATACCACAGGCCGGACATCTGTAAATCACCATACACCACGTCAACCATGCAAAATCCACTGCACCACCTGCTGCTGCTATGCTGCATGCTCCTCGCCGCCGGGCCGGGAGAGCTGTCAGCCGCCGCCGCTGCTCCCTCTCCCTTAGCCGCAACGCTTACTTACCAGTTGGAACAACAGCTGCGCGCCACGGCCGAAAAGAATCTGCAGCACCGACAGGAACAACGGCAGCAGCAGCTCCTCCACCTCAACCAACAGCAACTGCTGTCGGCCACCGACTATGCCCTGCAGTTGGGCCAACTCAACCAGTCCGTTGGTGCGCAGCGGACAAAGATAGCGGAGCTATCCCGCCAGCTGTCGGCCCTCCAACTCAGCAACGCCCGGCCGGAGGCACTTCGTGCCGTCTGGCTGCTGCTTCAGGGCGACATTGCGGGCGCTGAGCAGCAACTGCAGGGCGATGCCCTGGCAGGCGGCTCGCAGCAGCGCCTGCAGCGGCTGCTGCAGACCACCGCTGCCGACCAGCTGTCGGCGGCCGACCGCAGCTGGCTGCAGCAAATAGCTTTTGAATACAACCAGCTGCTTGTCTGCGCGCTCTACAAGGATATGCCCGCTGCTGCGGTCCTGCCGCTGGGCGCGCAACAATTGCTGATCGACCAGCATTTTTCGAAACTTTATCCGACAGAAATCCGCTACCAACGGCTGTTGGGGCAGTCGCTGCTGCAGTATGCGCGGCTCAACCTGCAGCAAGGCAATACCGCCCAGGGCCGGCAGCTGCTGTTGCAGGGACTTGCGCTGTGGAAGGATATCAGCGTGCAGGAGGGCGGCAGTCGCGGCAGCCAGCAGTGGCTGACCGACAACTACCTGCTGTTGCTGAATCTGCCGGCCAAAAAGCGGACGCTGGCACTGTATCGCAGTGAATTCCTGCAACTGCCGCTGACCGGCCCACTGGCGGAGGCTTACAGGCTGGCTGTGGCAGCAGAGGAAGAAAACGACTGCCGTGAACTAGACGAGCACTATGCATCATACGAGAAGGGCGCCTGCAACCAGATGATGAGCCTCTACCTCATGCAGGACAAACTGGATGTGGTGACCCTCATTAATGAAGTCATGCGCTTCAGCAAGCTGCGCGGTGAGATGGGCAACCCGATCAGTTACCCGCAGTTTGACTCCGTATACCGCAAGATAAACACTGCCATACCCGACAAAGACCGCCTCAGCAAAAAGCAGCTCGAAGACAGCCATTTGCGGCTCAAAGAAGTACTCCATTCGCCGCTGAGCAGAGAAATAGGCAGCCAGCTCAGCTCAAGCGCGCAGCTCACCCGGGTGTTTACGGGCGTACTGCATGTGCTGACGGGGGTCAACATCGAGACGGTGGTGCTGGGCATCAAAAATGTCATCAGCAACACCTACAACTATCAGGGCTTGCAGGGACTGAAACCCGGCGAGTTCGCGCGCCGGCAGCAGGAAGCCATTACCATGTATCAACAGCTCGATACCCTGCTGAGCATCCATCGTACCGAACTGCAGGATTTCACCCTGGAGATTCAGCTATCGACGGCTATCTCCGAGCGCATGCTCGCCCTGCGTGAAAAGCTACTCGACAGCCGCCGCCGCCTCGCCAGCCAGATTGCGTTTGAGGAGCCGGCAGACATTCGGGAGATCATCACAGGCACGGATTTTGCCCGCACCCGCGAACTAGCCAACAATATTCAGCAGAGCTTCCGCCAGAGCAGACCGCACTGCCAACCTACGGCTAACCAGCTGGGTTTATTCCTCAATTGTTCCAGTTTCACAGCAGGTATGATCAATATACGGGATGACATACAGCTCGTCAACACTGAGTACAATGCGCTCATCAACCATTTTGTGAGCCACTACCAGGAGATGGAACAAAACCTCAGCAAGCGCCCCAATCCCTTTAGTGCTGAGCGCGATAAGTCAGCTCACGATACCTATGAGCGCATGCGCACGGATGCGCTGCAGTCGCTGAAAGAGATTAATCGGTTGATTGTGGAGATTTTTGGGCAGCGTAGAGCGTGAGTGGCCTGTGTTTTGGGCGGCTGGCGCCGCCCAAAACACAGGTGTTCAGTGTTGGCGGCTAGCGCCGCCAACACACAAAAAATATGTTTTTGGGCGGCGCCAG
>CAZYAO010000007.1:111022-118113 GCA_964645715.1 uncultured Saprospiraceae bacterium
CACACAAAAAATATGTTTTTGGGCGGCGCCAGCCGCCCAAAAACATATTTACCTTATAAGCTTTCCACTCCCCAGCACCCCCCCCTCTCGATCCCGCAGCTGCCAGCTATACGCCCCGGGCGCCAGCCCCACGGCAGGCACACTAGCCTGCCAGTTGCCTTCACCCCCCGTCCACAGGGGCTGCAGCTGCAGCACCTTTTTTCCCGACATATCATAGATCGCTACCGTGGCCGGCCGCAGCGCGCTCGCGCTGCTGAGGCGGAAATGAATGTCCTCTGCCACCGGATTGGGGAAGACGTGCACGCGCACGTCCGCGCGCGCAGGGCGCCGCAGGGCGCTCACCACCGGAAAATTTACGTCGGTCAGGCTGCGCTCGGCCACCAGCACGGGCGCATTGTCCATGCTCAGAAACTGCTGGCGGAAGCTTTCAATCTCGGGTGTAGAGGCCTCAAAGATGGGGTTGACCCAGCGCGGCGGCAGGGAGTGGTAGTAGACCTGCGCTTTGACCAGTACCGGCCCCTCGTAGCCGCCAGTGCCTACATGGAAATACAGCACATCGGCCCCGCTGCCCTCCTGTCCGCCGTCGCGGTTGAAGTCGGGATCGCTGAGGGCGTGGCCCACGATGCGGGTAGTGTCGTAGACCGTATGACTGCTGTGGAAGCCGCGGGGCGGCAAGCGATTGTCTTTGTTCATGACCGAGGCGCGCACCAGCATGACAGTGAATGGATTGAGATCATCACCGGCCACCATCTCGTAGATCTGCACCTGATCGGGGCGGCGGATGATGTGGTGGTGCGGCTCAAACGGCAGGTCTTCGTCGACCAGCTCGTACTGGGCATTCATGGCGCCGGAATGGAAGAGGGTATCGCCTGCCGGCGTAGACACCAGGAAGGACACAAACAGGCGGCGGCTGGGGTAGCCCGAAGGAAACTTGTGGCCGGCGCGGTTGCGCAGCCGCAGGCTGAAAATGGCCGTATCTGCCTCGACACCCGCCCACTGCAGGTCGGCCTCCAGCGACTCCTGCTGCAGCATGCGCAGCGTAGCCGCCAGGGTCTCGTCGAAGTCGGCCTCCCGCGCTTTGATGTCCAGCGCCTGCCGGTGCTCCTTCATCAAGCGCAACATGAAGGCATTGGCGCCGGCAAACTCATGGCGCGAGTACTGGCTGCGCCCCTGCAGAAATAGGTAGTTGGAAGAAATGACTACCGACTCCTCCAGCTCCGGCATGTGGCACTGCTGGCAGGTTACATTCTCCTGATCTTCAGCATAGAGCGAGTTGAGCCACTCGTGGTAAGTCGCCTGCTCGACAAAAGTGCTGCCCAGCAGTTCGCCATCGGCACCGATGGGCTCCGTAATCAGCGTATGGCAGGAAGCGCACACACCCGCCTGACTCACATGCGGCCCGTAGACGGGGCGGAAACCCACAAAATCGGTCATGGGCGCCGCAAAAGGCCCCGGAAAAGGGCCAAACATGAGGCGGGAGGTATCATAACTTAGATTACCAGAGTGCAGCTGTCCCAACTGGTCGGGACTGATCATGTGGCAGGCCGAACAGGAGACACCGTCAAGGCCGATGGTGTCCTGCAGCAAGTCGGCCAGGGTATAACTTTCGTGGCCCCGGAAAAAGGCCGTATAGTGGCCCATGGGTGCATGGCAGGAGGTGCACTTGCTCTGAATAGACGTACTATGGCCGGCGTTGAGGAGAATTTCGTGGCTCACCTTAGCGCGCCAGAAAGGATCTTTGGCCGAATTGGCCATCAGGGTAGCGCTCCAGTCGTCGTGGATGTTGACATCATTGCCCAAAAAGTCGACCATGGCGTAGCCGTTGGCGTCATAGCCGTGGCAACCCTTGCAGGTCGAAGCCGTCGGAAAAAGAATGGACGAATCTACCGGCGGCATAGCCATCATACGGCGAAACAGGTCGATCTCTTCCTGTGAGTGAAAAGCGTTGGCCGTCTGGTTGGAAAGTGGCGCCAGCGCTCCCGCCAGAGCGAGGGTAAAAAGGCCGGCCGCCAGGGCAATTTGTCGGAGGTTGCGCATGGAGGTTGTTTGTGGCCTGTAAAGGTCGGGCGTTTTGCACGTTCGTGCAAATTGAAAATTGTAAGCTGTATTCCAGATTTTGCTTCGCAAAAGTTGGAATACAGCTTTTTTTTGGCGGCTGCCGCCAAAAAAAACCAAAAGTTATTACCTACCCCACTTCTCCAGCTGGCTAAGCACTGCCCGTAAGTCTTTGGGCAGTGGCGCCTCGGCCTGCACCGGCAGGCCGCTGACAGGGTGCAACAGCTGCAGCCGGCTCGCATGTAGGGCTGTGCGCTGCAGCAGCGGCCGCTCTTCTTCGTATTTGCCGAGCTGGAATTTTTTGCCTTTGATCTCCGACAGGAAGAGGGCTGAGCGCTTGCCGTAGAGCGGATCGACGGCCAGGGCGTGGCCGATGGCCTGAAAATGCACCCGCACCTGGTGGGTGCGGCCGGTGTGAAGCTGCGCTTCTACCCAACTGAAGGCCTTATAGCGGTCGAGCACCCGGTAGTCGGTGAGGGCAGCCTTGCCGCCCCGGCTGATGATGGCCATCTTGCCCTCCTGCCGCGGGTGCGGACCGATGGGCAGCGCAATGCGGCCGGTGTCGTCGGGCAGGCGACCGTCGACCAGCGCCAGGTAGAATTTGCCGGCGGTGCGCTTCTCAAACTGCAGGCTGAGCGAGCGATGCGCCTCCTCCGTGCGGGCAAAACAGATGACACCGCTGGTTTCGCGGTCGAGGCGGTGTACCGTCCAGATGCGGCCATAGGCTGCTGTCAGCTGCTGCTGCAGGCTCGGTATGTCGGGCTGGTGGCGGTCGGGAATCGACAGCAGGCCCGAAGGCTTGGCCACGAGTAGCAGCTGCTCATCTTCGTACAGCAGTTGGTAGCTTTCTTTTTCTTTCATATTGGACGGCCATCGCTGGCAAGGCGGGAAAGTTGGGTGGCCCCACCAGGACTCGAACCTGGATTTAAAGTTTAGGAAACTTCCGTTCTATCCCTTGAACTATGGGGCCTCTTTTTTTGCGCTGCAAAGATAATGTTTTTGTAGAAAATGTGCATCTTTAGGAATAATTTAGCTTACACCGCATGCTTGGGCGGCTGTGCCGCCCAAGCATGCCAATTGTTTACTGTGCTTTACACCCAGTACGCATGGATCTGTACCAACTACGCGACTACTGCCTTGCCAAGCCGGGCGTGGAAGAGTCCTTCCCCTTCGATGAGCATACGCTCGTGTTCAAGGTGATGGGCAAAATGTTTGCCCTCACGGGCCTTGACAATCCCGAGCTGAGCGTCAACCTCAAGTGCGATCCGCAGCGCAGTGAGGAGCTGCGCGAGCAGTATGCCGAGGTGCAGCCGGGCTACCACATGAACAAGACCCACTGGAATACCGTCTCCTTCGAAGGCAGCCTTAGCCAGGCGCTGCTGCGGGAGCTCATCGACCACTCCTACGAGCTCGTTGTACGCTCACTGCCCAAGCGACAGCAACTCCTTTTACAGTCACTACCTCCATCGCCATGACAAGCGCTACGCCGCCCGTATTTGCCGACTTCCTCATCGTCGGCCAGGGCATTGCCGGCAGCCTGCTCGCCTACCTGCTGGAGCAGCGGGGGCAGCGCTGTTACCTCATCGACGCTCCCGGGCAGACGGCCGCCTCTTCGGTAGCAGCGGGCATCATCAATCCGCTCACCGGCCGGCAGTATGTAAAAACCTGGCGAGCCGACACCCTGCTGCCCTTTGCCCGCAAGTTTTACCAGCAGCTCGAGGAGTCGCTGGGCATCTCCTGCTACCACCCGCGCAACATCCTGCGGGTCTTCACCCACGGAGGAGAAGAAAATGACTGGCTGGCGCGCAGCGCCGATCCCGGCTGCGCGCCCTATATGGCCGAGCGGGCGGCGCCCGGCGCCTACGCCCGCTTTACGGCCCCCTGCCTCGGCTTTGGCGAAACACTGCAGACAGCCCAGGTGGACCTCTGGCGCATCTGCGAGCGCCTGCGCACCCATTGGCAGCAGCAGGACCGCTGGCTGGGCGAAGCCTTTGACTACAGCCGGCTCGAGCTGACTTCTGCAGGCATCCGCTATGGCGAACTCCATGCCCGGCAGCTCGTCTTTTGTGAGGGCTGGCGCATGAAGTTCAACCCTTATTTTAATTATTTGCCCTTGCAAGGCAATAAAGGCGAGGTGTTAATCGTACAGTTTCCGGAAGCCTCTTTTGATAAAATGATCAAAAACAAAGTGTTCATTGCGCCCCTGTCTACCGGCAACTACTGGGTGGGCGGCAGCAGCAACAACCACTTTGCCGATGACCTGCCGACGGAAGCCGGCCGCGCTTTTGTACAGCAGAAGCTCGACGAGATGATCCGCACGCCCTATAAGGTATTGTCGCAACTGGCTGCTGTGCGCCCGACGGTGCGCGACCGGCGACCGTTGCTGGGGCGCCACCCCCACCACCCGCAGCTGGCCGTCTTCAACGGGCTTGGCACCAAGGGAGCTTCGCTGGCTCCTTATTGGGCGGAGCAGCTGGTGCGGTATCTGCTGGATGGCGAGATGCTGGACCGGGAGGTGGATGTGCGTCGCTTTAGCTGAGCCGCAAGGCTCAGTTTTTGCGGCTGGCGCCGCAAAAACAAAAAATTGCTATTTGCCGGCTGGCGCCGGCAAATAGAATGTAGATATATTTTGCGGCGCAAGCCGCAAAATATATACAAACAAAAAACCATGCATATCATGATAAAACCACGCTGCATCACCCTATACATCCTCCTCCTGACTGCAGCCTGCCTGCAGGCACAAATCCCCGGCATGAACAAGCAATACCCGCAAGAATGGAAAATCATCGACAGCCTCAGCAACGAGGGGCTGTACAGCCAGGCGCGTGACCAGAGCCTGCAACTCTACCGCCTCGCGCAGGCCGACGGCCAGGCGGTGCAGGCGTTTCGGGCCCTCCTGCACTGGGGTGGCTACAACAACGAGCTGGCGGGCGACGGCCTGCTCTCGACCATAAGCTTTGCGGAAGCGGAGCTGGCAACGGCCGACTACCCCCTGAAGCCGCTGCTGCAGTCGGTGCTGGCAGAGACTTACTACAACTACCTCGAACAGAACAGCTGGCAAATCCGGGAGCGCACGCCCCTGACCAGCGGGGCGCCGGCATCGATGGATGAGTGGACGGAGGCCGACTTCATCCGTAGCTGCACAGGTCTTTACCTCGCCAGCCTGCAGGACCTGCGCAGCCGCGAGCTGCCAATAGAACAGCTGGAAGCCGTGCTGCAGGCCGGCTACAACCTGCAGTCGCTGCGCCCTACGCTCTACGACCTGCTGCTGCAGCGGGCTATTGGCCATTTTCAGAATACCCGTGCTTACCTCACCGAGCCTGTGCATGCTTTCCGCCTTGACCAGCCGGAGGCTTTTGCGGCCGCGGAGGTGTTTGCCAACTATACCTTTCCGGCGCACGACAGCAGTTCTTTTGTGTACCGGACGCTGCTCGTCTACCAGGAAGGGCTGCGCTGGCGGCTGCAGCAGGCAGCCACCCAGCCGGCGGCCCTGACCGACCTCGACCTCAGCCGACTGGCCTTTGTCAGTGAGCATTTCCTCACGGCTGATGCGCCTGCCCGCTTGCGGGCGGCGCTGGACCAGCTGCTCGCCGGCCGACGCGACCCCTGGTCGCAGGCGGCTATACAGCTGGCCATCGCGCGCTGGCAGCACGCGCAGGGACACCGCTATGACCGGCAGCGCGAAGAAACCCACGAATACCGATTTGCCTGGGCGGAGGCCGAAAAAATTTGCCGCCAGCTCGAGGGCGATCAGCAGCATCCGCTGCTGGCTGCGCAGGCAGCTGTACTGGCAGCCGACATCCGTCAGCGCAGCCTCGACGGGCAGGTTGAGCGGGTGTATCTGCCCGGCAGCCAGGGACTTTTTTTGGTCAATTACCGCAATCTCGACAAGGTCTACGCCCGCATCGTCAATGACGACGGCCGTACCAAAAACATGGGCGACGACAAGCTGATGGCCTACTATGCGGGTCTCAAGCCCCTGCAGGCGTGGCAGTCCGCACTGACCAATCCCGGCGATTTTCGCTCCCACAACACCGAACTGTCCTTCGGGCCGCTCAAGCCCGGCCGCTACCTGCTGCTGCTGTCGGCTGACCCGCAGTTTGATCCCCAAGACAACACCCTCGCCTTCTCTTTTGCGGTAAGCCAGCTGGGGCTGTTGCAGCATCCGGAGGAAGAGCGGCGCGAGTTTATCGTCGTTGACCGCAGCAGCGGTGCCCCGCTGGCAGGCGTCAAGGCCATACCCCTGCGCCGGTCGGCCGACTACCGCAATGAATCGCGCTGGGACGAAGGTGCGCCTGTCTACAGCGATGCCGACGGCCGCTTTGTCGTGCCCGGTCAGGGCAACGACAATGCCTACCTGCGGCTGCGGTTGTCCAAAGGCAAGGATGTGTTTGAGACCCCCGACCCCTGGTATATTTACGACATCAACCGCCAGCGCGAGCGCCAGACGAGAGTACACTTTTTCCTCGATCGTGCCATCTACCGGCCCGGACAGAAGGTGTATTTCAAAGGGCTGGTGGTACAGTACGACCAGCGCAACATGCCTGCGGTGATGGCTGGTCGCCGGCTGACCGTACAGCTGCGCGACGCCAACTGGCAGGTGGTGAGCACCCAGGATTTTCAGGCCAATATCTTCGGCAGCATCAGCGGCAGTTTTGTGCTGCCCGAAGGAGTACTCACCGGCAATATGAGTCTGCAGGCCGATGTCGACAACAGCACCACTTACTTTGCCGTGGAGGCTTACAAGCGGCCGCGTTTTGAGGTATCACTGCCGCTGCCGGCCGATGCGCCGCGGCTGGGCGATACGGTGGCCATTACGGCCACCGCCATGAGTTATGCAGGGCCGCCGGTGGCCGGCGCCACCCTGCGCTACACCGTCAAGCGCAGCCTTTCCTACAGCTGGCGCGGCTGGCGTGGCTGGTGGCCTGACAGCGGCGAGGGCGATGCCATCGCCAGCGGCAGCCTCACCACCGACGGGCGCGGCCAGTGCGAAATACGTTTTGCGGCCCTGCCGCCGGCCAGCTACCGCGCCGGCG
>CAZYAO010000008.1:0-8968 GCA_964645715.1 uncultured Saprospiraceae bacterium
GACGCGCTGCCAATGCGACTTAAACACAGCAGCCACGAGTCCGGCATCTGCAGGGGTAACTACAGCGCCAGGCAACTGCTCCGGACCAGCCATCAGCTGTCCACCGCAGCAGAGTATTGCCGCCGGACCTTTATGCACAGCGCAACTGCCCAACTACACTTCGATGGCTAACCTGACACCTGGATGTGGTACTAATACCATTGTGCAGCAACCATTAGCAGGAAGTATGTTGTCATCGGGTAGTCCGCAATCGGTGACCCTGACCGTTACCGATGCCTTGGGGAACACGGCCAATTGTAGTTTCAATGTCCAGCTAACCGATGTAACACCTCCGACCATAACTTGCAACCCACTGACCGTCGTAATTAACGGGCAGTCAATACAACCACTCACAGCTTCATCGCTGGCTACAGCCAGCGATGCTTGCGGTACTCCTTCTTTACAGACATCGGTAGGAAATATAAGCTGTCTGCAATTGGGTAGTGTTGTGCCAGTGACTGTAACCGCAACCGATGCCCGCGGTAATAGTGTGAGTTGTGTGAGTCAGGTGACGGTTACAGGTCTTCCCTGTGGTATGTCGGCACCTCCCAATGGCATCAACTGTGTAGATGGTAATGCAGCCAGCTTCAACCCGCAAACCGGCGTGTATACGGTAAGTAGTAGTAATTGTTTCTCGCCGCCCTTTGGCCAGACAAATGACCAGTCAGCGTTTGTGGGCAGGATGTTGTGCGGCAACGGTAGCATACAAGTCCGGGTTACTAGTCTCAATGGACTTGGCTTTGCCGGCATAACCATGCGTGAAACACTCGGTGGAGGATCTAAGAAAGTGACCCTGCTTCATAACCGACAAACTATACTTCGTCGGGAGATCAGGAATGTCACTAACGGAACAGGAAGTGTCAATAATTCAGTAGCCATCAACAGATTTTGGCTGCGATTGGTGCGAGTCAACAACCAGATTGTAGGCTTTACCTCGGCAAACGGAGTACAGTGGACACAATCCATGGTTGCTTCGGTTGCTATGAATAGTTGTATACAAGTAGGTATGGTTGTTTATGGCAGTTCTCCCGGCAGCGATGTCACTGCAACGTTCTCGGATGTACTGTTTGTTGGCAGCAGTATGCAAAATCTGCAGGAGCAGGTTACAGGTAGCGTTGTTGATTTGAACAGCCTTGATTTGGCCACTATGCTTTTTCCCAATCCTGCCACTGACCTGACCTATCTGGATCTCAGCGATCTAGAGAATCAGGAGGTTGAACTAATACTCCAGGATCTCACAGGCAAGCAGGTGCTGTTGCAGCAACTTCCAGAAGCACCAACAGAGTTGTATCCGTTGGACGTTAGTTCACTGCCAAATGGTGTGTATACGCTGACCATCAGGATTGGAAACCAGCCTCCGCGGACGGTAAGGCTGTTGGTGCAGCACTAGTTCTGTATAAAACAACCTTGGGCGGAAGCACCGCCCAAGGTTGTTTTATTAGATGACTAAGTTGCCTTTTCGATTGAAGAGGCGATTTTGCGTATAAACTGCCAATAGGAGAGGGGGCTCAGCCATTCGAGCCAAGCCATCAGTCTTGCATCGGTACCAATGAATATTCGTACCTTCTTTTTTTCCACCCCACTAATAATCATGGCCGCAGCCCTTTGGGGCGGCATGCGCAGCAATTTTTCCTGTAATGCCAGTCGGGCTGCCTGTTCCTCCTGTGTGCCACTCTCTGCCACGCGCGCATTGCGGGCAATAGCTGTGGCAACACCGCCGGGGTGCACCACCGTCACCCCCACAGAGCTTTTAGCAAGCTCATGCCGCAATGCGTGTGAAAACCCTCGTACCGCAAACTTACTAGCTGCGTAAGCTGTCTGTCCGGGAGGAGCGATTATGCCAAAAATACTGGAGATATTGATAATGCGAGCCTCCGGGCGCTCCAGCAGCAAGGGCAGAAAAACTCGGGTCATGCTCACCAGCCCATGGAAATTGATGTCCAGCAGCCAGTCAAAATCCTCTTCCCGCAGCTGTAAAAAATTGCCGCCCAAGGCCACCCCCGCATTGTTGAACAACAAATCGACCTGTCCATGAATCTGTAATACTTGTTCGGGCAGTGCCCTAACAGCAGGACGATCGCTTACATCCAGCACATGCTGACTAACCCGCACGCCTGTATTTTGAAGCATTGACCGTGTTTCTGCGAGTCCGGCAGCATCAATGTCTGCCAAAGCGAGATGGCAGTGCTTATCGGCCAGCTGTAAGGCAAGGGCACGGCCTATACCACTTCCTGCCCCTGTTACAATCGCCACCTTATCTGAGAGTTTCATACGGTTGTTATTTCATCAGGGCATCTGCCCCCTTTTACCAAAATGCAATTCCTCGTCAGCTATTCGTCCGTACCGGATGGTGAGCATGTCCTGCAGGTAATTCTGGTAGACACGCCATGGACGCCGCGAACCCTGTTGGGGCAAGATGTCACTGGCACGTTTTACATAACCCGAATCAAAATCGAGGAAGGGCTCAGGCATCACATCAGGCGCAGGTCGGGCAACGACGATCGCATGGCCGTGGCGATCCATATACTGCAATAGGCGACAAATGTAGCTGGCTGTCAGGTCTGTTTTGAGCGTCCATGAGGCGTTGGTATAGCCAAAAGCAATAGCCATGTTGGGTATATTGCTGAGCATCATTCCTTTGTAGGCTATTAGCTCTCGCGTATCCGGTTGCTGTCCGTCTACCCGGATACGGGCACCACCCAGAATTTTAATTTTCAGACCCGTGGCCATGACGACAATGTCTGCTTCCAACTGGCGGCCGGAAGTGAGTTGCAGGCCTTTCTCCGTGAAATGATCAATTTCGTCGGTTACAATATCCGCTTTTCCGGTGTTGACAGCCTTGAACAGATCGCCATCGGGCACAATACACAGCCGCTGATCCCAGGGCTTGTAGGTAGGGGTAAAATGAGGCTGCAGCGGATAGCCTGGTCGCAACTGGCGTGCGACCTGTCGGAGCAGGAACTGCTTTGTTTTTTCGGGAAAAGAGCGGGCCATTTTGAAAAAAGCCATACCAAATAGCAGATTGCGCCAGCGCGTGAGCTCGTAAGCAAATCGCTGTGGCAGCCAGCGTGCCAGCCGCTGGTAGAGCGTATCTTCACCGGGTAGCGTCATCACATAGGTAGGGGAGCGCTGCAGCATGGTCACGTGGGCAGCTTTGTCGATCATAGCGGGTACAATGGTGACGGCGGTTGCTCCGCTGCCGATGACCACCACACGCTTACCAGCGTAATCGAGCTCCTGAGGCCAGAACTGAGGCTGTACAATACGGCCCTGATAGACCTGCTCAGCAGGAAATTCAGGCCGGTAAGCCTGCTCGTAGTTGTAGTAGCCACTGCACATACTCAGGAAGTGCGTGCGAAACTGCAGCCGCTCGCCCGTGGCGACGCACTCAACCTCGAGTATCCAGACTGCCTGCGCCGAATGCCAATCAGCTGCCAGTAATTTGTGACCATAACGGATGTGGCGGTCAATACCATATTCTTCAGCAGTCTCTCGTATGTAGCTGAGAATAGATGGACCGTCGGCGATAGCCTTGCCGTCTTGCCAGGGGCGGAATGCATAGCCCAGCGTAAACATATCTGAATCTGAACGTATACCCGGGTAACGAAACAGATCCCAGGTACCCCCCATGGTTGCTCTCGACTCGAGAATAACATAGCGCTTGTCAGGACATCGATCCTGCAACCAGTAAGCGGTGCCGACACCCGAGAGACCCGCGCCTATGATAATGACATCGTATTCATTTTCTTGATGATTCTCCTGCATACGGTTGCGTGCAATTTTGTTGACTTATACTTTCCGGTTGTTCTGCTGCCACTGTAATAAAAAATTGGGCAAAGCAGCCTGAATCAACAAAAGTAAGCTTCCACCGCGAATTGTCGGGACTTAATTTTGATTTTCCCCAAAGATAGGATACACCTGAGTTAGAACTGCTGCAGGCTCGTTAAGTGCAGGCACACTGTTGAACTGGTAACTGCCGTCAGGAAGGAGTATGCAGGCAGTAAGCCTGCCACCGTACACGCAGGCAGTGTCTATACCAATGGCATGCCGGAAGATGCGCGGCTGATGGTCATGCCAGGGCTGGTGGCCGAAGATCACGGTGCCAAAACGGCCATCGTATTGGTCTGCCCAAAAGTAAGAGGTTTCGTCTTCGTCGTTGAGCGCGACATACTTTCCTTCCGGACTTAGAAATCGCGTCCTGTTGAGCCGTTCAAGCCCCTTATAGTCTTTAGGGTTGTGTACAAGATATCGGTAGTCAGTGGAAAAATCAAGTTTCCAGTTGACGCCTATACCTCCGTGTACCAGCAGATAGCCGAGCTCTTCGAGCCGGACAGCATAATAGGCCTGCCGCAAAAATCCGAGATCTTCTTCTGTGAGATCAGAAGCAATTGCCTCAAAATGAGGTCGGTTTGTCATAACAAGATAGGCTTCGGGATTGTGCAGCCGATTGTGGATAACACGCAATAGTTTTTCTTCGTGATTGCCCAGGATGAGTTTTACCGCGAATTGCTGTGATAAGCGCCGTACGAAGGCTACGGTCCCCGCCGAGTCAGGTCCCTTGCTGATCAGATCACCCAGGAAGATGATTTCGTCCCGGTCTGTGGGCGTACAAACTGCCAACAGTGCCTGCAGTTCCTGCAGACAACCATGAACATCCCCTATGATGATTTTTCGTTCTGCGTAGGGCATTTATTAACATATTTGTTCACATTAACGATAGCAGCTGGCAATTTGTTCCCTTAGTTATTGGATACTTCGAATCCATATTTAATCTTGAAAAAATCAAGTATGAATTTTTTCAAAACCACGTTAGCTGCTGAGGCGCCAAAGTGGTTTTCAAGGCGAAAATCTGCAACGGAAGAATAACCAAGCCTCAGGTTTGGTCTGAGGCTTCCAGCTGAAACAAATCGTGCACAGAGCAGCCAAGGAAAGCAGCCATTTTTAGTCCTAGCAGCAGGCTGGGAGAGTATTTATTGTTTTCAATGGCATTGATTGTCTGTCGGCTTACCTGCATTTGATCTGCCAGTTGTTGCTGAGAAATACCTTTGATGGTTCTGAAAATTTTGAGCTTATTCGTCATGGCTGAGGCTGCTGTAGTGTCTGAAAAGTGTATATTGAAATCTTAGGTTAAACAGCAGGAGAAGGCTGAACAACTGTATGACCATGAAGTTGAAATACGCAAGTCCGTATACGGTGAAGGTTGCCAACAACACCAGCAGGGTGTTGACAATCATCGCCCATTGCAGGGCGGATGCCCGTAGCAGACCGGTGTACTCGTCTTCGATTTTTTCTCTTGAAAACACGAGTATGCTGCCTGAAGATAGGATGATCAGGCTGAGCAGTTCGTCAACGATGTTGTTTTTAATCCAGAATCCGCTGTTTTCAGACATGAATTCTTCGTTGATGAGGGCAGGCACCCAGCATTCGAGTTCCAGCCAGTTGCTGAGTTCGCCGCCATTGCCAAAGTAGATGATGGCGCCTGCTCCAAGGCTCAGGTAAAACACAATGGCCGCGGGTAGTTTGAAACTGTGCGATAATAATTGCATTTTGTAAAATATTTTTTACACAAAGTAAAAGATATTTTACAAAATTGTCAAGACTTCTATCAGAGAATTGTTGTCGGTGCCATGAAATGATTACCTTTCTTGTATGATTTTTGAAGGAAATTCAATCGTATATATAGATTTGAAGCATATTTGGCGGTGTCAGCCGGCAAATTATATATATAATTTTTACCTTTGCGTTTCATTTGTTGTATTCGACATTTTATAACCTTAATTTTAATCCCAATGACTTCACCCGTATTGACCTTAGGATTGTTGTTATTGCTGTGTACTATGCCTATTGAAAACGTCGGTGCCTTGAGCACGTACAGACAATCACATTTCCTCAATTGCGACCCCCCGACTTTCAACAACCCCGGCAACCAGACTGCCTGCGGCAGCTACACCCTCCCGGTCATCACCGGAACTGATTTGAGTGGTAACGAGACGTATTACACTGAACCGGGCGGAAATGGCATCGCTTATCTGCCTGGGGATGCTGTTGGCTCAGGAACTTATTACATCTACGACCTAAGTTCTCTCTGTAGCCCTGAAGTGTCTTTTGATGTGATGGTTATGCCTCAGCCACAAGCTACACCCGTAGACGTGCTGCAGGCCTGCGCCACTTCCGGTAGCGAAGCAATTTTTGACCTTACGACACTCAATGAGGCCATCAGTGGGGGGACAGGTCAGCTTAGCTGGTATCAGGACGCTGCAGCCAGCCTGCCCATTAGTCAGCCTCAACAGTATACCTCAGGACCTGCCTTGGTCTATGCAGTTGTATTTAATGGTAACTGCAGCACTGAGCCGATGGCTGTGGAACTCGCCACCTATCCGTCCCCCCGGATTGACCCTATTGGGGACTTACAAAACTGTATGTTTGTTGAACTGCCGCCCATAACTGGCAGCAACCTGAGTGGTACCGTTGGTTATTTTGCGGAAGCCGATGCTGGCGGAATGGTCTATTTGCCGGGTGACCTCGTCAATCAGACTACCAATCTGTATGCTTATGCGGGCGCTCCCGGCTGCAGCGACGAGCAGGCGTTTTTAATCACCATACTTGCACCACCCGCGGCAACGGGCACCAGCCTGAGCGCCTGCGCACCGGTGGGTGGCAATGGGCAGGCGATTTTTAACCTGCAGACAGCTGCCGCCACAGTCAATGGCGGCACCGGCTTGCCGGTGCGTTGGTATGCCAATGCCAGCTTGTCACAACCCATAGCTGTGCCAACCGCCTTCAGTGCGGGCAGTGGGAGCGTGTATGCTGTGGTGGATGCAGGGGGCAATTGTCAGTCGCCGGCAGTTGTAGTTTCGTTGCAAGTGACACAGGCACCCCGGCTCGACCAGGTGGCTGATTACAGCGGCTGCCAGCCGTACACACTTCCGCCGCTTACGGGCACACAGCTGCAAGGCATTACAGGGTATTTTACAGCCCCGCAGGCAGGTGGTACGGCTTACCAACCGGGTGATGTGATTGCCCAGACAGGCGTACTCTACGCCTACACTGGCAGCCCCGGCTGCAGCGACGAGCAGTCTTTTTCCATTACCATCGGCACGCAACCCACCGCCAGCGGCAGCACGCTGAGTGCCTGCGTCAGCAGCAGCTTTCCGGATCAGGCTGTCTTTAACCTCGAGGCCATAGCCGATGTTGTCAACAACGGCACAGGGCAAGCGGTACAATGGTACGGGGATGAGGCCCTCAGCCTGCCCCTGAGCAATCCTGCCGACTATGTTTCGGCAAGCGATACCGTGTACGCGGTCGTCATTGCCGAAGGCAATTGTATTTCGGAACCCGCTGCGGTGTTTTTACAGGTCAACAGTTTGCCTGCCGGAGCTATAACGCTGCTTAGTAGCCATGATTCCATCTGTGCAATTACAGCCATCACCTTGACAATCAATCTGCCGGAAGCCACTGATCCTGCGTATTGGTTGCAGCTGGAGCAGAGAAGTGTGCAGGATACGACCGTAACGACTTATACTCAGCTGGGGCTTGTCAATGAATTGACGGTTACGGTGGTGACAGCTACCACCTTCCGAATTGTAGGGCTGGGAGATGAGCGCAGCGGTTGCCTGCTCGATGTCAGTCAGGTAGCGGCACTGAGTATTGCCACCGGCGGTAGCCTTTCAGCCATGCCTGCCAGCATGACGCAATGTGCCCTCCGACCCGATACTACGGTCGCGATCTTCAATCTCAATTTATTAAGCAACACGATTCGAAACGGCCAGACGGGACAAGTGCGTTATTATGTTGATGCTGAAGCCAGCCAGCCCATAGCACAGCCCAATAATTTTGTGTCGCCCTCGCGCCGGGTGTATGCCGTTCTGCGCAGTGGTTTCTGCAGATCAGCGCCAGTAGCTGTGGACCTGACAGTTGAAACGGGACCGGTGATCAATTTGTCAATCAGCCAGCCAGTGAGTTGTGCCGGTGCAGCAACAGCAGCCATATTAACCGAAGTGGAGGGCACTGCCCCCTTTGTTTTTGACTGGAATGTAGATGCCCTCGACGGCATTCAAAACCCCACCGGCCTGTCTGCCGGCAACTATGGTGTCACGATCACCACTGCCGGCTTTTGCCGCGGCTTTGCCACCCTTGCCATCCCGGATGCAGCACCGCTGCAGCTCAGTTGTGAGGCTAGCGGCGGCAACCCGCTCGGTACAGCCAGCCTCCAGTATGGCGGCGGCGTGCCTCCCTACGGACTCGCCTTCAGTGGTCCGCTGGAAGGGGGGCTGTCGGAAATGTGGACAGCCGGTACTGCGCTGCTCGAAGATCTTCCGCCGGGCAGCTACACGGTGACGATGAACGATGGCTATGACTGCATGGCCAGATGCAGTTTTGAGGTGCCACTGCCCTGGGCGGCAACACCGACCAGTGTGGGGCATACGATACACGTCGCCGACAGCCTGGAAGTGGTACTGGACGGGCACGACCTGCAGGAAGGTGACTTGCTGGGCTTTTTCTTCCTGCGTGACAGCCAGGAAATCTGCAGCAATTTCATTGTGTGGACAGGCAGTGCCGACAGCTGTCGGGTGTATAGTGATGAGGCCGCCCCCGGGGCAGCCAAAAACGGCTTTGCGCCGGCGGAGCTTTTTCGGGTAAAAATATACAAAATGGCCAGCGGCCAGGTGCTGAACGTACGGGCGCGCTACGCGCTGCCGGGCAGCAGCCCGCTGGCAATCCATACAGACCGCTTCGCGGCTGAAGGCAGCAGCTTGTTGCTGGGCCTGTCAGCGGCGCGGCGCGACAGCCTGCGCATCGACCTGCGGGCAGGCTGGAATATGATCTCCAGCTTTGTAGCACCCGATGAGGCCGGGCTGCTGCCGCTGCTGGAGCAGCTAGGGCAGACAGCCGTCCTCCTCAGGGATGATCTGGGCAGGGTAGTGGTGCC
>CAZYAO010000008.1:9068-13341 GCA_964645715.1 uncultured Saprospiraceae bacterium
AGCTAGGGCAGACAGCCGTCCTCCTCAGGGATGATCTGGGCAGGGTAGTGGTGCCGTCGACCGCCACCAATCAGGTGGGTGCCTGGCAGGCCACGGAAGGATACCAGCTGAAGGTTGCTGCTGACACATCCCTGCTTCTCATCGGCAGCAGGCTGAATCCGGCAGAGACGCCCATTGAACTGCAGCCCGGCTGGCAGATGATCAGCTATCTGCGCAATCAGCCGGGTACTTTGGGCGGACAGCTGGCTGCCGTTGCCGGGCAGCTGGAGCTGGTAAAAAACAATGCAGGGCGAGTGTTTATGCCTGCCTACGGTATTGATGATATCGGTGCAATGCTGCCGGGGCAGGGCTACCGACTGAAAGTATCGGCAGCAGCTACGCTGTTGTATCCGCCCAATCTTCAGCAGGAAGAGGTGTCGGCTCTGCGGCCGCCTGCAGGACTGCTGCCGCCGACACATTTTTTACTCGACACCTCCTACAATACAGGTAACAACAGTACCCTTATTTTTCCTGCAGCCTCCCTGGCCGCTATCGTTGCTGACGGCGACGAACTAGGGCTGTTCAACAGCGCCGGCCAACTCTGCGGCGCCGGGCGCTGGACGGCGGGCAATTTGGCGCTGACCGCCTGGGGCGACGATGCTACCACGGATGAGACCGATGGACTACTGGAAGGGGAGGCCTACTCGCTGCGTCTGTGGCGACAGCAAACAGCTGAGGAACTGCCACTGCTGCTTACTTTTGCGCAGGGGGATGGCCTCTACGGACTGGATGATATAGAAATCGTCGCAGGTGTCGAGCTGATAAGCATGGATGCAGGGCCGTGGCCAACGGCCGCCCGGCTGCACGTTTTTCCCAATCCCGCCCGGGAGGCGTTTTTTGTGCAACTACCAGCGAAGGCGCAGCAGTTGCGAGTATATGATCAGGCAGGCAGGCAGCTGCTGAGTCAGCCGGTTGTAGCTGAGCAGCTCTTGTCATTTTCGCTCACAGGCTGGCCTGCCGGCAGCTATCAGCTGGTAGTCAGCGGAGAAAAAGGGTATTTGTGGTATGCGCAGCTCAGTATTCTGCCGGAAAAATAATTGTAGTACAGTGGGCGGAGCGCTTGCAGCTCCGCCCACAGCAACGATACAAAGATGACCTTTAGCACGCAACCCTCGTTGCAAAACGAACGGGCAATCCTCCTGCCGCTTGTAGCCACAGATTTCGATGAATTGTATGCGCTGGCTGCCGATCCTGCTATATGGGAGCAGCACCCTAATCCCAATCGCTGGCAGAAAGAAGCCTTTATGACCTACTTTGAGGGTGCTATGCTGAGCAAGGGGGCACTCAAAATTATTGACAGGGCGTCGGCACAATTAGCGGGTAGTACGAGAATGTACGATTACGATGCAGATAATCGCAGCATGCTGATAGGATACACGTTTATAGCCCGGCATTATTGGGGTACCGGGCTCAATCTGTCAGTCAAGGCCCTGCTGCTGGACTATCTTTTTCAGTATGTCGATCAGGTCGGATTTCATATCGGTGCAGGCAATCTGCGTTCTCAGATAGCCATCGGCCGACTCGGTGCTGTCAAAATTGCCGAGGAAGAGATACCGTATTTTGGAGAGGCACCCAAACTCAATTACATCTACACAATTGAAAAAAATGCCTGGTTGGGGCGCAATCAAGCAACTGGCTGATAGCTGCTGAATCTCATGGGTAAAAAACAACCTACTTAGCGCTGACTTATGTATATTTGCAGGCATATCATACCAAAAACGTGCAACGAGATTCGTCAGACAAATACCGGCTAGCCATCTTTGCCTCCGGTACAGGGAGCAATGCCCGGGTTTTTGTTGACTACTTCCGCAACCACCCCCTTGTCGAAGTAGCGCTCGTCGTCTCCAATAAAGCAGATGCACCTGTATTGGAGATGGCGCGCCAGCACAATCTGGATACCCTGCTGTTACAACGATCTGCCTTCTATGGTAGTGAAAACCTCCTTGAAGAACTACACCATCGCAACATCGGGTTCATCGTGCTGGCAGGCTTTCTGTGGCTGATACCCGCTTATCTGGTGAAAGCTTTTGCGGGCAGGATGGTCAATATCCATCCCGCTCTGCTGCCTGCTTACGGTGGCAAAGGTATGTACGGCATGCACGTACACCAGGCTGTAAAGGCAGCCGGTGAGAAGGAATCAGGGATCACGATCCACTGGGTCAACGAATATTACGACGAGGGGGATGTTATTTTTCAAAAATCATGCCCCCTCGAAGATAGTGATCAGCCTGCGGATATCGCCCGCAAGGTGCAGCAGCTCGAACACCAATATTATACTGCCGTGGTGGAGCAACTTTTGGTCAATAACTTCGTTCAAACTGATTATACAAAGTAGAAATCGACAACGCTATGCTTACGATCTTACGCAGCTTTTTATTAGTGGGGGTACTCATTGTTGCTGCCAGTCAGCTGTCTGCCCAGGAAATGAGCTGGCGCAGGCACAAAAAAAATGCAGAAACCTATATCGAACAGGGCAAGTATTATGAGGCCGCAGAGGAATATCGCAAGGCATGGACAGCTAAGCGGTCAAAGCTCGACCTAATCCAGCAAGCTGCTATAAATTATGGTCGTGTCAACGATTACCGCAAGGCTGCCGATGCTTACCAGTACCTGCAGGATAACCTTGCTGAGTTTCCCGGTGCCGATCTCTCTTATGCCATTGCACTGAAGCAGGATGGTTCTTATGAAAAGGCAAGGGGGGCTTTTCAGCGCTTTATCGATGGCTACACAGGCACGGATAAAGCGGTTATGCAGGAGATAATTGCCACAGAAATCGCTGGTATCGATTTGGCTATGACTTTCGATGACCGCGATACGCGCAATCTGGAAATTCTTCAGCCCGGGGTCAATATTAATACTGACGCAGACGAATTTGCCCCTCTGGCCATCAGCGGAGACCGCTTGCAGTTTAGTTCAGCCATGGGCGGTAAGCTGCGTTTGTACGAGAGTGTCCGCGAAGGCCGTAGCTGGGGTAAAGGAGATGACCCGACTGCTTTTCCGGTGATTCAGAAAGGACAGTATGGCAATAGCAGCCTCTCGCCCGATGGCAATCGGCTCTATTTTACGATCTGCAACGACGATACTCCCTGGCAGGGGCTTGATACGCGCTGCGAAATATATGTTATCTCCCGTACTGAATCCGGCTGGTCAGCCCCCGAGCGACTGCCAGATTTTGTCAATGCTGCTGGTAAAAATACCACGCATCCATTTGTTTTCCAACGCGATGGTCTGGAGTATCTCTTCTTTTCCAGCAATATGCAGGGGAGTGTAGGTGGCTTGGATATCTGGTACACGGTTCGACCCATAGCGGGCAAGGTGTCCGATTTCGCCATGCCTGTTAATCTTGGCAGGGACGTCAATTCAGTTGGTAACGAGATCACGCCTTTCTTCAGTGTTGAGGAAGGTACTTTGTACTTCTCTTCCCGTGGTTGGGCTAGTCTAGGTGGGTATGATATTTTTAAAGCGACAGGTTTTGAAAAAGAGTGGTCTAGGCCGATGAATATGGGCATTCCTGTTAATTCAAGTACTGACGATTTTGGATATATTGCTTACCCGGGTGGAGGCGCAGGCTTTTTCGTCTCTAACCGCGTATTCGGTAGCAAAACGAATACGCGCCACACTGATATCTTTGAGTTTGGCATTGCCAACCGAGAGGTGATTCTCAAGGCCAATGTGGTTGATAAAAACAGCGGTCAGCCGCTGTCCAATATTGTGGTCTCTGTATATCAGCAATACAGTGATGGTGTCGAAAATCTACTGACAACCAAAGAATTTCGATCAGGGGAATACTCTTTTTCCATTGGATTCAACAATACTTATCGCATCGAGGTGAATTGTGATGGCTACAAGCCTGATGGCTATGTGTTTAAGTCCAACAATCCTTCACTCACGGCCTACGGGCAGCAACTTGCACTGGAGGCCTTGGAGGTAATGCAGGAGGTGGTTGCGGAGGAAAAGCCAGTAAAAGAGGTCGATAAGCCTGAGAAATCAGCCACGTCGCCTGTCCCTAAGGAGTCGCCTAAGGAGACTTCCGAGGCTTATACTGCACGCGGACTTACTGCGCCCGATTTGTTGGAGTATACCTCCAAGGCGCCGCGTCACGAGGGTGTCTATTACAAAGTGCAGGTGGCGGCAATTCGTACATTTAGTCCTACGCATAGCTATTTCCGGCGTGTGAACCTCAGTGGTGGCAGCTGGCAGACAGAGTTTCTTACTGAGCGAAAGCTTACAAGGG
>CAZYAO010000008.1:13441-50116 GCA_964645715.1 uncultured Saprospiraceae bacterium
CTCAGTGGTGGCAGCTGGCAGACAGAGTTTCTTACTGAGCGAAAGCTTACAAGGGCACTGGTTGGGGACTTTTTCACAGAGGCAGAAGGTAAGGCTGCACTGGCAGCCGTGCAGAAGACTGTCCCGGGAGCGTATCTGGTGAAGTATGAAAATGGCGTGCGCGTCGGGAAGGTCATGGAGGAATAAAATGGTAGTGTTCTTACTTTTCGATTAGAAGAAGTACAACAGGTTTACACAAAAAAGCTCCTTGGTTGCTCAGCCACCAAGGAGCTTTTTTGTGTAAAAAGCAAACCTTTTCTTTATAGGACTGTTTCCCACCCAAAGTAAGTTGTATGCCCAAGCAGAAACCTAAAAGCCTGCTGCCGCAAAAGATTTGTACTGTGTGTGGCAGGCCCTTCAGTTGGCGCAAAAAATGGGAAAAAGTGTGGGAAGAGGTCAGGTATTGCAGCGATCGCTGTCGCCGCAGCAAGTCTACCGCTTCCTGATGCAACTGACTTACTCACTGCCAGAACAACGTGCTGCCATGTCCATGTCCAAGTCTACACCTCCTTCTTATGATGAATTGCAGCAGGCGGAAGATCGCGCCTTGCTTTTCCACCCGCTGCACGTGTGGCTGGTGCTCTTGCTGTTTGGCCTGAGCATGCTTTTTTTGGCGCTAAGTGCTGCGTTTGTCTATACGCGTATCCAAAGCCAGCTGCCGCCCATTTGGCTTCCTCCTGTTTTTTTGGCCAACACAGCCTTGTTGCTGATGAGCAGTCTTACAATGCGGTGGGCTAATAAGTGCTACAGACAAGATGATACAGAGCGCTACAAACTCGCACTGGGACTGACCATATTGCTGTCATTGGTGTTTTTAGGAGCGCAGATCTATGGCTGGTGGAGCCTGTTTCAGGATGATGTGTTGATCAACTCTGATAATTCAGCTTCCTATCTGTACGTCATTTCGGCGCTGCATTTTCTCCACGTTATTGGCGGATTACCATTTCTGGTTGTCTACCTTTGGCGGGCGCATAAGCACATGCGCGAGCCCGTTAGTGTGCTCATTTATTTTAGCGATCCCGACAAGCGGCTACGGCTGCGGCTACTGACACTGTACTGGCATTTTCTGGACGCCCTATGGATCTATCTGGTGCTGTTTTTTTACATCAATTACTGGCTGCAGTAGCACCGATAAACTTCGTCAGCTTCCTTTCTTTTTTTGCTTTTCAGCTTCTTTGAGAAACGCAGGCAGATCGAGTGTATCGACTGTTGAAGCAGTTGTTCGCTGGGTCTCCGGGAGCAGCAGCTGGCTTTTTTGTTCCCACTCTTCCAACATCTGCATACCCTTTTCCTCAAAAACACCATTTTGGATATCGACGGAATTCATGAAATTGGATGAAAGTTCCATGAACCGCTCCATTTCGCCCACCTTGTTAGCCACATCTTCCGCAATTTGTTCCATAGCCATGTCAAACATAGCCCGCTGGTCGGGATCACCTGAGATGATACTCATGGCGGATTTCATGGCTGAATGGGAGGCCCGGATAGCCTTTCTTTCTTGTTCTTTGAGGCTTACCTGATCGCGGGTATCTTCCAGCAAAACCTCTGCATTATCGTGCATACGGTTGAGCACGCGGTTGAGTACATCGATTTTCTGCAACAGCACTTGGTACTTTTCGTTGCTTTCCTGCAGGCGGGCTGCCTTGCGGCTGGCGAGTATAAAAGCCTGTTCAGCATTTTGCTTGCGGGCCGCCGCGGCTATTTTCAACTGATTATCGATTTCCTTGGCGTTGTCGCTGATAAGTGTCTGCAGGCGTCGGGACTGTCCGCGCAACTTACCAATTTGTTCGCGCATACTGATGATATTCTTCTGCAGGCTTTCTACATAGCTCTTGAGAATCCCGATGGGATCCAACTGGACAAAGACACCCGTAATTTTGCGCATCAGGCTCTTATAGGCATAGCTCAGCAAAGTTCGCATGCGCTTGTCCGTGACCAAAAAAACAACCAAGGCTATGGCCGCCAAGGTCCCTGCCATATACAGAGTGTTGGCAAAGATGACTTTCCAGGGGAGCGTGATCACCAGGTAAGCCGCCAGCGCCAGCAATGCTGCTAGGAAAATCAGGCCGGTAATTCCTTCGGGACGCTTCCAGAAGGATTTAGGTTTGAAACCACTATCTTGCTGCATGGCTTACTTTTTATAGGTACTGCTGAAAATCGTTGACATCGTCGAGAATCTGCCGGGTCATTACGTCATGTGTTTTTTCAAATTTCATGCGTACATCCTCGATATTGTCCTGTGCGGACTGGATAGCTTCATCAGACTGCCGGATGATAGCCTCTGCTTTGGCAATTTCTGCCTGTAACTTTTGAATAGTAGATTGATATTCTACAATTTTTTGCTGCATTAGTGCAACCTCCTTGCGCTTGGTTTCAACCTTAAGCGCAATTTGCTTTTGCATGGCTTCATCGAATGTTTTCTTCTCATTGTCAAGCACGCCTTTATAGTAGGCAGCGCTCTTGAGAAGCTTTTCTTTGGTGAGTCCGAGGGTGGAGGCAGTAGCGAAAGCTGACCGGATAGCCGTTGCTTCGTCTAGATTGAGAGCTCGGAGCGCATACAGTGCCCGCTTGAACTCCAGATAGTCAAAACCCGGCAGATTTTCTCGCTCAAGTGCCTTAACGAGCGAATCCATACTGCGCGGATCAAGTGCCTCGCTGTCTTCAAAAATACCTTTGGTGGTTGATGAATCCATAACTGAAAAAGTAACTTTGCGGGGATCAACAGCTGCGGAGAACTGTCAGCACCCTTAATTTTTATAAAAATACACAGCTGCGTGCAGCCTGCCAATAATTTTCTCCTTTGTGGCGCAAAACCATCGACCAACGGCTGCCATGACTTGACTCAGAGTCCCCGGCGTGCTTGTAAGTGCTAGAAATACCGATCGGCGAGCAGGTAGTTGCGCACATAATCATCGACGCCTTCTTCAAGGCTGCTGAAGGGCATGCTGTAGCCCGCCTGGTGTATTTTTTCCATAGAAGCCTCTGTAAAATACTGATATGTCTCGCGTATATCTTCCGGGGTATCAATGAAGCTTATGGCAGGTTCGCGTTCCATACTCCGGAATGTCTGGGTAGCCAGATCCAAAAAGGAACGAGCTTTGCCAGTACCCAGGTTGTATAGTCCGCTTTCGGGCCTCGCCTCCAGCAGCCAGTTGATCACCTTGAGCACATCTTTGACATACACAAAATCGCGGCTTTGCTGTCCGTCTGCTATGCCCGGTCTGTGCGAACGAAAAAGTTTCATGCTGCCATTTGCCTGAATTTGCCGGAAGGTATGGAAGACCACAGATGCCATACGCCCTTTGTGGTATTCATTGGGACCATATACATTGAAAAATTTCAGACCGTACCAGGCAGGCGGAGAAGCAGGCTGAGCCAGTGCCCACACATCGAAGTCCTGTTTGGATTGACCGTAGGGGTTGAGGGGCCGAAGGCTGCCAACCAGTGCATGTTGGTCGCTATAGCCCATTTCACCAGCTCCGTAGGTGGCGGCACTGCTTGCATAGACCAACGGCAACCCGTACTGACTGCACTGTTGCCACAGCCGTTGGCTGTAGTGCAGGTTGAGCCGGTCAAAAATATGGGTATCTGTTTCTGTCGTGTCAGTACGTGCTCCGAGATGAATAATGGCTTCCAGCTGCGCGTGGTGCCTGTCAATCCAGTCGTGTGCCAGATCCCGGTGAATTAGCTCTCTGTATGATTTACCCGCCAGATTAGGCGATTTGTCGGGACGACTAAAATCGTCAACCAACAGTAAGTCGTGGCGGCCAGCTTGGTTGAACAGCCCTGTTGTGCAGCTTCCTATGAAGCCGGCAGCACCGGTGATGAGAATCATTGTAGCGTTGCTTTGGTTATGCAAAGATATGGAATTTACCGCTTATTTTTACCGCCGGGCAAGCTGTACGCCAGAGACAAGGCAGCTTGATGGCTATAAATATAGAACGCAGTATACAAATTCGGTTTGACCGTGCGTTTCGAACAGGTGTGTTCCCGGACGGAGGTTGATCTGATTGCTGTTTCATGCTTTTGCGCGCTACCTCGCCTGACTTTTTTTGCAGCTGACAACAAAAGACAGTCGTACAATTGAACCAGCAACGGTATAAAATCGTCTTTAATAGTCGATATTTGCATCTGTAATTTTTTACCACTATGAATAAGTTTTGTTTACTGCTCTTTTGGACTATGGCCAGCCTGCTGTCGGGCTTTTCCCAGCCTGGCCATGATATTCGCATTCAGATTGACGGCTACGATCAACCTGAGCTGTATATTGCTTATTACATGGGCGACAAGCAGTATATCAAAGATACCGTCAGCAGAGCTGCCGATGGAAGTTTTGTCTATCGGGGCGATGAAACGCTGGCCGGTGGTATGTACCTCATTGTCATGGCACCTGACAATAATTTTATTCAGATACTCGTCGATGAAAATAACCAGCGCTTCAGCCTTCGTACCAACAAAGAGAATCCTACCAAGGGCATAAAGATTGAGGGATCGCAGGATAATACAATTTTCTATAACTATCTTGCTTTTCTTGACGAGCAGCGGCCGAAGGCTGACGCCCTCACCAAGGAAAAAGAAGCAGAAACCAATGAGAAGAAAAAAGCAGCGCTTGATGCTCAGTTGAATGCTATCAACGACGAAGTGCTTTCCTACCAGCGAAAGTTGATTGCCAACCATCCAACGACTCTCTCTGCGGCCGTTGTAAAAGCCAACCTGCCGCCAGATATACCCGAATATTCGGGTGATGGTGCGGATGTAAAGCGCTGGCGCTGGATGCAGCAGCATTATTTCGATCAGCTCGATCTTACCGATGCACGCATGCTGCGCACGCCTTTCCTCTTCCAGCGTATAGACCATTATGTGCAAAAGCTTACCATACAGCACCCTGATACTATCAATCAGGCGCTGGATTATATACTTGAGCAACTGCGGCCTGCAGACGAATCTTTTCGCTTCTACCTGATTCACTTTCTCAATTTTTATGCACAGTCCAAGTACGTAGGTATGGACGCTGTATATGTTCATCTGGTAGATAAGTATTACGCCGTTGGACAGGCTCCCTGGGTAGATGCCGAGCAGCTACAGAAGATCATCGATAATGCCAATACCCTGCGACCGCTGCTGATTGGCCGTGTTGCGCCGGATATTCGTATGCAGAAGCGGGATGGTTCGGCCGTCAGCCTGCACGAAATCCAGTCAAAGTATACAGTTCTTTATTTTTGGCGCTATGACTGCGGCCACTGCAAGGAGTCTACCCCAATTATGAAAGAGTTTTACAATAATTTCAAAGACAGGGGCGTAAGCTTATTTGCAGTGTGTACAAAGACGCGCGATGAGGTAGCAGGATGCTGGACCTACGTCGATGAAAATGGGGTGGGAGACTGGCTGCATGCGGTAGATCCCTTCAACCGCTCGCGTTATCTTAGTATCTATGATATGCGCACTACGCCTCAAATCTATGTATTGGATGCCGATAAGCGAATTATTTCCAAGCGTATAGGGGCAGAACAACTAACTGAGTTGATGAACGAGTTGCTGAAGGAAAAAACAGAGTAGTGCCAGGAAGAAAACAGTAAATTGAACCATTTCTTTCCAAAATCGGGCATCGTCTGTAATAATTCAGCTTTATGTTTACCTTTGCCTTTTTAGCGGAGGGCTGGGTTACAAACCTGCTGCCCGTTTTTTTGCGCTTTAATCATAACTCCAAAATCAGATGCCAAAGAACCTTCTGATCGTCGAGTCGCCCGCAAAAGCCAAGACTATTGAAAAAATTCTTGGCAAAGATTTTACGGTAAAATCGAGCTTCGGCCATGTGCGCGACCTGGAAAAGACGGATAGGGCTGTAGACATTGATAATGACTTTACACCCCGGTATATTGTTACTCCCGATAAGCAAAAGGTCGTCAAAGACCTGAAGGATTGGGTGAAAAAGGTAGATGACGTTTGGCTTGCAACGGACGAAGACCGCGAGGGAGAGGCCATCTCCTGGCACCTGTGTCAGGTGCTGGGTCTAGATGAGCATAAGACCAAGCGTATTGTCTTTCGGGAAATTACAGCGCCGGCCATTCAGAAGGCAATTACTAGTCCGCGCACACTGGATATAGATCTGGTCAATGCGCAGCAGGCAAGGCGTGTTCTCGACCGGCTGGTCGGCTATGAGCTCTCTGAGTTGTTGTGGAAAAAAATCAGGGGCAAGCTCTCTGCCGGCCGTGTGCAGTCAGTTGCAGTTAAGCTGATCGTCGAGCGGGAGCGTGAAATCCGAAATTTTGATGTACAGTCGTTTTTCAAGTTGCTCGGACAATTCAAGGTACTTAACGACCAAGGGCGTGAAGTCATCCTGAAAGCTGAAAGCCCACAGCGTTTTGAGAACCTGAAAGAGGCTGAAAGCAGCCTGCAACGCTGTGTGGGTGCAAAATTTGAAATTGAAAATATCGAGCATCGTCCGCTGCGGCGCAAGCCTGCAGCGCCGTTTACAACTTCCACCCTGCAGCAGGAGGCCAGTCGTAAACTCGGTTTTTCGGTTAACCGTACCATGACGGTCGCTCAGCGCCTGTATGAGGCCGGATATATTACCTACATGCGTACAGACTCAACGAACCTTAGTGAACTGGCGCTGCAGAGCATTGCTCAGCAGATTGAACATGACTACGGTGTCCGTTATCTGCAGACAAGGCGCTACAAGAATAAGTCGGCGGGCGCGCAGGAGGCTCACGAGGCTATCAGGCCAACGTATATGGACAAGCTGATGGTCTCTTCTGATAGAGACGAGCAGCGGCTGTATGAGCTAATCCGCAAACGTACCATTGCTTCACAGATGGCAGATGCTGAGCTTGAAAAAACAGTCGCTACCATCGGTATCTCTACAGCACCAGATCTGCCGCTGCGCGCGGAGGGTGAAGTGCTTACATTTGACGGCTTCCTCAAGGTCTATCTCGAATCCAATGATGAAGAGGAGGAAGAAGAGACCGCCGGCATGTTGCCGCCACTCAAAATAGGTCAGCACCTGCCGTTGATTCATCTGCAGATGCTCGAACGTTTTACCCGCCCGCCTGCTCGCTACTCGGAGGCAGCGTTGGTAAGTAAACTGGAAGAACTGGGTATTGGCCGTCCTTCTACCTATGCACCTACCATTAGCCGTATCATGGAGTCGGAAAGGGGCTATGTCGTAAAGGAAAATCGTGAAGGGACAGAGCGGACTTACCTGATCAGAACCTTGCAGCCCGACGGGCGCATCCTGCCTACTACGGGTAAAGAGATGACAGGGGCTATCAAAAACAGGCTGTTTCCGACGGATATGGGTATGGCCGTCACAGATTTTCTCGACGAATATTTCGAGAATATCATGAATTACAATTTTACCGCTGATATAGAAATGCGCTTCGATGATATTGCCGAAGGCAAACAGGACTGGCGCAAGATGCTCAAAGATTTTTACCTGCCTTTTCATGAGCAGGTGGAGCAGACTTTGTCAACGGCAGACCGCGTGAGCAGGGAGCGAATTCTGGGTAAGGACCCGTCTACAGGACATACGGTTCTCACGCGCCTTTCCCGCAACGGGCCTGTCGTACAGATTGGCAGTCCGGAGGAGCTGGAGGAAGATCAAAAGCCGCGTTATGCCAACCTGCCTCCCGGGGCTTCTATGGAAGAAATTACTTTCGAGGAGGCTATGAAATTGTTTGCGCTTCCGCGCATCATGGGGCAATACAAAGGAATGGAGGTAACTGTGGGAGCAGGTCGCTATGGCCCCTATGTAAAATACGGCGATAAATACGTATCGCTGGGCCGTGGTGAGGATCCCTTTGCAGTGGATATGGCCCGCTGTCAGCAGTTGATCGAGGAGAAGGAACTGGAAGATGCTCCCATCGCGTCCTACCAAGGGTTGCCCATTACCAAAGGCAAGGGAAGGTTCGGCCCTTTCATCAAATGGAAGGATTTGTTTGTCAATGTACCTGCGCGCTATAAACTGGAAACACTCAGTGCCGGGCAGGCCATCGAGCTGCTGGAGGCTAAATTAGACAAGGAGGCCAATCGAATTATTCAGGAGTGGCCCGATCTCAAGATATCTATCGAAAATGGCCGTTGGGGACCCTATATCAAGTTTGGTAAGGAAAATCTGTACCTGCCCAAGGTAGAAGGGGAACGGATGAACAAAGAACAGGCGGCTTTGCTGACGCTCGATGAGGTGAAGGCCATCATTGAGAAGACCTTGCCGGATGCTTTTACTGAAAAGCCAAAGCCTGCTGCCAAGAAAAAGACAGCAGTCAAAACAGCTGCCGATAAAACAGCAACTACTAAACGCACAACCAGCCGAAAGAAATAGTGTTTTACTTTTAATACAATCACTACATCATGTCAGACGCAAAACAGACTCCCCAGCAGCAGTTAAATATTGAGCTGCCAGAAGATATTGCTGAAGGTATCTTTTCAAATTTGGCGGTAATTTCTCACTCAGGGGGGGAATTTGTACTCGACTTCATTCGCATGGTACCCAATGTACCGAAGGCTAAAGTGAAGGCCAGAATCATTCTTACACCCCAGCACGCCAAGCGCCTGCTGCGGGCTATGGCTGATAATATTAAGCGCTATGAGGCACAGTTTGGTGTAATCACTGAACCGGATCAGAATCCTTTTCCGCCAATGTCCTTTAATAATCCTACTGCACAGGCGTAGGGTGCTGTATAGCTATAAGCTCGTTGGTAGCCCTTAGGCTACCAACAAGCTTATAACCCCTTACTGAAAATCGACCAGCTCGATTTCGAAGATGAGTACAGAATTGGCGGGGATGTCCGGCAATCGCTGCGCACCATAAGCATAGGCTGAGGGACAGTAAAAAATGCCCTTTCCGCCGCGGCCCAGCAGCGGAATCCCTATCTGCCAGGCAGGAATGAGTGTGCGAAGGATAAAGTTGCGCGTCTCATTACCCGTTGTTTCATCAAATACACTGCCATCGAGTAGTGTGCCCTTGTATTTCACCCTTACCTCATTACTGGGCGCCGGTTTTTCGCTGCCGCCGGGGGTGATGATCTCATAGTAAATGCCTGTCTCGTGCCGTGTGGCCGTGCGGTTGTTTTCTTCCAGATAGGCAAGAATCTTTTCTTCATCAATCTCACTTTGTGGTCTGCTGTCCTTCTGGCAGCCAGCAGCCAGCAGTACAAAAGAGAAGATAAGTAGCAATTGGTATGGCATAGTTTCTTTTTTTCGTAAAATTACAATGGTTTTAGATAAATACACCCCATCAGTCCTTTTTTAAGGGGCGGCAGAGGGGCTACAAGACTTGCAAACCTCACATAATCAGTATATCTTACAGCAAAAATAGTACCTATGAATCTTGATTTTATCGTCTTTCTCGATGCTGGCCACGGTGGTCTTGACGCACGGGGCAGATATGTAACTTCCCCGTCCAAAGAGTTTAAGCACGCACAGGGCAGTTTTCACAAGGATACCTGGTTTTATGAAGGGGTTTGGAACCGTACACTGACCAATCGTGTAGCGGCCAAATTACAGCGCCTGTCCATTGCCAATATCATTGTCAGCCATGAATATCTGGATAATAGCCTGCAGTACCGCGTTGATATGGCCAATTGGTACCACAATCGTGTTGGACGTTCACTTTATATTTCCAATCACAGCAATTCATCACTAGCTCACAATGCTCGTGGCTTCGAGCTGTTTACAAGTCCTGGACAAACCAAATCAGATGAAGTAGCCACCATGCATTTCAACAATGTCCGAAACCTTTTGGCTGACAGGATTGTCTATCGTCAGGATATGTCCGATGGAGATCCCGACAAAGAGAGCAACTTCATGGTGCTGCGGGAAACAAAAATGCCTGCTATTCTCATTGAGCATTTATTTTTTGATCACCCGGAGGATGCTCGCCTGTTGATGGATGATGATATTGTTGAGCGTTTTGCAGAGGCACAGGTACGCACGATCATCCAGGCAATGGGCATTTTGTAAAGGGTGTCCAATAATGATTGATCGTAGTTGAACTATATACATTAAGTCATCCAACCATACAGATTTGCAGCAGAGAAAAGTAAACTATTGTTTCGGCTCGCCAGATACTCCCGCTGGCGATGGGTGGAAAAAGGCGATGGCAGGCATTCTGCTATGGGGACTTCTGTTGGTAACGGTCTCACTGACTGCACAGACAGCTCTTGGGCAACGCTCGTTGACAGCCACGACTAGCTTTACGCTGCGCAACGGACTACAGGTCATTGTATTGGAGCAGCCACAGTCGGGCCGGCTCAACATTCGTTTTTGGATTGACGTCCCCTTGCATCACGAGGGTAGTCGGGCTGGTCTGACAGAACTGGTAGGGGTGGCCTTACAGGGATGTAGTCCTGAGCTGCCGGGGGGCTACTTCGAGTCTGATGAGCGTGGCTGGTGGACAGAGGGGCCTGTCGGTACGGGCGACAGCCTTATGCGTTTGTTGTCGGGTCGACTGCTAAAACCCGATTTTGGTGATAGTAACTGGCAGACGGCCAAGACAGCCTACCTAAAGAAGCTCAGCATTCGGCTTCAAAATCCATTATCGCTAAGTCGATCGGTTGCGAAAGCGGTTGTATTCGGCCCCGGACATCCCTACGGATTGTTACCCGAACCTGCCATGGTCAACAGGCTCACGGCAGCTGACGGGCGTCGTTTTTACGAACAATATGTGCACCCGGGTATCTCATTTCTCGTCATTGCCGGTGATATAACAGCTTCAGAGGCACGACGCCTGGCCGAGACACATTGGGAAAGCTGGCCTTCTGTGGAAGTGGGTAGAGATTACTATCCCCGACCCGAGTTTATGCAGGCCCGCAAGCTCGGTTTGGTGACGATGAGCAGCGCCGATAGTCTGGCAAGTTTTTGCCTGGCAGCGCCGCTTCGACTCCGCCCGGCAGGGGCAGATGAGCGCATTGCACAGTTGTTAGGACAGGTGTTGTTGCAGCGGTTGCAGCAACAATGGCCTGATTATACCTTTGTTATCAATTGGCGGGCAGATGTCAACGCAGGCCACCTCGAAATTGCCGCCGCCGGTCCTTCCGTCAGGCTTGACAGCCTGATGTATGCTTGCGAACAGGAACTTGGGCGATTGCGGCGCGATCTGGTGTCACCGGAGGAGTTGCTCACAGCCCGACAGCAGCTCTTCGATCGCTATCAACGGGCGCTGGAACAGCCACAGGGGTTGACACAACTGTTGCTCGACCAGCTTCGCTATCGTTTGCCTTCAGATTATCTGGCCAAATGGCAGGACAGGTACCTGCCTGTCTCTGCCGCTGATTTGTTGGAAATTTGCCAAATTTATGTTAAACCTGACCAATTGCTGGCCATAGTAGTAGCTGATAGCACAATGGCCAATAAGTATAAAGGTCAAAAGATTCATCACTACGATTCCTTTGGCAACGAACTTCAGCTTGCCGGACTTCTCGTTCCCGAAGGACTCACGGCTGAAACCATCTTATCCAATTATCTCAGCGCTATCGGAGGTACTGAACGGCTGTCAACGGTTCATACGCTGTCCCAGACGATGATTGCTTCGCTCAACAACATGGAGCTCGAAATGACGGTTGTCAAAGAAAAACCGGCTAAACTTTCGATAGAGCTTTTTGCCGGTGAACTCCTGATAACGCAGACAATCTACGATGATACCATGGCCACGTTAGTTGTCATGGGGGACACCCAGCAGATTGACCGGCGTGGATTGACAGATTTACGTGATCAGGCGCTAATCTTTCCCGAAATCAGTTACCTGCAGAACGGTTATACTGCTACCTTTGTGGCCTCGGATATCATCAACGCTACGCAGGTGTATGTACTCGATATTGTTGGCCCGCTGGGGATCGCTAAAACGGAGTACTATGATGCTGCAACCTGGCTTAAAGTGAGGACGGTTGTCAACAGGGGAGAAGTGGCAGCCATCAATGATTATCGGGACTACCGTGCAGTCGATGGTATCTTGTTCCCTTTTTCTATCATCAGTCAAGGGCTGGTCGAGCAACCACTACAGTTTATTGTTGAGTCAATCGAGTTAAACCAGCCAGTAGATGCTGCTGACGACGATAAAGAATAAATTACATGATTCAGGTTTTTGTTACGGGAGGTACTTTTGACAAAGATTACAATATGATCTCAGGTCAATTGTACTTCCGCGATACTCATCTGCCACAGATGTTTGAGCGGGGTCGCTGCACCCTGGAGGTCGACGTGAAGACGTTGATGATGGTTGACAGTCTCGAAATGACGGATGCAGACAGGGAGATTATTGTGCACAACTGTCGACGTGCTCAGGCGGATCGCATTCTGCTCACACACGGAACCGACCGGATCGTTGAAACCGCCCGCTACCTGGCTACCGTCGGGGTGGAAGGAAAAACCATTGTGCTTACGGGTGCCATGATCCCCTATGCCTTTGGCACTTCTTCTGATGGATTTTTCAATCTGGGCAGTGCCTTGGCCTTTGTGCAGTTGTTGCCACCAGGAGTCTATGTCGTTATGAATGGCCGCTATTTCGACTGGTTTAATGTTCAGAAAAATACAAAGACAGGATTTTTCGAGGAGACAGCCGAAGTTGCGGGCTAGCAATCGCAGTTGCCAGCCCGCCACTCCTCTTATGTTTAGCGGTTGTTGAGTTCTGCATTGCGATAACTTACCACGCGTTCCTGGAAGACAGGCTTCATGCGGTCGGCTGCCTGCAGTATCATGGCTGCAGAAGAGGGGAAAGGCTGAGGACTATTGCCTATGCGGCTGCGGGAATCAGCACTCAACGCCCGCTCATCGCCCCGAAACTTAGAGGCGTAGTTTTCAAAAAGTGCGACGGCTGAAAGCGGCTGGCTTTGAATTACTTGGTTGATGCGAAGATCAATCAGGTCAAGTGTCGCGTTGACCTGCGTCTGTTTAGACTGATAGACCTCCGTAACAAAGGCTTTGATGGTAACCTTTTTTGGGATTTTTACATCATTGCCCAGTGAATCCTTGAGCACGTTGCCGCGACTGTCGAGCACATAGTCAAACCCCTCCTCAATTTCTTTTTCGTCAATGTACTCCCGTTCCTTGACCATGTCCGGGCTCACCACAATATCTTGTATTCTAAGCACCATACGGTAGTCAAAGGTCAGCGCGGCAACGGGTTGTTGGTAGTATTGCTGCCAAAAGCTATTCAGCTGGTTGGTATTAATTTGCTGAAGACGACGCTCAAATTCAACAGGGGCAACAACACCTGCATTGTTTTCTACAGCGACGAGAATATTGACAGTTCCCAGCGCGTGGGCCTGTTGTTGCAGTTCACGGCTGTTGCGGTATTCGCGATAATAGCTTCCAATCTGTTCTATTTCACGCCAGGCAGCCCGAGCGGCCAGTTTGTCATTGTTTTTACGCGCTTCCTCGATCAGTTCTGTTGCCCGGTTGTAATGATAAGCGGCTGCATTGCTGCGGCTCTCTCGTTCTAGTTGAGCTACCTCAACCAAATCAAAGCTTGCCTCGTAACCAAATTTGTCAATCAGCGGCAGCAACGGCTGTATGAGCGCCTGTCGGCGATCAACCCCCACATAAAGGTCGTGAATTCGGGACCAGTTGGTGTCTTCGTCTTCCGCTTTGAGTCGGTTGGCCAATGCCAGATCCCGTTGATTAGCTTTGGCAAAAGCCTCTTCCAGGCCAGCGACCAGTCGGGGACTTTTTTTCTTCTTCCCCGTGAGCTTGCGTGTACTCAGACCAATCGCCCGATCATATTGTCCGCTTTCTACAAGCTTATCAATCGAAACACAGGCAGGGACTGTGAGACTCATCAAGGCAAGCATAAGCAGGGCGGGGAAAAACTTGATGGCAGTTCTCATACGCAGCTGATTTTACAATTACTGAATGACACAAATATAGCTTACTGCTGGAAGCCTGGTGCTTATGAAAAAGTTAAATAATGTGCTAAATGCCGGCTTTGGCAGCGCCAGCCGCCAAAGCCGGTACCACATCAACCCTTTTCAGCCCATACGGCAGCTAATTGGACGAGCATATCAACTGCCTTCTCCATATCCTGTACCGATACCCATTCTTGTCTGGAGTGAAATGCATGCTCACCCGCAAATACGTTGGGGCAGGGGAGTCCCATAAAACTGAGTCGGGATCCATCGGTTCCACCACGAATACAGGAGCGCTTGGGCTGCATGCCGGCACGCCGGATAGCTTCTTCAGCAAACGCCACAACCTGTGGATGTTGGTCCAGCACTTCTTTCATATTGCGATACTGCTCCTTTACGGTAAAAGTGGCCTTAGAACGTGGATACGCCAGCATTATCCGGTCGAGTATGGCTTTGAGCTCAGCTTCGTATGCTGCCAGGCGAGCTGTTTCAAAATCGCGGATGATGAGCTGCAGGGTAGCCTGCTCTACGCCCCCACTGATGGCAACAGGATGTACAAAGCCCTCACGCCCATCGGTTGACTCAGGAGAGAGGCGGTCCTTTGGCAGCGCTGCGATAAACTCACCGGCAGCCTTAATAGCACTTTCCATATGCCCCTTGGCAAACCCGGGATGTGCACTTACACCATCGATGACAATCGTGAGCGCGTCAGCAGAAAAAGTTTCATCCTCCAGCGAGCCCCGGCTATCACCATCAACTGTATAACCGTACTGCGCCCCCAGCCTTTGCAGGTCAACTTTGTCCACACCCCGCCCAATTTCTTCGTCCGGCGTAAAAAGTATTTTGATGGCGCCATGGGGTATTTCCGGGTGGTGGAGCAGGTAGTCTACCGTCGTCATGATTTCGGCCAGTCCGGCCTTGTTGTCTGCTCCCAGCAGGGTAGTGCCACTGGCCGTCACGATATCGTTGCCCAACTGGTTGGCGAGATCCGGATGCTCCTGCATGCGAACGACCACCTGCGGATCATCGGGCAACACCAGATCACGTCCGTCATACGCCTTGTGAACAATGGGTTTTACGTTCGTACCACTAGAGTCTGGCGAAGTATCCATGTGACTGCAATAGCAGATAACAGGGACGGCCTTATCGGTATTGGCAGGCAGGGTGGCATATACATAGCCGTTGTCGTCGAGCTGGGCATCAACTATGCCCAATGCCTGTAGTTCTTCCACCAGCATTCGACCCAGATTTTTTTGTTTTGCCGAGCTTGGCGTGGTTGTTGAGTTGGGGTCGGCCTGGGTGTCGACCTGCACGTAGCGCAGAAAGCGGTCGAGTACATGTTCTTTAGTCATGGCAGCAGCATTGGTTTAATGTTATGTGTTTGGCAGTTTGTTGACGATCCGCCACATCGAGTGGCGAAGTTAGTGAATTAGCAGTAAAAATGGCTGCTTGGCCGCTGCAGACATTGCCAGAAAAGCAATACCGGGTATGGGTCTGTCCGTAAGGTTACGCAATTAAAAATAATGGATAGTGGTGAATTGCGTAATTTTACATTTCAATCTTGTATCAGATATATGTATGAAGATTGAAAAGAATGTGTAAAAAAGATAACCAATGAGGAGGATTACAACTATTGCATGGCTGTGGGCTGCTTTGTCATTGAGCAGCCTGTCTTTTGGACAGCAATCAACTGTAGTGATGTCTTTCGAGCATCTGGGAGGAGGTGAGCGCATGACGCCCAACAGTTCTGTGTTCCCTATCTGGAATGGCAAGCAGGTTCGCTTGTTCAGGGCTGCCTTCTACATAGCTGAAATAGAGCTTCATAAGACGGATGGCAGCAGACTGATGCTAAACGATCAGTACTTGTTGGTAGATGCTGCCGAACCGGGCAGGGAGTTTGACCTGGGCAATTGGCCCGTAACGGATATTGAGGGTATAAGTCTGCGCATAGGTGTAGACTCTGCCCGCAATCACCTCGATCCGGCCTCTTATCCTGCCGATCATCCGCTGGCACCCCAGAATCCGTCCATGCACTGGGGCTGGGTATCTGGCTATCGGTTCATGGCTATCGAAGGGCGCATAGACAACAACGCCGATGGCCTTCCTGAGGCCGCCATGGAATTCCACAATCTTGGCAACCATCTGTACACAACCGTGTATGTTCCTGCGCAGCTGTCAGCCGAAAACGGTGAGCTGCGGCTGGAGCTTGTCATCGAGTATGCCCGCCTCTTTGATCAAATGCCTCTTCAAAATAATCTGGTGAATCACGGTAGTTTTCCGGCCAATCAGCAGATGATGCAAAATGCCGGCAGCCAGGGATTCATCACCCATGCGCTGGTGAGCAGTGACGGACAGCCCTCTGTAGTACAGCCGACAATGGTGCTGGCGCCAAACCCTGCCGCCGATGTCGTTCAAGTCCGTTTTGATTTGGCAGATAATTCATTGACAGGTGATTATGTCCTTCATTTGATAGATGCTGAAGGCAGGATCGTGCGCATTATTAATCATGCACCAGCGTCAGGGACATTACTGCTGGAGCGGGGCGGGCTTGCTGCGGGGCGTTATCAGCTGCTGCTTTTTCAGTCAGGTGTGTCTAACAAACCGCTGGCGGCGGCGGCCTTACTTTTTCAGTAATGCGTACTCGTTTGCTGTTGCCGGGTTTGTGGCTGTTGTGTTTATTTGGTTGCAGTCGTCAGCCTGTTGCAGATGAACACCTGCGCTATTGGGCAGGCGTCCGCTTGCCTGCAGGTTTTCCGCTGCCGGTGGTTCCTGCTGACAACCAGCTTACGGCTGAGCGCATAGCGCTCGGCCGTAAGCTTTTTTACGAACCAGCATTGTCCCGTGACAGCAGCCTTTCCTGTGGCAGTTGCCACAGGCCTTCGCTGTCTTTTTCCGATGGACAAACACGGAGTATTGGTATCGAGAGCCGTCAGGGGCGTCGCAATGCTCCCTCGCTGGCAAATGTCGCCTACTTAACCGCATTTATGCGGGAAGGTGGTGTGCCCACCCTTGAAATGCAGGTACAGGTACCGATCCAGGAGCACGAAGAATTTGATTTTAACATGCTACTGGCAGCCGGGCGCTTGCAGCGCATGCCGGCGTATGTAGCGCTTTCGCAAAAGGCCTACGGCCGCAAGCCCGATGCATTTGTGATTACACGTGCGATAGCCGCTTTCGAACGCAGCCTGATCAGCGGCTACTCGCCTTTCGATCGCTATCTGTTTGGTGGTGAGTCAACGGCTATCAGCGAGGCAGCCAAACGAGGTTACTTGCTTTTTCATTCGGCCAAACTAGCCTGTAGCAGCTGCCACAGCGGATTTTTATTGACCAATCAGGGTTTTGCCAACAACGGCTTGTACGAATCGTACGCAGATAGCGGCAGGTACCGACTGACAATGCAAGCAACAGACATAGGGGTATTCAAAATCCCTTCGTTGCGGCAGGTGGCGCTCACGGCACCCTATATGCACGATGGCAGCCTCTCCAGCCTCGAAGAAGTCATAGCACATTATGCCAGCGGGGGCAAGCAGCACCCCAACAAAAGCGCGCTCATCAGGCCCTTTACACTCACTACACAGGAAAAAAATGACCTGCTGGCTTTTTTACACAGCCTGACCGATACTGATTTTTGTAAGAATCCTGCTTTTCAACCACCGCAAGACTAACGGATGGCCTCAGGCATAAACTCCTGCCTCAATGCGATCAGCTATGCGCATAGCCTCCTCGAGCGTATCAGCAGTGACGGTGATGTGCCCCATCTTGCGGAAAGGCTGGGTATGCGTTTTCCCATACAAATGAACGGATACTCCCGGCAAAGCCAGCGCTTCTTCTATACCTCTGTACTTAGCAGGACCTGAAAAGCCATCATCGCCCAGCAGGTTGAGCATGACCGCCGGTCGCAGCAGGCGGGTATCGCCCAGTGGCAGGTTGAGGACTGCCCGCAGATGCTGCTCAAATTGCGATACAGCACAAGACTCAATCGTATGATGCCCGCTGTTGTGGCTACGAGGAGCTACCTCATTGACCAGCAACTGTCCTTGCCGGTCGATAAACATCTCTACAGCCAGCAAGCCACACACATCAAAAGCCGCAGCGGTGCGTATGGCAAGGGCGGTTGCAGCCTGTGCCTGTTGGTCACTGATACGGGCAGGCGCCAGCAGCCTGTCCACAAGATTGGCCTCCGGGTGGAAGTACATCTCTACCACCGGAAAAGCTTTGACCTCACCTGACTCATTGCGCGCCACAATGACGGCTACCTCTTTGTCAATATCGACAAGCCGCTCGACAACACAGGCGCCGGGCAACAGTTTGTGCAGCGCGGAAGCATCTTGGATGACAGCCACGCCACGCCCGTCATAACCGTCTGTCCTGCTCTTCTGTACAAAAGGGTAATGGAGCTGACCCGTATCCAGAGCTTCGCGAAGCTGCTCCGCATGGTCAAAAAGCGTAAAGGCAGCCGTAGGCAGTTGGTGTTGCTGGTAAAAAAGCTTTTGCAGCCCCTTGTCCTTGATCGTGTCGAGAATCTGAGGGGCGGGATGAATGCGCAGACCTTCGGCCTGCAGCTGGTGCAGCGCTGCCGTATTGACATGCTCGATCTCTATGGTGAGCAGATCCACTTCCTTGCCAAAAGCCAGCACATCTTTTTCATCGTTGAAGTTGCCGCAGACCAGCCGCTGAATATAAGGAGCTGCCGGGTAGTCGGCCTGTTTGTCCAATGCCCATAAAGGCAACTGCCAGTTGGCCGCCGCTATGGCGGTCATCTTGCCAAGCTGGCCCGCACCCAGTATACCCAGTTTCTTATGTCCGTTGAGAAAGTCAAGTCCGTTGGTGAGTTCCATAGCCATTGTTGTTGGTAAAATTAAAGTGTCAGTACCGGGGGCAATGAACTTAGCTGACCGTCGGGGCCGCGCTGCAGCTGCAGGCAGGCAGTCAGGGGGTCATGTTCAAAAAATAACAACCAACCTTGGTCTGCGGCCTCTGCCAGCAGGCGCTGTTTTTCTTCCAGCGTGAGCAAGGGGCGCAGGTCATAGGCCATCACATAAGGCATGCGCAGGTGGAAAGAAGAAGGAATGAGGTCGGCGCAATAGGCGAGGGTATGCCCCTGCCAGTCAATGATGGGCATCATCATGGCTTCCGTATGCCCGTACAGCCAGCGCAGCCGTATGCCTGGCAGCCAGGCCGTTTCGTTGTGACTATCCGGTGGCGCAACGAAATGCAGCTGTCCTGCTTCCTGCAGCAGCATGAAATTTTCGCGCAAAAAAGAAGCGGCCTCCCGGGCATTGGGGGCACAGGCCCAACGCCAGTGCTGCTCATTGGACCAGTATCGGGCGTTGGGAAATGCAGGCTGCAGGCGCCCGTCGGGCAGCCGATCAACAGCTCCGCCCGCATGGTCAAAATGCAGATGGGTGAGCAGTACGTCTGTAATATCAGCGGCCGTGTACCCCAGTGCCTGCAAGCTACCCTGCAGGCTGGCATCGCCATGTGGTTCGAAATGCGACCGGAATTTATCGTCCTGTTTGCTGCCAATGCCCGTATCAATCAGCAGTAAACGATCTTCCATTTCTACCAGCAGGCAGCGCATAGCCCAGCGGCAGAGATTATTATCATCGGGCGGATTGAGTTTTTGCCAGATTTTTTTGGGTACTACACCAAACATAGCACCACCATCCAGCTTAAAGTAGCCGGTATCGATGGCATGTACACGTATAACAGACATATAAACAATACATTAGAGGGTAAATCCTATAGATGGTTTGCTGCCTTTCGAAAGTTGTTGTCGAAGTGCAGCCATGCGAATAGCGGTTGTTGCCGCTTCAACTCCCTTGTTGCCATGGACGCCCCCGGCACGCTCCAGTGCCTGCTCGAGGTTGTTGGGCGTCAGTACACCAAATATACAGGGCCGCCCGGAAGTTAGGCTCAGGTTAGTGAGTCCGTTGGCAACTGCGAGATTGATGTACTCGTTGTGGCGGGTCTCTCCCTGGATGACACATCCAATACAGATAATTGCATCAGGGCTGCTGCTGCCAAGCAGCATACGGGCGCCGGCAGGAAGCTCAAAAGTGCCGGGTACCTGAATGGACTGTATGTTTTCTTCCAGCGCTCCGTGCTTGCGCAGGGTAGATATACAACCCTCATATAGCGCATGGGTAATGGTTGCATTCCAGTCAGCTACAACAATACCGAAGCGGAAAGGCGCTGCCGACGGTATGGTCGACTCGTCATAGACAGATAAATTTTGGAGAGCAGAAGCCATTTTGTCTTATTTTTGATAGTCAAACATCTCTAACATACAACCTATTTGCAAGGCGTAGGTTGTCCGAAAAGATAATTTATCTGCAAGGTAAGTACAATTACAAAAAAAGGTAAGGCGAGAGCATACTCACCTTACCTTTTTCGCTGGTACAGAAGCCGGCAGAATTAGCTCTTACCTGCAGCAGTTGCACGGATGATGTATTTTTCGACATCGGCAGCATAGGGCGTATTGGGATACTCCTCCTTAAGCTTTGTATACTGCTCGAGCGCATCTTCATGTCTACCCAACTTTTCGTAGTACATCCCAAGTTTTTTGAGGTAGTAAGCTGTGATGAGCGCGTTGTCGGTAGAAGATACCGCTTTCTCGTAGTAAGAGAGCGCATTGTCGGAATCATTGAGCTCTGAATACGCATCACCCAACGCACCACTTTTCATGGCAGGCGTGATATCACCATCGGGGCTATAATCCTTGAGGTAATCTACAGCAGCCTCAAATTCACCGAGGTTAAGGCAGCAGATACCGGCATAGTACAGTGCCAAATTGCCACTCTTGGTACCACTGTACTGCTTGGCAATATCAGCGAAACCAGGCATACCATTACCAGGGTTTGCAAGCGCCAGCGCGAAAGAGTCCTGCTCAAATTTTTGCTGTGCAGCTACAATCTGTGCAATAGCCTCGACTTCCTTAGGCTCCTTGAAAAACTTGGAATAGGCGAACCAGCCGCCAAGCACGATGACAAGACCGGCAACAACACCCAGGATGATGTTTTGGTTATCATCAAAAAAATTGCGCGCGCTCTCGCGCACTTCTACAATGTCGACCAGCAGATCGCTGTCTTGATTTTTGTTAAGTCTTTTTGCCATCTTTGCTCGTAACTGTTGTTTATTAGGTCAGCGAAAAGCGACGCAAAGATAGGTAATCTTTTATTTTACGTATACTTTTTACAAAAAATACTGCATTAGTTGTGATTAATGCTGTCAGGCTGGCTGAAAAACGCTGACTAAGCTGCTCAAAATAGGCCCTGACCGAAATCACTAATCTACAAACATACGTATCTTGTGGCCGGTTTATGATAGTTACATTAATTGAGAAATACGCATGAATAATATCCTGATCATAGGTGCCGGCCGCTCTTCCGGCGCGTTGATTCGCTATCTGCTCGAGAAGAGCAAAGATAAAAATTGGTTTGTCACCGTGGCTGATGCCGATCCCAAGCTGGCGGAGGCCAAAGTTGGAGGACATCCCAATGGCAGGGCCGTATGGCTCGATGCCACCAAAACCAATGACCGCAGGGAATTGATCACAAGGGCAGATGTAGTTGTTTCACTCTTGCCGGCTTTTCTGCACCTGGAAGTGGCCTACGATTGCATCCGGCTGAGAAAACACCTCATCAATGCTTCCTATGTATCGCGGGAGATGTATAGTCTGGCAGATGAAGCCCGTAGTCGCGAACTCATATTCATGGGTGAAATGGGACTTGATCCCGGAATCGATCACATGTCTGCCATGCAGAAGATAGATGAAATCCGTGCCAAGGGCGGGGAGATTACCACCTTCAGGTCATATACAGGAGGGTTGGTAGCACCAGAAAGCGACAACAATCCCTGGCACTACAAGTTCACTTGGAACCCCCGTAATGTTGTGCTGGCGGGACAGGGAACTGCGCAATACCTGGAGGACGGCAAACTTAAATTTATCCCCTACAACCGCTTGTTTGCAGAGACGCGCACCATTCAGGTGCCCGGTATGGGAGCGTATGAAGTTTATGCCAACCGCGATTCACTGATGTATGTGAAGCAGTACGGTCTGGAGGGTACCCCCAATGTGTTGCGGGGTACGGTGCGTCATCAGGGATTCTGCAGTGCCTGGAATGCGCTGGTGAAAATAGGGATGACAGATGGAGAGTTCCCCATATTAAATTCTGACAGCCTCACTTACCATGAGCTCATGGAGGCCTTTGCGCCTGTGGGTGGCGGTACCGTAAAAGAGCGGATTGCCGCTTTGGTAGGGGAGACGACCGATTCGGAGGTGATGAGCAAACTGGAGTGGCTTGGTCTGTTCCGCAAAACGCGCATTCGCCAGTCTAATGCCTCGCCCGCTTCCATTCTCGAAAATATACTGCTCGATAAATGGAAGCTCGAACCTGTAGATAAAGACATGATCATCATGCAGCATGAATTTGAGTACGTGCTGGAGGGTAAGCAACACAGTTTGCGCTCGACCATGGTCATGAAAGGTGAAAATGAGGACGATACGGCTATGTCCAGGCTCGTGGGTTTGCCGCTGGGGATTTTTGTACGCCTGGTCATGGAGGGGGCTATTCATCTGAAGGGGGTACAAATTCCGGTCATGAAAGAGGTGTACGAGCCTGTGCTGGCCGAGCTGGCGCAGTTTGGTGTGGCTTTTCACGAAGAGGAGACAATAGTGTAATTGAACGCTTTAAGTTACTTGCATGGCAATCTTGGGGCAGGTCGGAGCACTTCAGTGGGCCCAATTGGTCAGACAGCTAGGGGTGCTCGCAACGGCGGTGCTGTTGGCTCACACGGGGCTGCCTGCATCTCACATTGGTCGTTACGAATTGCTGCAGTATCTGACGGCTTTGCTCAGTGCGGCCTGGATCAGTGGCCTGACCCAAGGCCTGCTTACACTCTGGCCTAAGGTCAGCGCTGTGGAGCAAAAAAATTTGTTGTCCTGGGTTGTTGTCTCCTATAGTATACTGAGCTTGTTGGTCGCAGTTGTCATTGGGCTGATGCCCTCCCGGCTGTTGCAATGGCTTAGTGGGCAGGAGATACTTCACTACCAGCGGTGGTTTGCACTCTTTTTAGTAGGATACCTGCCTTCGCTCTTATTCGAGTACGTGCTTTTTCTGCATGGCCGTTATCGGTCTGTTGTATTATACAGCACCCTCAACGCACTTGGCTGGCTGGCATGTCTGGTGCTACCGCCCGCCATGGGGTATTCCTTTTCATTGAGTTTTCAGTTGTTGGCGATGCTGGCAAGCTTTCGTTTGCTACAGTTGTGGATCTACACGAGTCGACATGTACAACTGGGTAACCTGCGCTGGGACCTACTGCGTCGATGGCTTACCATAGCTGCCCCCATCACTGGTTATGCCTTGCTGGGAATTATCAATTTATCCGTCGATAGCTGGTGGATAGGGCAGTTGTATGCAGGCGATACAGCCATGCTGGCAGTATACCGCTACGGTGCCCGGGAGATACCGCTGGCCACGGCGCTCACGGCAGCGGCTGGTGCGGCACTGTTGCCGCAGCTGAGCGGCGCGCTGCACGAAACCTTACCGCTCGTGCGCCGGCAATCAGCAAAGCTGTGCCATCAGTTTTATCCGCTGGCCATCCTACTCACCGCTACTTCCGCCTACTGGTACCCCTGGGTATTTGGAGCTGCCTTTGCGGAGAGTGCCGTCATTTTTAACTACTTCGTGTTGATTGGCGGCAGCAGGGTGGTATTGTCGCTTGCCCTGGTGACCGCCACACAAATGCACGGACCGATGCTGCGCGCCGCGCTGATATCATTGTTTATGCACATTGCGCTGAGCGGCTGGCTGGGAAGTCACTGGGGGGCTGTCGGTGTCGCAGCCGGAACCACCATTTCATTTATTGCAGAAAAGGCCATGCTCACTTATTTTGTATACCAAAAACAAGGTATTAGACCAGGTGCTTACTTGCATTTACCTGTCTGGACAGCCTATACAGCAGCGCTGCTGCTGGCATTTGCTGTGAGCCTGTTTTGATTTTTTCGCTGCTATCGCAGCAAAAAAGCCCCTGTTTATTTTCATTCTCTGGCGGCTTCAGCCGCCAAAGAATGAAAATGAAGGATATCAATCCTGAATGGCTGCAATCCCCGGCAGGGTTTTTCCCTCCAAAAACTCCAGCATGGCACCGCCGCCGGTGGATACATAACTGACAGCTTCGGCCAGGCCGAGCATATTCACAGCTGCTACGGAATCACCGCCGCCCACCAATGAGAAAGCACCTGCCTGGGTGGCATCGGCCACGGCCAGCGCAATTTCGCGTGTTCCGTTGGCGTAGTTGCTCATTTCAAAAACGCCCATAGGACCATTCCAGAGGATGGTTTTGGAGCCCAGGATGGTCGAGCGGAAAGTAGCGATGGCCTCCGGGCCAATATCGAGCCCCATCCAGTCTGATTCAATGGCATCACTGGCACAAACCCGGTGGTTGGCATCATTGGAAAATTGGTCGGCAACAACAGAATCGACAGGAAGCAGGATTTTGACACCCTTTGCAGCCGCTTTTTCGAGCAGCTGCCGGGCTGTGTCGAGTCGGTCCTCTTCACAGAGCGACTTACCAATCTGCCCCCCCTGCGCTTTGAAAAAGGTATACGCCATGCCCCCGCCAATGATGAGTGTATCTGCAGCATCCAGCAGTCGCTCGAGGATGAGAATTTTGTCGGACACTTTAGCCCCGCCAATAATTGCCGTTGAGGGCTTCATAGGGCTATGAATGACCTTAGCGGCATTGTCGATTTCGGCCTGCATAAGCAGGCCAAAGCCGCGGCTTTGGGGGGTAAAAAACTGTGCGACCGTAGCGGTGGAGGCATGAGCCCGGTGGGCAGAGCCAAAAGCGTCATTGATGTATACATCTGCCAGGCTGGCCATCTGGCGGGCAAGGGACTCGTCGCCTTTCTCTTCACCCGGATAAAAGCGGGTGTTCTCCAGCAGCAGCACCTCGCCCGGCTGCAGTGCAGCAGCCATAGCAGCAGCCTGTTCGCCTACTGTTTCATCACAAAATGCCACCTCACGACCAAGCAGCTGGCGCAGCACCGGCAGTACATGACGCAGGGTATAGCGCTCCCGATTGATACTGCCGTCTTCCCGCAACTTGGCGAGCGGACGTTCGAAGTGCGAGCAGAGAATTGCAGCCCCGCCCTGATCGAGGATGTAGCGGATAGTCGGTATGGCAGCCCGGACACGAGTATCATCGGTTACTGCCAGTGTTTTCTTATCCAGGGGTACATTGAAGTCAACGCGTACCAATGCCTTCTTGCCGGCAAATTGAATATGCTGCATGCTAAAGAATATTGAAGGAAGTGTGAGGGGAAAAATACATGTTCGTAAAACAATGACGGGAGACAGCCACAGGCATGGGCTGTCTCCCGTAAGGAGGTCAGTAGCAACTAACCTGGCTTAGAGAACAGCAATGCGCAGCGCCAGGTCTGACAGACGCGCAGAGTAGCCAGCCTCATTGTCGTACCAGCCTACTACCTTGGCCATCGTACCCGAAGACTTGGTGAGCTCACTGTCAAAAATACAGGAGTGCGGATTGCCAAGAATATCCGTAGATACCAGTGGCGCCGTAGAATATTCGAGCACCCCTTTGAGTGGCCCTTCGGCTGCAGCCTTCATGGCAGCATTGATTTCATCAGCAGTAGCCGGTTTCTTCAGGATAACCGTAAAGTCGGTGATGGAACCATCGGCTACGGGAACGCGCATAGCGCCACCGTCCAGTTTGCCCTTGAGGTGCGGAAGTACCAGTCCAACCGCTTTAGCAGCACCAGTAGAGGTAGGGATAATATTGACAGCAGCCGTGCGGGCGCGGCGCAGGTCACTGTGCGGAGCGTCCTGTATGCGCTGGTCGGATGTATAAGCGTGAACTGTGGTCATGTAGCCTTTTTCAACGCCAAAAGCATCGTCCAGCACTTTTACCATGGGCGCAAGGCAGTTGGTTGTGCAGCTGGCGTTGGAGTAAATTTTATGCGAAGGATCGATGATTTCTTCATTGACACCCAGCACAACAGTTGGGATATCCCCTTTAGCAGGCGCCGAAATGATTACGCGCTTGGCACCGGCCGTAAGGTGCATACCAGCATCATCAGCGCCTACAAAGCGACCTGTGCACTCCAGCACTACGTCGACATTCATGGCACCCCATGGGAGTTTGGCAGGATCTTTTTCGGACAGACCGTCAATCTTTCTGCCGTCGATGTAAATATAATTAGCATCAGCACTCACTTCACCGGGATATTTGCCGTGGACAGAGTCGTGCTTGAACAAGTGTGCCAGTGTAGCATTGTCCGTCAGGTCGTTGATGGCAACAATTTCTACATCCTTGTGGCTTAGCAAATTGCGGAGGGTCAGACGACCAATCCGACCAAAACCATTGATGGCAATCCGTTTTCCCATGGCGGGTAATTATTTGGTTTGAAAATACATTGCTCACTTCGCAAATCAGCTGGCTGACTGCAGTGCAAAGATACAGATTTTTATCAAAAAACATTCTTGGTGTAAAAAATACAATAAGTCTTTTTTGCAGACGGCGCCCGCGCCGTTTTTTTTTGAAGAAAAAAAAAGAAAGTCGGAACTAAACAAAGAGTTGGGGCGTTCTAACAATTGAATTACATTTGCAGCGATTAAAAGTAATCGCATAACCCGGGGATGTACTGGTATCGACAGTATCGCTTATGGGTTAGTAAGCATGCCGGAGCTTGATAGTTAGCTTCGTTATCAAATAGCTGTCGACTCTTAAATGGCAATACTCAGTATGCCATGGCTGCCTAATTCTAGGAATTAGAATGCCATTGTACGTGACGCCCGCGTTTCCGGCCTCAGGCCGCAACGCACTGCGCTAGCCTGTCAGCGCCCTGTGTCCGTGCATCAACCAAACAAACAGGCTAGGTGTTGTCGGCTGCTCGTCGGCTACATCGAAATTCAGAGCTGGACTGGTGGTATGGGCGGGTTGGTGCACCTACCCATCAGTTGAGATTCAAAGCAGCAACTAAGCATGTAGAAAGCTAATTTATACTTTATCTGGACCCGAGTTCGACTCTCGGCATCTCCACAATCACTTGTTTTTCAATAATGTAAAAAGCCGCAATCTGTCATACAGTTGCGGCTTTTTTTATTTGGTCAGTGTACTAGCCAAAGCTGGGGGCAGCACTGTAGCGACGTACGAAAGCCTCCATCTCATCGACCATGGCAGGTGATCCAATGGCTATGGTCGCCCGCTGGTGCAGATGTTTTACTTCGAGGTCGAGTATGCGCTCCAGTTGGCAGGTAATCGCCCTGCCGCCTGCCTGTTCCACAATAAAGGAGAGCGGATTGCACTCATACACCAGTCGCAGCTTGCCCAGCGGATATTTTCGGGTGTTGGGGTATAAGAAAATACCTCCCTGAAAAAGTATTCTGTGAATATCGCTGACCGAAGAGCCAATGTAGCGCAGGCGCAGATTGAGATCAGAGCAATGATCGATGTAGCGGCGCATCTCAACGTCAAACTTCAGGTAGTAGCCTTGGTTGACGGAATAGTAGTTGCCTCTGTCCGGAATCTTGATGTCGCGATGGCTCAGACAAAACTCGCCAATACTCGGATCCAGTGTAAATCCGTTGACTCCTCTGCCTGTGCTGTATACGAGAAGGGTTGAGGTGCCATACAGCACATAGCCTGCCGCTACCATTTCGGTTCCTTTTTGCAGGTAGTCTTCCAGTGTACAGGGCTTGTCGAGCTCGCTGACGCGCCGGAAGATACCAAAGATGGTACCTACAGATACGTTCACATCAATATTGGAGGAGCCATCGAGCGGGTCAAAAACGACAACATACTTGGAGGTTTTATCGAGTACCTGGGGGAAAGATATATAGTCCTCAAATTCCTCAGAAGCAATACCGGCACATTCACCACTATTTTTGAGGCATTCTATGAGTTTTTCGTTGGCGTAGAGGTCCAGTTTTTGTACATCATCGCCGGTCGTATTTTCTGTATCGGCTCTGCCGATAATGCCGACCAGGCCTGCTTTGTTGACCTCTCGGTTGACAATTTTGGCAGCAACACCGATGTCGCGGAGCAGGCCGGTGAGTTCTCCGGAGGCAAAAGGGAAATCTTTTTGACGATGAATGATGAACTCATCGAGTGTAACAATGCGACTGCGATCCATAAAAGAAGCGATTTGGTTAGGTTTCGTCAAATATAGCAAAGCAAAACCTAAGGCGGGGATGATTTTTGCCTTTTTTAGCAAATAATCCTTCCTACTTTCGTGATGTCAATTAAACTACTGTGCGTATATGAGTCAACTGCCTGTTGAATGGTTGCGGAGTCCTGATAATGGCCAGCCGCTGCATCTGTCAGCTGCGGGGGAGTTGCAGTCTTCTGATGGTGCTTTTATGTATTCCCTGGAAAATGGTATAGCCGTACTGCTGCCTCGTTCGCAGCCGTTGCCTGACTACGCAATCCATTACCAGCAAGATGCTGAACTGTTTGATTACGGTGACGAATGGGCCGACGATCCCTTGGCGCAAACAGACAATCGGCGGCTTCGGGAACAGATTTTGGCTGCGCTTCCTCCAGGCGGGGAGCTGCTGTTGCTGGATGTTGGCTGTGGCAGTGGGTGGCTGGCGGCAGCGGTACTGCCGAGAGGACATAGGGTGGTATCGATGGATATTTCGACGGTTAACCCGATCAGAGCCCTGCAGAAACTGCCGTCGGAGCGGCATTTTGGGCTGGTTGCGGATGCCATGCAGTTGCCATTCGTGCCCGAGCTTTTTGATGCGATTGTAGCCAGTGAAGTTATTGAGCACGTCAAGAATCCTGCTGCCTTCATCGAGTCGCTGTTGTCAAGGCTTAAGCCCGGCGGGCGGATGGTTGTCACGACGCCCTATGACGAAAAAATCCAGTATTGTCTCTGTATTCATTGCAACAAACCTACGCCCCACAGCGCCCACCTGCACAGTTTCACGCCCCGCAAGCTGCTTTCCTTATTACCGGAAAACCTGCGGGCTGCCGCCAAGGCTGTCGGCTTTGCCAACAACTACCTTTTGAAATCCCGATTGCAATACTTGCTGCGTTTTTTGCCGGCGGGTTGGTGGCAGCTGACAGATAGATTGGCAAACAGGCTTTTCGGAAAGCCGCAGCGACTGATGATGGTTGTCCAAAAACCTACTGCAGGGCTGTATAGTACATCTTCTCTGAAATAGCTGAGTAGTCAACCATCGGACGCCTAAATTTTTGGTACGATTCATAGACGCGTGCTGCAAATTCATCTTTGGCGGTTAGCTCTGTAAGTACCTGCTTGCTGTAAGCGCGCAACTGCTCGAGTACGGGCGGCGGGAAATTTTTCACCACAACGCCTTTTTGCTTCAATTCAGCAAATGCCTGAGCATTGGCTGCCTCCATGCGCGCCAGCGACCATATGTATGACTGTGCGGCAGCGGCATGCAGGATGGCCTGCAGATCTTCTGGCAGGCGGTTGTAGGCTTCCAGATTAATGATGTACTCCAGTGCGGTACCTGTTTCCTGCCAGCCGGGTGTATAATAGTAGCGGGCTATTTCGTGAAACCCCATGAGGGTATCGTGGTAAGGGCCTATCCACTCCGCTGCGTCGATGATGCCCCTTTCCAGACCGGTATACAGTTCGCTGCCCGCTAGCAGTACGGGACTACCGCCTGCTTTTTCCAGTACTTTGCCCCCAAGGCCGGGGATGCGCATCTTGAGCCCTTTGAGATCGGCAAGTGTCTCAATGGGCCTGTTGAACCAGCCTCCCATCTGTACACCTGTATTTCCACCCAATAAGGGTTTGATGTTGTGAGGCTTATACATTTCATCCCAGAGTTCCTGTCCGCCGCCAGTAATGATCCAGGACATGAGTTGCTGAGCATTCATACCGAAGGGAACAGAGGAGAACAGCGGGGCTGCGATGATTTTTCCAGCCCAATAATAAGAGGCACTACTAGCCATTTCTACTGCACCAGAGCGGACCACCTCAAAAGCTTCCAGCGGCGGTGCCAGTTCGCCGCCGCCATAGACGCGTATCTGTAGCCTGCCTGCAGACATTTTTGCAACAATATCGGCAAACAATTGACAAGCCTCACCCATGATAGGGAAGTTTGGCGGCCAGGTTGTGGTCATTTTCCACGTATACGTAGGCGACTGACCGTTGTTGCTTTTAGCCGATGGGGCAGGGGAGGAGGGGCGGTCTGCACAGGCGCGCAACAGCAACGGCAGCCCCAGTGTGCCGGCGGCCAGGCCTTTGAAAAAAGTCTTTCTGCTTATCTTCATAGCACGGCAATAATTGAATCACTCAGACTGCAATGATACTAAAAAGCAGGGACGATGGAATAGTTTTTCTATGCCGAGAGCCAGTCAATTCCTTTCCGTAGTAGTTTGAGTGTAGCCGCTTCAGCACTGTCTTCGGCTGGTTGATGGTTGTAAATCCAGTTGGCTTGCGGTGGCAGGCTCATGAGTATGCTCTCGGTGCGGCCGTCTGTTTCGAGTCCGAAGCGGGTGCCTCTGTCCCACACGAGATTGAATTCGACATAGCGACCTCTGCGCAAGTATTGCCATTCTTTCTGTGCGGCAGAAAAAGGAAGGTCGGCTTTGCTGGTCAGCAGCTGGCAGTAAGTGGGGGCAAATACGCGGCCTACGTCCATTACAAATGCATGTATTTGTTCTCGGCTGAGTCCTGATTCTTCGTTGAGCCTGTCAAAAAAAATGCCACCCACGCCTCGGGTCTCCTGTCGGTGTGCCAGGAAAAAATAGTCGTCGGCCCAGTTTTTGAATCGGGGGTAGAAGTCCGGGTGATGTGTTTGGCAAACTTGTAGCAGTTGCTGGTGAAACCAGCGTGCTTCTGCCGTGTCAATGTAATGCGGCGTCAGATCTATGCCGCCGCCGTACCACCATTGTCCGCTGCCCGTTTCAAAGTAGCGCACATTCATGTGTATGATGGGTGCCAATGGATTGACGGGGTGCATGACGATGGATACACCCGTAGCGAAGAAGCTCCCGGCTTCAATGCCAAGTGCTTTGGCTGCCTGCGGATTAAGTTCGCCCCAGACGGCCGAGAAGTTGACGCCACCCTTCTCCACGCGCTTACCTTCCAGGATACGCGTTCTGCCACCACCTCCACCGGGGCGTTCCCACGAGTCTTCCCTGAAGGTGCCTTGTCCGTCAGCTTGGCTTATCTGCTGGCAGATGTCGTCCTGCAGGGTCATGAATGATGCTTGTACTGCCGTCATGTGAGCTGGTTTTTGTGTGCGAAAGTAGGAAAAGCTTATCGTTTGTACGGGTTTTGGTGGGTGAGAATTGCTAAAGGGAAGTAAGGTGCTTGTTTTTCTGTTAAAAAATTTTACTCATTCAAAAATTTCTTACAATTATTTTATTATCAAAAATATTTATCATCTCCACACAGAGGGCAGGGGCTTACCTTTGCAGCCAAGGCAGCTGGTCAAAGAGGCATCAAAGAGTCTTTCTGAGGAATCAGCGGTTACCTTTGCGGTACAGGCGGGCTGTTGTGTGAGCCAATCCAGCCGAAAGCAGGTGAATCTGTATTGGATTAATGCGCAAAAATTGCTAACAGTTGCACCGCCCCAAAGGAAGGCATCAATGACCCATCTTAATAAAGCAAGCTGTTTTCCGTAAAAAACTGAACACATGAACGCAGGGTTTTCACCGTCAGAGCTGGTTATCAACCCCGATGGCAGCATTTATCACCTTCACTTACAAGCAGACCAGCTCGCTGATTGGGTAATCACTGTTGGCGATCCCGACAGGGTAGGGGCTGTAAGCAGGCATTTTGACCGAATTGATACACGGGTACAAAAGCGGGAATTTGTTACGCATACCGGTGAGTTGGGCAACAAGCGCATAACGGTTATTTCAACAGGCATAGGCCCTGACAATATCGATATTGTACTGAACGAACTGGATGCACTTGCCAACATAGACTTACAACAGCGAATTGTCCGCCCCGCACACCGCCGGCTGCACTTCATCCGCCTCGGCACATCAGGAAGTTTGCAGCCTGACATTGAAGTCGGCAGTCTGGTATTTTCTGCCTATGGACTTGGTCTTGACAACCTGATGAGCTACTACCAGTGGCAGACAGAAAATGATGCAGCGGCACTACTCCGGGCGTTTCGGCAATTTGTCGAACAGGAAAAGCTTCCGCTGCCGGTCAGTATGCATGCTCCCTATGCCGTTGAAGCTGACGAGAGGCTGCTGAACGCCCTGTCGGCAGAAGACCGACGGGGAATAACAGTAACAGCACCCGGATTTTATGCCCCTCAAGGCAGGCAACTACGCGCGCCCGGCCGGCTGACCGCTGCAGACATGCACAAGTTGGCTGATTTTGGCTTTGGGTCGCTGGCCGTCACCAATCTGGAGATGGAGACATCTGCCATTTACGGCCTTGCGCAACTCATGGGACATGCTGCTCTCTCCTGCAATGTCATACTGGCAGGTCGCCGAAAGGGACAATTTAGCACCAATCCCCAGCAAGCAGTGGACAACATGATAACCACCATGCTAACGAGAATGAGTGAACTGTAAGCTAATCAGTCTGGCTGGATACCTGTTGCGGCATGTATCCACTGCTCATAGGCTGCATTGGCTGCGACTGTAAGTTGTATGATGCAGGGAATCTCATAGGGGTGTAATGCTTCAATATGCTGGCTTGCCTTTTCAGCCAGCTGTTGAGGTGTCTTGTAAATAGCAACCCACTCTTTCTCACGGGCAACCTGAGCCAACCACAGGTACTCGCTGCTCATTGGAAAGTAGTTGGCACAGGCAATGAGTTTACCTGCCAGCAATGACTGACCAATGCGGCGAGCAGTAGCCTCATCCGGATGTGTGGTATACAGGATGGTGAAAGCCATAGCGTAGAATTATTGTGTAAATGTAAAAAACCTCTTGTTCGCTTGTGCAATAATATAACGAATGAGTTTACTCAATAAGCTATACTACCGGAATGCGCAAATGTTCTGCGTGAATAGGCGTACGTTTTCATCACACGCCACGCCCTCAATCGTCTGTATTAATAATCCTGTATACAGGCTAATCACGGGCAAAAAAGCGTTTTCCTTTTTATTACAGATATTCTGCCGGTTATGCGTGAAAAAATAGAAGTTCCCTATGTTGTTCTTTTGCGACTTGCCAGCAGTGCTGTTTTTGCAGGCAGGGCGTGGCAGATGCTGTACTGGGATATACCTATACGATCGCTGCTATGGGATGAAGAGCTCATGCGTCCCCTTATCAGCGGCTGGCCCCTGCACATAGCTTGGCGCGACTGGGCGGGTTCTGCGGCCGTTGACCACTCCATTGCGTTGGGTGTTCAGCTCATGGGGCTGGTGCTGGCCGTGGCGGCCATTACTTGCTGGCTCCCACTGGTCGGGCGAACAATCCGGCAGCTGCTACTGGCAGTAGCGGGGCTACTATTGGTATTGTTAGCCCTGCTGTACACCAAGGAAAAATTTATGCATGCCGGACAGTTCTTTGAGTACAGCCTTCAATTTGGAACCGTCTTTATACTTCTTTGGATAGTGCAAAAGGAATATCTATCCAGTAAGGCACAATACCTAACACGCATTGCTATTGCCCTTACCTTTGCCTGTCACGGCCTGTACGCGGCTGGTTACTATCCCGTACCAGGTGGATTCATCAGTATGGTGATGGCGGGACTTGGACTCAGTCAGGCCGATGCCCTGCAATTTCTGTACTTAGCAGGGATAGCCGATTTTGTAGCCGCAGGCCTGCTGCTGTTGCCCTGGAAAACCGCCTGGCTAGCCGGCCTTGTGTACACAGTTGCCTGGGGATTGCTGACGACACTGGCAAGGTTGTGGTCCAACTACTGGATTAGCGACTGGGAGATGATGCTCATCTATTGGCTGCACGAGTTTGTGTATCGCCTTCCCCATTTTCTAATCCCGCTGTGGTTGCTTCTCCTGTATAGACAGGAAGACACACAATATCAGACTAGGACTCCTGAAACTGCAGCCTGAGCAGCGTACTATAGGCCCCGTCGGGGATCGCAGAAAGCTGTTCATGCGTACCGGACTCAATGATTTTTCCCTTATCAATGACATGAATAACATCCACCTCGCGGATGGTACTCAGCCGGTGAGCCACAATTATAGAAGTACGCCCCTCCATAAGTACATTGAGCGCGTCCTGCACCACCTTTTCACTCTCTGCATCCAGACTGGAAGTAGCCTCATCCAGCAGCAGAATGGCCGGATCCTTCAAAATAGCCCGGGCAATAGCGATACGCTGGCGCTGACCGCCACTCAACTTTATGCCGCGTTCGCCCACAAGCGTATCAAATTTTTCAGGAAAACCATCAATGAACTCCCAGGCGTTAGCCTTTCGGGCAGCCGCTTCGATCTCGGCCTCCGAGGCATCAGGTTTCCCGTAACGAATATTTTCTTTGATAGTACCACCAAACAGCAGAACTTCCTGCGGTACGATCGCCATATTCTGCCGAAGCTCATTGAGTTCAAACGACTGCAGCGGCTGGTCATCAACCCGTATCGTGCCGCGCTCTACCGCATAGAAGCGCAGCAACAAAGCCACGATGGTTGACTTTCCGCTTCCGCTGGCACCCACCAGTGCGATTCGCTGGCCAGGCTGAATGGTAAAATCTATCCCCTTGAGTACAGCTACATCCGGACGGGTAGGGTAGGAGAAGTGGACTCCTTCATAAGTGATTTTGCCAGCTAATCTTCGCTGATTGCGTTGACTATCCGGCGCTATTGACAACTCGGAAGGAAGGTGAAGGATCTCTACAATACGCTCTGTTGCCCCTACTGCAGCAACAATCTCTGTGTAAAAAGTACCCAAGGTGGCAATTGATCCACCGATAATACCCGTGAAAACCACAAAATCAACTAATTCACCCTCCAGCATATCCCCCTGCTGCACCATGATAGCAGCGCGCCACATGATAAAAAACAATGCACCGAACATCACAAAAATAATGAACGCAGCAAACAGTCCGCGCATCTGTGCCGCCTTCAGCGAGGTGCGGACAGCCGAAGTCAGACTTTTGACATAGCGCTGACGTTCAAACCACTCATTGGTGTAGGCCTTCACCGTCTGGATAGACTGTATCGTTTCCTCTACGACCACATTCGACTGAGCCAGTTCGTCCTGCCGTCCTTTGGAAAGCTTGCGAATGTAGCGGCCAAAGTACATAGCCACAACCACCACCAAGGGGAAAGTGGCCAGCATCGTAAGCGCCAACCGGGGCATGGAGAATACAATGATACCCACGCCCCCCAGCAGTACGATCAGCTGCCGGATAAACTCTGCCAGGGTGATGCTAAAAATCCCCTGTACCTGCGTAACATCATTGGTCAGGCGACTCGACAACTCCCCGGACCGTCGCTCTTCAAAAAAAGTAATGGGCAGGCTGATCAGTTTCTCGTACAAGTCTGTGCGCAACAAAGCCATGCTTTTCTCACTCACCAATGCAAACAGTTGTACCCTGAAGTACGACATGACACTCTGCACCCCCAAAAGCACCAGCAACAATAAAAAAAGCTGATTGAGCGAGAGATTGTAGGAAGACTTGTTGGAGATAACGTTGAAAATCTCGCCAGGCACCTTCATTATCGCCAAAAATACCAGACTCCCGGCAGCCAGAAAGAACATTCCCAGCAGGAAAGACCATTTGAAAGGCAGCACATAGCGAAATACCTCTATTGCCTTCCGGAGGCCGTCCTTACTCAGCTTGGCCTTGCCCTGGACTGTCGACTCTTCCCCCTGTTTGTCCGGTGAAGCTGCTGGTTGATGGTTGTTTGATGCCATAAGAAGATTGCCAAATGTGGTAATTCAGCTAAATTGCGCAAATTTTGCGCAGCCTGCTAACTTGCGCAAAGGTAAGGCTTATTATTTGTTGAATAACATTCGGCAGACAAACAGGTTGACCTGTTTCGATGTTGCTTCTCAGATTTAGCTGTCAGTGAGTGCAGTAGTACAGCGGTGGCAGCCAGGCGATCAAACTAAATGATTACTATTTTTACAATCTCATGAAAAAACTTCTTGTATTTTTTTATCTGTGGACACTTCAAGCAAGCGCTTACCTGCCTGCGCAACAGGCCGAGCTGGGCGTTTTGCTGGGCGGCGGCTTTTACAGCGGTGACCTTTCACCCAAGGAATTTGGCATTTACTTTACAGAAATAAAACCCGCACTGGGTCTGTTTTACCGATTCAACACCCGCGGCCCGCTCAGTTTGCGAGCCGCTTTGTCACGTACAGGGCTCGAAGCCGACGATCGCCGCCGCACCGGATTTGAGGATCGCATGTTCAATTTTCGAACCACTGTCACCGAACTGGCCCTGACGGCAGAATGGAAGTTGTTTACGACAGGCAGTGCACGCGGATGGCAGCTATCCCCCTTCCTGTTCGGCGGCGGCGGTGTATACCGCTTCAATCCCGAAGTACTTTTTGACGGTCAGTGGATAGCCGTGCAGCCGCTGGGTACAGAGGGGCAGGGGCTGCCGGGCTATGCAGCACCTTATGCACTCACCCAGTGGCAATTGCCGCTGGGAATGGGCGTACAGCTTCGTTACCGCCGGCAAATGACCATTACGCTGGAGCTGGGTGGCCGCCGCCTGTTTACGGATCATCTCGATGATGTGAGCGGCGCAGTCGTCCGCTACACAGATATCCTCAACGGCAACGGTGCGCTGGCCGCCCAAATCAGCAGGCCAGTGGTTTTCAATCCCGATAGAGACCTAACTTATAGAAGAGGCGGAGACCAAGTGGACTGGTATTACATTGGCGGCATCACTTTTGCCTTTCC
>CAZYAO010000008.1:50216-110831 GCA_964645715.1 uncultured Saprospiraceae bacterium
GCTGCCAAAGAATATGATTAAAATCCTTTTGGCTTTTTTAAAAAAAACACCCAAACAGGCACCTAGAAGCCATTTGCCTTTGTAAATTTAATGTTAACTTTGCTGCGCACCATTGTGAGGAACGTATGAAACGAGTGCTGATTGTTAGTCCCAACCACCATTGTCAGGCGCATATGGCCTTGGGGTACCTGAATTTTTTTGCGGCCAACCTGGCACAAGGAGTGAGTTTCGTTCCTTTATCCACCTGCCGGTCAGAAGTTGTTCAGGTGATGCACGAAGACAATATTGATATCAGCAGGCAGGCACCGGGTCCGTTGGATACACTCGAAAACGTCGCCGCTACTGCTTTTGATTTTTTGATAACCATTGTCGACGACCAAGTATCCACGCTGGAAGAACCTGCACTCCCGGCCGACCAGCGTCTTCGCTATTACATTCCTGGCCCTGACTTCTACGGTGGTGGCATTGAGGGGATGCGCGAAATGCGGGAGAGTATCAAGAAAGCGCTGCTGCGATTTATCGGCCAGCACCTGATACCGGCGCCGCCTGCGCCAGTTGAACAACCTGAATACCTGTAGCCGCTAGTCCTCAACCCAGCGCATCGTCCTTTCCACTGCTTTTTGCCAACCTTTGTAGAGCTGCTCACGCCTTGCTGCCTCCATTTGAGGAGAGAAATGTGCATCACAGGCCCACTTGTCTGCCAAGTCTTCCACCGTCCAGAAGCCCGCTGCCAGTCCGGCCAGGTAAGCTGCTCCCAGCGCAGTGGTTTCAATAATGCGGGGTCTTTCCACGGCTGTATTCAGTATGTCGGCCTGAAACTGCATCAATAGGTTGTTGGCACTAGCACCTCCGTCGACGCGCAGACAGTGTATTGGCTGACCGGCATCAGATTCCATGGCTGCCAGCACATCGCGCGTTTGGTAAGCAAGTGACTCCAGCGTAGCCCTGATCAGGTGTGACTTATTGACACCGCGGGTGAGACCAAAGATAGCGCCACGCGCATACATATCCCAATAAGGTGCACCCAGCCCTGCAAACGCAGGCACCACGTAGACGCCATTGGTATCTGCTACCTTCATGGAAAAAAACTCTGAATCGGGCGACTCGTCAATAATCCTTAGGCCATCGCGTAACCATTGTATAGCGGCACCTGCGATAAACACGCTACCCTCCAGCGCATACTGAATCTTGTGGTTGAGTCCCCAGGCGATGGTAGTGATAAGACCTGCGCTGGACAGGACAGGCGTATCACCCGTGTTCATCAGCATAAAACAGCCCGTACCGTAGGTATTTTTGGCCATACCCGCCTGCAGGCAAGCCTGTCCAAACAAAGCCGCCTGCTGATCACCTGCCACACCAGTCACCGGAATGGCTTCTCCCAGCCATTCGGGCGCTAGTTCTCCGAAATACGCGTTGGACGGCATCACTTCAGGAAGAACTGACCGAGGAATGCGCAGTGCACTCAGCAGCGGCTCGTCCCATTCGAGCCGGACAATATTGTACAGCATGGTACGCGAAGCATTGGAATAGTCGGTCGCGTGTACTTTGCCATCGGTAAGCCGATAGATGAGCCAGCTGTCGACCGTACCAAAACACAAGTCGCCGGCTTCCGCTCTTCTCCTTGCCTCCGGCAGATGATCGAGCATCCAGGCCAGCTTTGTGGCCGAGAAGTAGGCATCGATGACCAGGCCGGTATTGCTGCGTACATAGGTCTCCCAACCCGCACTTTTGAGTTGGTCACAGTGCTCGGCGGTGCGACGATCCTGCCATACGATCGCCTTACCAAGTGGCTGACCGGTATATCGATCCCACAGTAGGGTAGTCTCACGCTGGTTGGTGATGCCCACAGCAGCGATTTCCGATGCCCGGACACCTGCCTGCTCCATCACCCTGCGAGCCACGGACAACTGCGTTGACCAAAGTTCTTCGGCATCGTGCTCTACCCATCCCGGTTGAGGATAGTACTGCGTGAACTCTTCCTGTGCCATGGACACCCACTGCCCCTGCCGGTCAAAAAGAATGGCGCGGGAACTGGTCGTTCCCTGATCAAGCGCGAGGATATATGATTTCATCTGTAGTGAGGCTTACATAATTATGGTGAGTATACTTTTCACAAGGATGGACCTGCTGAAGGCCGGGAGCCACCCGCCAGCGTGCGAAAAGCTTTTCCTAAAAAATCAATTAAATCACTAGCAATCAAGCTTTCCTGTCCCCATTCAGCGGAAGCCAGGTCGCCTGCGAGGCCATGCAGATAGACCCCCAGGATGGCTGCATCGGCGGGTTTGTACCCCCTGGCCAGCAGGCCCGTCAGCAGACCCGTCAGAACATCTCCGGTGCCAGCGGTAGCCATCCCTGCATTACCACTGCTGTTGAAGAACAAATCGCCATTGGGCAGCGCAATGATGGTATATGCATTTTTCAGGATAATCACCCAGCGGCGCTCGACAGCCTGCTGCCGCAAAAGCCGGATCCGCGCTGTTTCATCGGCGGCAGCGCCAAACAAACGTTCAAACTCCTTTGGATGCGGGCTGAGTATAGTGTCGGGCGGCACGAGATCAAGCAGAGAAGGCTTTTGCGCCAGCATATTGAGTGCGTCGGCGTCGAGCACCAGTGGCTTCTTACAATCTTTCAGCAGGCTGCCGAGGGCTGTCAGTGAGGCAGCGTGATCCCCCAGACCGGGGCCTACCCCCAAAGCATGAAAAGCGTCCAATGCGGGCACTGTCCACCAATGCGCTGAAGTTGTTTCTTCGCTGACCATAGCCTCCGGCAGTCTGGCCAGCAGCGGACTGATACCCGCGGTAGGGATGTGTACCGTGAGCAGGCCTGCGCCTGCCCGCAGACAGGCCTCTGCAGCCAGCAGGGCAGCACCAATTTTTCCCCGACTGCCTGCAATGAGCAGAGCATGTCCCATCGTACCCTTGTGCGAAAAGCGATCCCGTGCCCGCAACATTGCTGCGACGGCCTCTTGGGTCACCCAAAACTCGTGGCTCTCCAGCTGTGCAAGTGCCTCCGGCAGCAAGCCTATGTTGCCTACCGTCCACTGGCCAGCCAGTCCGCCACAGGAAGGCAGCAGGAAGGAAAGCTTGGGTAGCTGAAAGCTGAATGTATAGTCGGCCTTCAGCACAGGCCCCTGCGGCAGGGTGTCGACGGGTAGTCCGCTGGGGATATCGATAGCAACGCGTAAATTGGGGAGCGTATTGAGCCAGTGGACACAAGCTGCCATTGCCCCCGTGAGCGGGCGATTGAGGCCGGCGCCCATCAGGCCATCGACAACCACCGCATTGGCCGGGATTGTCGGAAAAGTCTCCGCTGAAAGTATATGCACTGGCAGCCTGTAGTGATGGAGAATCTCCAGTTGCAGCTGCCTGTCTTCGCTGCAGGACTGGCCGAAATCGGCTAGCCACACCACAACCTCACACCCCCGCTGCAGCAGCAAGCGAGCGGCCGCGAGGCCGTCGCCGCCATTATTGCCCGGGCCGCAGAAGATGTGCAGCGGCGAGCTGCTCCCTGTGAGCGCATACAGCCAGTCTGCAAAAGCAGCGGCAGCGCGCTCCATGAGCATACGCGAAGAAATGGGCTCGTGCTCGATGGTATAGGCATCCCAATCCCGGATCTGCCGGGCGGAAAGCAGTTTGACCATGTCTTGTTCTATCATTCCGATTGCAGGCTGCGTGTAAAATTTAGGGCTAAGTTAACGGTTTGTCGATTTATTTGTTAGATATTTAGGCAAATAGCCTGATTTTTGCACGCAAATACAAATAGACATGATTAAAAAACTTTGGATTGTCGTATTGGCCATAACTGCCCTTTTTCAATCGGTTATACAGGCCGACTATCTTGCAGCGCAGACAGTTGTCAGTCCGTTGCAGCAAATAAAAGCCGATGTCGTCTACCTCTCCTCTGATTACCTTGAAGGACGCGAAGCAGGCACACAGGGCGAAAAGCTGGCTGCCGACTACATTGCCTGGCGGTTTGCCCAAATAGGGCTGCAGCCCCGGGGGCATGAAGGCAGCTGGTTTCATGAGTTTGATTTCAACTTTAACACCAACCCGCATGCGCAGGGCGGCGAAGCGCGCACTGGCCGCAATGTGGTAGGTTTCATTGACAATGGAGCTCCTACGACTGTGGTAATTGGTGCCCACTACGACCACCTGGGCTATGGTGCCTTTGGTTCCCTGTACACAGGCGACCCTGCCATACACAACGGTGCCGATGACAATGCCAGTGGAGTAGCTGCTATGCTGCGCATCGCAGAGTACCTGAAGCAAAGCGGCACTGCCAAATCGAACAACTACCTGTTCCTTGCTTTTTCGGCTGAGGAACTCGGTCTGGTAGGATCCAAGAAATGGGTCAACGATCCGACGCTTGCGCTGGGCGGCATCAACTATATGTTTAACCTTGACATGGTTGGAAGGCTCAATGCAGAAAAATCGCTGCTGATCACCGGCACGGGTACCAGTCCCAGCTGGGCACCGATACTTGCGCAACTCAAAGTAGCAGACATCCAGATCCGCACCAGCGAATCGGGTGTAGGTCCTTCCGACCATACCTCCTTCTACCTCCAGAACATGCCCGTGCTCAGCTTTTTTACAGGACAGCACAGCGACTACCACAAGCCGGTCGACGATGCTCACCTGATCAACTACCAGGGTATTTACGACATCACGCAGCTGGCCGTTGCCATTATTGAGCAGACCAGCCAGGCGGGCAAGCTTGCTTTCACACCTACCAAGGATGAAAACGAGAATAAGCAGGCGGCACGCTTTAAGGTAAGTCTGGGTGTGATGCCCGACTACGTTTACGGCGGTAAAGGGCTTAGAGTCGACAGTGTCATTGAAGGCCGGGTTGGTGCCAAAGCGGGCATAAAAGCCGGTGATATCATTGTAAAGCTGGGCGACAAAGAGATCAGCGACATCTATACGTACATGGAAGGACTTGCCTCCTTTCAGACAGGCAACGCCACCACCGTCATCGTAAAAAGAGGTGAGGCGGAGATTAGTATGCCTGTGAAGTTTGAATAGTGGCCTGTGGTTTCGGCAAATTCGCTACCTTTGCCGTAGAAATAACTATGCTACCATAGCGAGTCGGCTGTTTTGGCCCTGAATGGCTTCGTATTTTTTTTAAAAAAAACATACGGCCATTCAAAGCGTTTTGGGGCAGCCAGGGCTGCCCCAAAACGCTTTGAACCAGCCATCGCGCAAAAAACTGAACCAGGTATCATGCAGGAGCTGGCAAGGCGAACAGCGACAGGTGTCGTTTTCGTATTGGTGATGATTACAGGTATTTACTCAGGACGCTGGGGCTACAGCCTGCTGTTTACGGCCGTCACCAGCCTGTCGCTGTGGGAATTTCTGTACCTTGTACTTGACCGCAAATCGCGGCGAGACCGCATTCGCAAAGCATTGGGGTTATTGCTGGGGATTGTCCCCTTTGCTCACAGTCTGGTATTGCAGCTCGACATTATCAATGACCCCATAGATTTTGTGATCATCACATCCATTCTCTACTCTCCGTTGGTATTTGGTGCTTTTGTTTACGAACTATTTATGGCCTCGGAAAAACCGTTTGTCAATCTGGCTTTTCTGATGCTGGGTGTGTTTTATATAGGTATACCCTTTGGGCTGCTCAATTTTGTGGCCATACACCAGGGCATGTATCTTCCCAATATTGTGATGGGTCTGCTGTTGCTCATCTGGGCCAATGATTCGGGTGCTTACATTATAGGATCGCGCTGGGGCAGGCACCTGCTGCTGCCCCGCATAAGCCCCAAGAAAACATGGGAGGGCACGCTGGGCGGCTTACTGTTTACGCTATTGACGGCCTTCCTTTTACACCTGTTTTTTCTGGAGTTGCGGCTCATTGACTGGCTGGTGCTGGCAGGCATCATTGCCGTCTTTGGCAGCATAGGAGATTTGGTAGAAAGCATGCTCAAGCGCAGCCTGTCGGTCAAGGATTCGGGAAAAATCCTGCCGGGGCACGGGGGCATGCTCGACCGATTTGATGGTCTGATTTTTTCGCTCCCGTATGCTACAGCCTATTTGCTGTGGATCCGCTAAATCAGCCTTGGTATGCGCCAACCGACCAGCAGTAACCTGATTGAATATTTGCAGGATGCGTCGCATGCCCTGCAGGGAGAAGTAGTTGGCATCCGCCGCCACCTGCACCAATACCCCGAGTTGTCGTTTGAAGAGCGAGCGACCGCCGCATACATTGCCAGCTGGCTTAGCCGCTGGCAGATACCTTTCAAAGCAGGGGTGGGGGGGTATGGTCTGGTAGCGCTCATTGAGGGGCAGGCGGGCAAGGGTGCCTGTGTAGCACTGCGGGCAGACATGGATGCACTGCCCATTGAAGAGGCCAACACAACGGACTATCGGTCGCGGCACACAGGAGTCATGCACGCCTGCGGGCACGATGTGCATACAGCCAGCCTGTTGGGAGCTGCCAGGCTGCTGCAGCAGCTGCGGCAGCATTTTTGCGGCAGCATAAAGCTGCTTTTTCAGCCTGCTGAGGAAAAAACGCCTGGCGGCGCCAGCCTGATGATACGCGATGGCGCCCTGCAGGCGCCCGCGCCTGCAGCCATCATAGGGCAGCATGTACATCCGCCATTGGCCTGCGGACAAGTTGGCTTCAGGCCGGGTATTTTCATGGCTTCTACCGATGAAGTATACCTGCGCGTACAGGGGCGGGGCGGGCACGGGGCCATTCCGCAGGATACTATTGACCCCATCGCCATCACCGCACAAATCATCACCGCCCTGCAGCAACTGGTAAGCCGTCGGGCCGACCCTACGATACCCAGTGTGCTGACCTTTGGGCATATTGCCTCTACTGGCGGTTCCACCAATGTCATCCCCCGGGAGGTCAGGCTCAAAGGTACCTTCCGCACACTCGATGAGCCCTGGCGGTCGGAAGCCCACCGCCTGATGCAGCAAATGGCCGAAGGCATTGCTGCCGCCATGGGAGCGCAGGCCGAACTCACCATAGATAAGGGTTACCCTTTTTTAAAAAATGACGAGCAGCTTACGGCCCGGCTGCGCAGCAGCGCCTGTGCGTATCTGGGCGACGACAAGGTCGTCGAGCTCCCCATCCGCATGACGGGCGAAGATTTTGCCTGGTACACGCATGAACTGCCCGGATGCTTTTACCGGCTTGGCACCGGTAATCCGGCCAAAGGTATTGTGTCGCAGGTGCATACAGACACCTTTGACATCGATGAGGACTGCTTCAATCACAGCACAGGCCTCATGGCATGGCTTGCCTTGCAGGAACTTAATTATCGCAATCTGGGTTGATTTGCAGAGCGTCTGTTAGGGGGTGTCTCGCAAGGTTTTTGAGCGGCCACAGCCGCTGAAGCGTACTTCCGTATCTGGCTATCCTTTAAAAGGCAAGGGATTACTAATGAGGTAACCCTTTTTACCGGCTACAAAGCCAGCGGCGCAACACTGTCAAAAGAAATATAGCTGCAAATAGCCTTTGCACGGTAGCAGGCTGACGACCAAAAAGTAGTATCTTCGCGCCAAATTTTTAGTAAGTAACTGTATGATTACGGTAAATGAAGTGTACGTTCAGTATGGAGACCGCATACTGCTCAACAAGATTAATCTCGTCATTGGTGAGCGGGATCGCATAGGCCTTGTCGGGCGCAACGGGGCAGGTAAATCAACCCTGCTCAAAATTATTGCAGGACACATCCGCCCTGACAGCGGCAATATCAATCGGCCGGCCAATACAACGCTTGGGTTTTTGCACCAGGAGATGAATATACCCAAGGGTAAGACGGTCATGGCGGAGACGCTGACGGCTTTTGAGGAGGTCAAAAAAATGGAAGCGCGGATTAATGCACTGCATGAGGAGATGGAAACGCGCACCGATTATGAGAGTGATGCCTACCATCAGCTAATCGATGAGTACACCTCACTCAACGATCGGTATGCGCTCATTGGCGGTATTACGATGCAGGCTGACGCGGAGAAGGTTCTGAAAGGGTTAGGTTTCAAGCAAAGTGATTTCGGACGGCTGACGGATGAGTTCAGTGGTGGCTGGCAGATGCGCATCGAGCTTGCCAAGATGCTGTTGCAAAAGCCTGACTACCTGCTGCTGGACGAACCTACCAACCACCTCGATATCGAGTCTATCCTGTGGCTGGAAGATTTTCTGCAGGACTATCCGGGTGCCATTATTGTCATCTCCCACGACAAACAATTTCTGGACAATGTCACCAAGCGCACCATTGAGGTAGAGCTGGGGAAAGTGTTTGACTACAAGGCTGCGTACAGTGCTTACGTGCACCTGCGTGCGGAGCGTCGTGAAAAATTGCAGTCGGCATACGAAAACCAGCAGCGAGTCATTGCTGATAAAGAACGCACCATCAACCGGTTTATGGCCAAAGCCAATAAGACCAAGATGGCGCAGTCTATGCAAAAGCAGCTCAATAAAATTGAGCGTATAGAGCTTGACGAAGCGGACGTAGCTGCTATGAACCTGCGGTTTCCACCGGCACCACGGGCGGGTGCCGTTGTCATTGAGGCGCGTCAGTTGTCGAAAAGCTACGGACAACTTCCGGTGCTTGACAAAGTTGACTTCAAAATCGAGCGGGGTGAGCGGGTTGCGTTTGTAGGGCAAAACGGGCAGGGCAAGACGACGCTGGCCAAGATCATTGTCAATCAGTTGTCTTCCACCGGGGGTGAGCTGGTACCCGGCCACAATCTACAGATTGGCTATTACGCCCAGAATCAATCTGATACCCTTGACGGAAAAATGACCTTGTTGGAGACGATGGAAAAATTTTCGCCCCCGGAGATGCGTACGCGCCTGCGGGCCATCCTTGGTGCCTTCCTGTTTAGCGGCGAGGACTCCGATAAGAAGGTTTCCGTACTCTCGGGCGGCGAACGTGCACGGCTGGCGCTGGCCTGTCTGCTGCTGCGTCCGTTCAATCTGCTTGTACTCGACGAACCTACCAACCACCTTGACATCATTTCGAAGGATGTACTCAAAGAGGCTATCCGTTCGTATGACGGAGCGCTTATTGTCGTGAGCCACGACCGGGAATTTCTGGCAGGCCTGACCGACAGGACGGTTGAGTTCAGAGACCGGCAGTTGTTCAACTACTTGGGGGATGTCAACTTCTTCCTTGAAAAGCGCGCAATGAACAACATGCGGGAGATTGAACTGGGAACCAATAATAAGCAAGTACCCGAGGCTGAACAGCCGTTGGTTCGGCTCCCTTTATCCTATGAGGACCGGAAAAAATTGCAGCGGGTGGTCGGCAATGCGGAGCGAAAGATAGAGCAGCTGGAGTCTGAGATTGCACGTTTTGAAAGCAGAATGGCCGCCGCTGATTTTTTTACGGCTAAGGACATGCAACAAGTTGTTGACCAGCACCAAATGAAAAAGAAGGAGCTTGAAAAGGCTATGGAGGAGTGGGAGCTGGCTCAGCTGGAGTTAGAACAGGCGGGCGGAGCTGTGTGACAACTGAGTCCGTTATTGCCTTTTTGATTTTTGGAAAAACCAAAAAGGCAGTATTGAAACAGAAAGGCTCTCTTGCGGCATTAGTCGCAAGAGAGCCTTTCTGTTGGTTGTGGACAAGAGAGTGATCCCGACAGGATTCGAACCTGTGACCTACTGATTAGAAGTCAGTTGCTCTATCCAACTGAGCTACGGGACCTGTTCGTGTATGACTGCAACGAGTCGCTATCGCACAAAGCGCCGCAAAGGTAGTATATTTCTCTTATTCATACAATAGGCACCAAGCGCCGGGCGGTTTTTTAAGGTAAAAACATGGCGAGGGCGGCAGCCATTTCCCGCTGCAAGGCCTGAGCTGCTGCGGCAGCTTTTTCCGCAAAATCATCTCCCTGTCCGGCATAGATAACTGCGCGGGAAGCATTTACCAGAATGCCGCACGCACTGTTGAAGCCATAACGGCTGACGGCCTGTAGATCTCCTCCCTGCGCTCCGACGCCAGGTACTAGAAAGAAGTGGTCAGGAGCGATGCTGCGCAGTTGCCTGAATTTTTCGGGATGCGTGGCACCGCAGACAAACATGAGGTTGTCTGGCGTACCCCATTCCATGCAACGGCGCATTACTTTTTCATATAGTGGCTGGCCATTTTCCTGCGGGCTCAGCTGGAAGTCGTTGCTGCCTGCATTGGAAGTCAGCGCCAAAACGACACCCCATTTGCCCGGAAAATCCAGGAAGGGGCGTATGGAGTCCTCGCCCATGTAAGGAGCCAGGGTGATGGCATCGGCGCTGAGATGCTCAAAGACGGCCCGTGCATACGCCTGCGAAGTATTGCCGATGTCCCCGCGCTTAGCATCTGCAATAATCAAATGTTCCTGACCAATGTAGGCGATGGTCTGCTGCAAAGTCTCCCAGCCGGCAGGTCCCAGCGCTTCATAGAAGGCAAAATTGGGCTTGTATGCAACACAGAGGTGGCGGGTAGCATCGATGATGGCGCGGTTGAAAGCCAGCACCGGATCAGCTGCGGACAATACAGCTGCGGGAAGTTTCGACGGTTCGGGATCGAGGCCTATACAGAGGTAGGATTGTTTTTTGCGTATCTGGTAGAAAAGTTCCTTGCGGTTCATATAGCATTGCTTGAGCCGCCGCAGGCGGGCGGCGAGATATACATGCAGATTCGGGGCAAAGATAAGGCAAGACTTTTTTCAGCAGAAAATATTATTATCTTTGGAAAGTGATTAAATCTGCAGTGGAGGACTGCAGATTTACGGGATGATATCGTCATTTACTAGTTTTGGCACAACGCAGCTATGCACCTATACACTTACCAAGGATGGAGATTTCTGCTGACTAGCATGCTCCTGCTCGCCGCTGCAGGCGGGCTTCGGGCCACCCATATTGTGGGGGGGGAGCTCAACTACAGCTGTCTGGGCAACAATGAATATGAAATCACCCTCACCATCTACCGCGACTGTTTCTACGGCAATCCCAATGCGTACTTTGACAATCCTGCCTCGATTGGCGTGTTCGATGTCAATAATGTCCTGCTACAGAACATTCAGGTGCCGTTGATGGAAGATGATACGCTATCGCCGGTGCTGACCAACGAGTGCCTGGTGGTTCCTCCGGACGTATGTGTACACACGACTACTTACCGCACGATTGTAACGCTCCCTCCGGTCATAGGAGGCTATCAGCTGGCCTACCAGCGCTGCTGCCGCAACCAGACCATTGCCAATATCGTCGATCCCCTTAGTACGGGGGCTACCTATGCCGTGACTATCACCGAACAGGCGCTGCTGAGCTGCAACAGCAGCCCAAGATTTTCAACCTGGCCTCCTATCTATATCTGCGCCAACGAACCCCTGATTGTTGACCAGTCCGCTGTTGACGTTGACGGCGACTCCATTGTCTATCGCTTGTGTGCTCCTTTGGAGGGGGCTACGCCCCAGATACCCCGGCCGCAGCCGCCCAATGCACCCCCTTATGATCCCGTTGTATGGGTTTCGCCACCGTACGGTGTGGGCAATATGCTCAATGGCATTCCGGGAGGACAGGTACTGCAGATTGACAGCCAGACGGGCTTACTGACAGCCCTGCCCAATACCATCGGACAGTTTGTGGTTGGCATCTGTGTGGAGGAATACCGCAACGGGCAGCTTATCTCTACTACGAGGCGGGACTTTCAGTACAATGTGGGTATCTGCGGGCAGTCGACAGCCGCCTTCTTTGCCCCGGAAATACAGTGCGGTGATCTGACGGTCAATTTTGATAACCAGAGTACGGGGAGTAACCTGTTTCGGTGGGAGTTTAATGATCCGGCTAATCCCAATGCCTTTTCAACACTGGCAGAACCCTCCTATACTTTTTCAGATACCGGGCTGTATACCATCCGGTTGATATCGGGGCCCGGCTCTGCCTGTGCCGACACCTTTGAGCGATCTGTATACCTGCAGTACAACAGCCTTTTTCCTGCCTTTGATGCTGCGGTGGTAAGTTGTGGCGACTCGCTCGTACTACAGCTGACAGATCTCACCACCGATACCATTTCATCTCCGGTCAGCTGGCAATGGTCGAGCAGTACTGGTCAGAGCGGAAGTGGGCCTGCTCCTGTTTTTACTTTTTACGAATCGGGAGAGGTTGCGCTGCGACTAACGGTTACTGCGGCCAATGGTTGTCAGCAAACCATTGTCCGGTCGTTGACGGTTGATCTGGTGGATACCAATATTGGCAGTGACAGCCTCTTCGTCTGCGCAGGGGAGGGGGTGGCGCTCAATCCTTCATCTACTGACAATTATCTATACAGTTGGTCGCCAGCGGCCAGTCTGAGCAATCCCTCCGTAGCCAATCCGGTTGCCACACCCACAGAAACCACCACCTATCAGGTGACCATACGGTTGGCCGACGGTAGTTGTCCCGTGGAGCGATCCGTCACCGTAGTTGTGTTGCCCGAACTGTGGGTTGAGGCTCCGCCTGACACCATCAGCTGTGCCAGCAGTATTTTGCTGCGCGCCAGCAGCAATGACGCCATGCAGTATTTGTGGAGTGATAATGTTGGGTTTTCCAATACACTGAGTACGACTGACAGTCTGGTGGTCAGTCAGTTTGGCCGCAATACCTACTACGTGTTGGCCCGCAATCGCGCGGGCTGTATAGCAGTAGACTCCGTCATCGTTGACAACAGGGCAGTCAACATCTATCCTTTGTCAAATCCCATCACTTGTCTGGGCAACTTTATTGCCATAGGCGTTGCCAATCAGGATCCGGCAGACTCCCTCGGCTACGTCTGGTCGCCGGCCAATTTGGTCGCCTTCCTCGGCAATACAGCCAGTCCGATTGTGCGACCACAACAAGCAGGTTATCAAAATTTCATAGTAGAAGCAACCAACCAGTACGGCTGTGTCGATACTGCCCTGGTGCGCGTATTTGCCATTGAAAATGTTGATCCCCTGGCTTCGTTCAGTTGGCAACAGTGCGGGGGGTATACGGTTAATTTTAGCAGCAGCAGCCCCAATGCCCAGCTATATCGATGGAATTTTGGGGTAGCGGGCCAAACGGGCGTACAGGCTACCGGGCCTCAGGTTAGTTATACCTTTCCTGGTCCGGGAACCTACAACATCACGGCCTGGCTGCCAACCACGCTGGCGTGTGCCGACACGCTGTCGTACACCTTGGTACTTGACCAGCCAGCCATCAGGGCAGACTTTGCGTGGCAATATGAAAGTTGTGGGGACAGTGCGCGGGTAGTATTGCGGAGCACTTCTGTGAGTCAGTCGGCCATCACATCACTGCAGTGGTTGTTGCCGGGGGGGCAGCAGAGTGAAGGGGACACAGCGCTGCTGACCCTTGCGCAAAGCAGCAATGTTTCTGTCGGACTTATCATTCGAACCGAAGATGGCTGTACAGACACCCTCCGGCGGGATTTTTTCGTACTTGTACCCCGCTTATCACTGGCTGATACCATTATAGCCTGTGCAGGGCAAGGAGTATACCTCAACGCTATACCCAATCCCTCATTTGATTATGCATGGACACCTGCCGATTTGGTTGATGACCCTGCTGCGGCCAATCCGCTGGCCTTCCCTACTGAACCCACGCTTTTTAGCCTTCGCATGGGGATAGCCGACACCGATTGCTGGGTAGAAGGAAGCGTGTGGGTGGACATAGCCCAGGTTCCGGATTACAGATTGGAAGGGGACAGTACGTCCTGCGGCGAGGAGGTATTGCTTCAGGTTCAGCTGGATACACCCGGTGATGTGTTATGGTCTGACAGGCCCGATTTTGCCAATTTGCTGGCCAATACGGCTGAGGTTATTGTAAGTCCGGATGCCGACAAGACTTATTATCTGCTGTTGACAGGTTTCGATGGCTGCACCGTAATAGATAGTTTTTTTATTGATTATCAAGGTTTTTCAATTGTGCCAATGCCTGCTGCTACGATTTGTACTGGTGATACGACGGTACTGAGCGTACAACTCCCTATACCGGGCAGCTACACTTTTGACTGGCAACCCGATCGGGATATTATAGCAGGTCAGGGAAGCTCCCAGGTTGTGGTCAGTCCTCAAGTAACCACTGATTACCGCTTGGGGGTTATCAATGAATATGGCTGCAGGATTGATACCAGCATTCGTGTGACCATTTTTCCGTATACCCCGCCTTTATCGGTAAGTCCAGCCCTTGATACCCTTTTTGTAGGTGAGCAAGTGCAGCTCATAGCTACGCAGGACGCAGGTTATCGCTACTTTTGGTCCCCGGCCGAGTTACTCGACCGAGCAGATGTATACAATCCGATTGCAACACCCACGACTACCACAGAATTTCGGCTGCTAGTACGAGACCCCAATGGATGCATCAATCGGGCGAGTGCCCTCATCATTGTGATTGAAGCCATCTGTCGCGATCCGTATGTATTTGTACCCAACGCATTTACACCCAATGGCGACAACCTCAATGACGTGCTGCGTGTGGAAGGCAAACAGCTGGATGAGGTAAGGCTGGTAATCTACAACCGCTGGGGAGAGCAGGTATTTGAAAGTCGCAGCCAGGCAGAGGGCTGGGACGGCAGCTATCGAGGTCAGGCTTTACCGGCAGACGTTTATGGATACTACCTTGAGGTGAAGTGTGCAGGCGGAGAGCGATTTGTCAAAAAAGGCAATGTGACGCTGATTCGCTGATAGTCTCCATGCGCTTACCGCTTTCGCCATTTGTTGATTTCCCGAAGCGCATAAGCCTCGTCTTCCCAACGGCGCAGGCGGGTCTGCCCGTCTCCTTTGTACGACAAAAACCACTCTTCAATAATGAGTCTGGCAGCATCATATCGAAGCATAAAATCAATAAAGCTGTCAGCTTGTAAGCTTCGGGCTGCCGGATCGGCCGGAAGGGCAATAATTTTGGTGTCAATCTCCCCGTTGTCTTCCAGGACAAGTGCGGCAATAGGCTTGATATTGACCACACTAGCGGTGGGCATTGATGGGCAAAGAACAAGCACGTCCAGTGGATCGCCATCGCCACCGCGTGCTTCATCCATCAAAGTACCCGGGATAAACCCATAGTTGCCCGGATAGGGAAGAAAATCAATAACCCTGTCCTGCCCATTAACCTGATTTACGAGAAACTGACGGCTCGATGGATCCCACTCAATTTTGTTATTGGTTCCTGCCGGAATTTCGATTACTGCCCGAAGGGTATCCTTATTAAAAGGACTCATCTTGTAGTAATTGGGCTGTTGGACGTTCCCGGGTAAATCAACTCGGCCGCTACAAGCCTGCGCCATCAAGCTAAGAGCCATGATACCCCAATAAGCAATCTTCGTCATGGATTTATATTTTTCTGTGTCGGTGTTTCCTGCATTAGCAGGCCTGTTTGTGACTTGTGCAACAAAATTCAGTCTTTTTTACCACTTCTGTAGCTGAGAGACGCCAATAAATTGCGCTGCCCTTCGTAAGTTTGCCTGCACAGAAAATAAAATGTAAGCATGACCATCAACAAATCGCTACTGTTGGCAGCCGTTCTGGTGTTATCCGCGCAAAGCTGTGGGGAATCCTCGGCTGCCCGACTGAACCTGAAACAAGCCTTGCCGGGCATGTGGATAACCTCTAAAATTGAGGTAACCATTAATGGCCTCAATGGTACTGATTCCACCGTGGTTGAAAAAGTAGAGGAGAGTACCTGGCGCAACCGCTTTTTTGTGCACCCACCAGAATACTATTTTGGTAGCGACAACAAATACAGACGTGTTCATCGCAGCTTGGCAGACACCCTTATCAGCAATGCCAGAGGACTCTGGAATACCTTTGGCGATACGCTGATGCTCATAGAACCTGATGCGACTTACCAATATGTAGTAACTAAAGAAAACGAGCAAATTGTATTTAAAACCATGGTTGACTGGGACGGTGATGGCCAAACAGACGATGAATTTACCAGTTGGCAGCGATTGCTCAGAAAAATGAAGTAACTGTATTGACAAATTTATACACACACAGTATATTTGCACCTGCAATTGGCATACGGGATGTAGCGCAGCCCGGTAGCGCGCTTCGTTCGGGACGAAGAGGCCGCTGGTTCGAATCCAGTCATCCCGACTATATAAATTCGGATGTCCGCAAACAAAAACAGACTGAATCGGTTGATTCAGTCTGTTTTTGTTTGCGATAACAACAACGATGCTTACCGCATAAACACCCACTCACCATTTATATTGCGGAGGATAAACGCATCCCGGAATCCGGCAGCGATAGCCCTCGACCGCATATCTCTCGCATCCTGCTCGGAGTACAAGCCTCCAATTCGGTAAACGACCAGATTATTTTTTGTTCCCTCTTCGATAGGGACATTCAGTGACATTGCAGCAGTCCTGTTGAAATTTCCGGGATTCAAGAACGCACCCAACTGAACCTTATACTCACCTGTGTAAGAAGATGAATCATACCCGGACGCTGGCGTAGCCACTGCACGCGCTCCTGTATAGACAGGATTGATGATGAAGGCATCACGGAATCCGCTGGATTTTAGTGAAGCCAATGCCCGCTCTGCCTCAGCACGAGAATTGAAAGTGCCTACACGTACCTTGTGTGCACCATTTTCCATGTGGACATACACACTACCTGTGCTGCTTGCCTTGGAAAACCTGTTGAGATCCGGTGCATTCTGAAGAGAAGCCAACTGAACTGACCATGCATCAACAGCAGGCGTTGAGGAAATAGGAGGAGAAGAAGGGTAGGACGGATTAGGTTGTGGCTGGTTGGGGATAGGCCTGGGCGTACCCACCTCATTACTGTTCATCCGGGTAAGCGGAATGATTCCGAGAATATTTCTGTTGCGGCCATCCTCCGTATTAACAGAGAAGAAACCATCATTATAGTTCAGTTTAAAGAGCTTGATATTGTATGTCGTATTAGGATTCAACGAAACCTGATAGTTACCGCTATTATCCGTTACCGTCTCCGTCTGAGCTGAAGTTGACAAGTTGATCACCGTAACTTTAACACCGGCGAGCGGCGCTCTGGAAGCATTTTCAATCACCTTACCAGAATAAACACCCCCGAATCTGTAGAGATCAATAGTTCTTTGCCTGCTTTCTGTGCTAAAAAGCGTTGATAAAGAGAAAGAATAATCCGTGAAGCCCGGGTTTTTGATGGTGATAGAACAATCATAGCCCTCCGTTACCTGAAAATCAAACTCTCCCTGAGCATCCGTCGTATATGGCTTGGTATCGCCACAAGCCGACAAATCGATGGTTGCATTGGCCAACGGGCGGCCGTCAGCGGCATCCCTTACAATCAGTGTAAATGTTTGCGCTGCGCTGAGTGCAGAATAGATATCTTCACTTCCTTTACCTCCCGGGCGATTGGAGACGAAATACCCTTTGAACCCGGTAGTTGACGCCAAGTCAGCCACGAAGCCATAATCATCGTAAGAAGAATTAAGCTGATTGCCGAGGTGTGTGAGCTGATCCCAGCGTCCGCCAGCCTTTTGAACGCTAAACACGTCGAATCCTCCCAAACCAAAATGCCAGTCAGAAGCGAAATACAGGTCATCGCCGGCAATAAAAGGAGTGATCTCATTGCCTTCCGAGTTGATCGTAGGGCCGAGATTTTCGGGGGTAGACCAGCGATTGTTACCCAGCTTGCGGGTGACATAAATATCGAACTCCCCGGAGCCCCCTGGACGGTTGGAAGAAAAATACATCTCATTGCCATCGGCGGAGAAGGACGCAAAACCCGTGCTGAAGCTCGGGCCATTGTGTTCGAACTCCCGGAAATTACTCCAACGGCCACGGGCGTCTACCTGACCGATATACAGGCGTGTCTCCTGCCCTGGCGCTGTAACCTGCCTTACGCCTTCAACGAAAGTGTTGGCCGTGATGGCAATCATTGTACCATCCGGAGAGAAAGTCACATGACAATACCCTTGGCTATTGAGCAATCCCTGTTGAGAATTGGACAGCGCCGTAGGAGCGGACAGGAATCCGTTGGTTTCCTCACGGGTAAAGAACAGACCATTTTTGGTATTATCAGCCGCCGCTGCATCACTATTTCGGTTGCGACCGCTCGTCCCTGTACTGGCACCAGCACTTCTGCCTGTACCTTGCCGGAAGGAGGCGAAGTACACGGCATTTTGGTAGGTAGTGACACCAAAGTCGCTCTGAGGAGAGCTGATATTATTTTCAACCGCTACGGTATAGCCTCCCGATTTATTTCCGTCAGCAATAGCGAAATCACAACTCTGCATAAATTGCCTGCCGAGTTTGGTATTTCCGCTTTTCTGCGCGTAAGTACTGTACTTATCCTTTGCCTCGCGATATTTGCCTAAGGCGCGCAGCACATGCCCGTAATAGAGATAGTGAAGGTCATAATTTTCACGAGAATCAGCGCTGATTGACCGGAATCCCTCTTCGTAATTCTTTGCCGCATCTGTCATTTTATTGAGATAACGCTGACAGTCAGCTAAGTACAAATACAATTCAGGACTGACACCCCGCCTTGTAGACTGTTGCGCAACAACAACCTCTTTTAGCTTGGCTTCAGCTTGCACATAATTTTTGTCCTTGTAGCTCCTTACAGCCTCATCTGCATTAGCTCTGCGCTGCGAAACAGCAGGGTTGACAAAGACCGCGATAAGCGTCAATAACAACGTTATACGAATAAATTGCATAAAAAACATGAGTTAGGCGAGAAAAATAAGCACAAAATACAATTATTAGGTAAATTACAATACTTTTCTGCCTTGATTTTTAAAAATCTTGCCTTGTTGGCTCAGGAAATTACCCATTGAACGGGCAGACCTGCGAGCGTAATGAGAAACCCGGGTATCAATGATATTCGTTTTACAACTCAGAACCGAGTTTTTTATTTTTCTCCACGACCATTTCGGCCAGTCCCTGTTTGAAATCGATAATTTTTTGCAGTAAAGGCGGTTCGTGTACAGCCAGGATCTGTGCAGCCAGGATGCCTGCATTTTGGCCTCCATTGAGTGCGACTGTTGCCACAGGCACACCATTGGGCATCTGTAGTATAGACAGGACAGAATCCCAGCCGTCAATACTGTTGGAAGACTTAACAGGCACACCAATTACGGGCAAAGGACTAATTGCTGCGACCATACCCGGGAGGTGAGCCGCGCCTCCGGCGCCTGCGATAATAACCTTTACGCCACGCAGGTGGGCATTTTTTGCAAACTGCAACATGAGCTCGGGTGTACGGTGAGCGGAGACGATGGCAAGCTCAGTAGTAACTCCCATTCGTTCGAGTATTTCCGCTGCCGGTCTCATAACCGGCAGATCAGAATCAGATCCCATGATGATACTAACCATATCCTAAGTATTGAGTATGAAGACAAGCTGGCAAAAGCCAATTAGACCCATCAGGCAAAGCGAATCGCCTTGACCGGATCAATCCGACTAATCAGATAGGAAGGTGCTATCAAAAACAGCATCGTAATCAGCAGCGTACCCACATTTAAGAGCAATATCCACTGCCAGTCGATGTAGACAGGAGCCACAGATAAATAGTACTTTGTCTCATCCAGCTGTATCAAAGAAAACGTTTGTTGCAGCCAGCAAAAACCGAGTCCGGCCAGATTGCCAAAGAACAACCCCAGCAGGAGAATATAGCCCGCGTAGTACAAAAACACCCATCGAATACTCCAGTTGCCGGCACCCAAGGCTTTGAGTGTGCCGATCATGTTGGTGCGTTCCAGGATTAGGATGAGCAATGCCGTAATCATGTTGATGACAGCAACGATGACCATGAGTGACAGAATTACGATTTCGTTGACATTGAGCAGATCGAGCCACTCAAAAATTTCCGGAAGCTTTTGGCGAATGGTTTCTGCATAGAGATGGGCGGGAAGCATTTCAAAATAAATATGAGCTGCCCAAGGCGTGAGATCTCGAATATCATCCACAAACACCTCGAAACCGCTCACCTGGCTGCTGTCCCAGCGCATCAGTTGTTGAATCTGCCGAATATCGACCAAAGCAAATTTGCGGTCATATTCCTCCAGGCCTGTTTTATAGATTCCGGAAACCATAAATCTTCGGCGGAGTTGCTGGCCTCCCTCTACGAAGTGCACATCAAACTTATCTCCGGTACTAACACGAAGTCGGTCAGCAGTGGCCTGCGAGATTAAAACATCTTTGGACATCCCGTCAGCAGGCAGACTGACCACGGTACCACTAACCAGGTACTTCTTCATAAAGGACCAGTCGAAGTCACGATCAACCCCTTTAAGCAGGATACCTTCGATCTCTTCTTTTGATTTAATGATACCGGGTTTGACAGCATACACCTGTACGTGGCGTATACCGCCTCTCGTCTGTAGTTGCTTATCTTCCGGTTGCAACCCCACCAGACCTGCGCTGTACGTCAGCGATCGCAGCCCCGGGAGTACGGGATAAAAAGGCTGATTCTTATCGATAGGGAAGGGCTCTGTCAGCGAACGACTCTGATTGGGATCTGTTATATGAATATGCCCCCAGAAACCAAAAACTTTAGCGGAGATTTCCCGCTTGAAACCTGCAATCAGTGCACTTGCGCCTATCATGACACTCACACTTAGTGCAACAGCGATGACTGCATTCCGCAGGATGAACCTGGAGAATGACTGCTGCCCTGCTGTTGCAACCCGTCTGGCTATGTACCATGCAAATTTCATCGGCTGCGAAGATACATTGTTGCCGCCAATTTGCACCTGCCTATTTTGACACAGGAGAGTTGATTTACGGCATTTTCGATCCGTATGAACATCAAAAAGCGCGTAGAATCGCTATATTTATCTTTAAATACTGATATTCAATAATAAGAAAACATAAAATAAATTTAATAAGAACTAATGATGAGTAATTAATCAACAATGGCGTAGTCATGGTGAGGTAAAAAAATTGAATTTACTCAATTGTTTTCCCAATATTGTGGCGAGTATTAAACAAAACATAAATTTTATTTTCGTGGGAATAAATTATTGCCGAAGTTTTTACGCAGGACAATTGGTGCAGTTTGTAGAATCCAGCGTTCGTTTTTTTAGTCAACAATACAGACTATTTAGTCTGGCTGTTGGATTTACGCTGCTGTTGGCCGGGCTGCCAGTTTCTTCAAGTGCGCAGGTTGATGCTCCACAAGGAGTAACGGCGACAGCTTATGACCACCATATAGAGCTCAACTGGGAGCGCAATGCGGAGCCAGGCCTGCAAGGATACAGCATAGAGGCAAGCACTGACAGTTCTACATTTACTTCGGTGGCTTTTGTATCATCTCTGCATACTCGCTACAACCATTTTTTGGGCGGGTGGAACCAGCGGCGACACTACCGAATCAGGGCGCAGGCGGGCGGACAGCTGAGTGCTCCCTCGGAGGTAGTTGTGGCGGAGACTTTCCAGCTGCAGGATGATGAGCTGCTGGATATGGTCCAGTACTATACTTTTCGGTATTTTTGGGAACATGCGCATCCCGTTTCTGGTATGATTCGGGAGCGACTCAACGCACCTTATGTAACAACAGGCGGCAGCGGATTTGGGATGATGGCCATACTGGTTGGTATTGAGCGCGGCTGGATAAGCAGGTCGGAAGGGTTCGAACGGCTCCGGAAAATGGTTAATTTTCTGCAGGCCGCGCCCAGATTCAGGGGGGCTTTTGCTCATTGGATGAACGGGGCTAATGGCCAGGTTGTACCCTTTAGTGCATTGGACGACGGAGGAGATTTGGTTGAAACGGCCTTTCTGATGCAAGGTTTACTGTGCGTCAGGCAATACTTTACTACAGAGGATGCGGAAGAAGCCGATTTACGCAATGACATAACTACCCTCTGGCAAGATGTAAACTGGAACTGGTACCGCAAACTAGTCAACAATGTGCTGTACTGGCATTGGTCTCCCAATCACCAGTTTGCCATCAACTTGCCCATACGCGGGTTTAATGAATCGCAAATTGTGTACCTGCTGGCTATAGCTGCTCCCGTTTCCACCCACAAAATTCCCGCGCAGCTTTACCACAGCGGCTGGGCGGGATCGGGCTATACCACCAGCCAATCTTACTATGGTTATCCGCTGGGTGTAGGCAGCTTTCGCGGTGGGCCATTGTTCTTTAGTCACTACAGCTACCTTGGATTCGATCCGCGTAACAAGCGGGATACCTATGCCAACTATTTCATTCGCAATACCATGCACACACTTATCAATCGTGCCCATTGTATACAGAATCCCTATAATCGGGTAGGCTACAGTGAGGACTGCTGGGGTCTTACAGCCAGCGACGATCCATTTGTGGGCTATCTTGCGCATGAGCCTGCCAACAGTCAGCTCGACAATGGCACCATAGCGCCCACAGCGGCACTCTCATCCATGCCATACACACCTAATTACAGTATGCAGGCACTCAAGCATTTTTACCGGCAACTGGGTCAGCGGCTTTGGGGGCCGTATGGATTTTACGACGCTTTCAATTTGGGGGCCAACTGGTATGCCAGCAGTTATCTGGCCATTGATCAGGGTCCCATCATCTGTATGATTGAAAATCATCGCAGTGGCCTGCTTTGGAACCTTTTTATGCAAAACCCCGAAATCCCGCAGGCGCTCAGCGCTGTCGGATTCGTGGAGGACGACACCGTCATCAGCGACCTGAATGAACCTTCGCCTCTCATAAAGCAGCTGAGACTGTCGCCCAACCCCGCAACAGAAGCGGTGCAGTTGCAATTGGCCATACATGCCCCCGAGCGCTTACAGATAGAACTTATAGACATACAAGGAAGAATTGTTTCAACGTTGCTACCTGCCAGCCAACTAGCAGCAGGCGAGCACAACTGGACATTTCCGCTTGGCTCACTGGGGCCGGGCTATTACGGTTTATTATTTACAACAACACAACATAGCTGGGTTGAACCACTCTTGGTATCTCAGCCTTAGCCAAACCATTCGCAAACTTTTTTAAAATCTGGACCTATGCATCGAGTATTACTCTTTTTGGTCGCCTGCCTCTTCACAACACTGTCTTTCGGACAGGTTGTTTACGAGGATTTTGAGTCAGCTGCTCCCAGCCTCAACTGGAATGCGCTGGACGGCTCTTTTGCCGGCATTGTAGACAACCCGGCACCCAATGCCGTCAACAACAGTGCCAAGGCAGGTTCCTACACAAAATCAGGCGCACACGCTTACAGCCTGCTGCTGGCAGAGCTGCCACAGGCTATGGATTTGTCTGTCAACAATCAGTTTTCCATTCAGATCTACACAAGCGCACCAACGCAGATTCTGCTTAAACTGGAAGGCCCCGGGGGTGCCATTGAAGGCATCCGCAACATTGCAGTTGCCAACGGCTGGCAGACCTACACATTCGACTTCAGCGCACAGGCTGCCAATACAGGCCTGACCAAAGTCATCCTGTTCTTTGATCCTGGTGTGGAGACCAGCGCTGATACGTATCTGTTTGACAACCTTGTGGCCCATCCTGCAGGAGCATGTGCCGGTACGGTTGTCAATCCGCAAATTATTGATGACTTTGAATGCCAGCGCAATGCTACCTACGGACAACCCGGCTGGGAAGACATTCGGGCGGTTGCCAATCCTGACCCCAGCGGCGTCAATACCAGCACGGGTGTAGGCGAATACACGGATGGCCCTGGCCCCTGGCATGCATTGGTCATCGACTACCAGAACCCGATCAACTTGTCGGAAGCAGGATATTTCAGTATCAAGATGTGGGCTCCCAAGACCGGCATACTCAAGTTTAAGCTGGAAGGTGGGGCATCTCCGCCGGTTGAGCGCGATGCTCAGGTAACCACTACGGGAAGCTGGGTTGAATACGGCATCGACTTCAGTGATATGGCTGGCAACAGCTATCGCAAGCTGGTTTTCTTCGTCAATGCCGGTGTTGATTCAGAGCCGGGCGATGTCTATTACATGGATGACATCAAACGCACACAGGCGCCAGCACCGACACCACTGGAAGATTTTGAGGACGGCGCACGACTTAGCTGGGGAGCTCTTAACAACAACGCAGCCCTCCACGGCAGCTATACAGGTCCGCTGGCCAACCCCAACCCCAATGACATCAACGACAGTCCCAACGTAGGTCGCTACGTGCGTGGTTCATCAGCCTTCAGCACCCTCACTGCCTTTTTACCGGAAGGCATTGATCTGTCGGATAATCCACAGCTCAACCTGAATGTACACGCACCCACGGGAGGAACCTCCGTCACGCTGCAGCTTCAGAGCCCTACCCAGGGTGCCCAGAGTGTTACGGTTGAAGTACCGTCAGTAGGAGAGTGGGTAGATCTCAATTTTGATTTCAGCAACTTCTCATCAATTACCGACTTTGAGCGTGTCAACATCCTGTTTGATCCGGGTGCGGCCACAGCCTCAACCTGGTACTTTGATAACCTCCGCCAAGGCGAAAGTACGGTTGATCCCTGCGAAGGAGTGGAAGTAATCCCTACAGTTGTTGACGATTTCGAGTGCCAGCGCAATGTAGCCTGGGTTGCCAATGCCGACCGTCTGGCGGTCATCAACAATCCCGACGTATCATTGGGCAATACAAGTCTGAAAGTCGGGGAGTACACCGATGCCCTGGATGCATGGTCTGCACTGGTTGCTCAGTATCCGCAGCCGATTGACCTGTCAACCTACAACCAGCTAAGTGTCCGCATCTGGTCGCCCAGCATTGTACCCTTGCTTTTCAAACTGGAAGGAGGAAGCGATCCTGTAGCAGAAGTGTTTACGGAAGTGACAGCGGCTGGTCAGTGGGTTCGCTACCAGATTGACTTTAGTCAGGCCGCTGGGAGGAATCACCCCAAGCTGGCCATTTTCTTCAATGCAGGCCAGACGCCAAGCAGTGAAGTTAAGTACTATATTGATGATATTCAATGGCGTCGTGCGCCCTACACTGCCTGCGTTGTGGATTTCGATGTTGAAGAACTCAGCGTAACCAACTGGGCGTACTTTGGCAATGCTGAGCTGGACGGCCCCGGCAATTTCCTGACGGTTCCCAACCCTGCCCCAAGTGCTGTCAACAACGATGCTACAGTTGGTGTATTCCGCGAGGCTGCCGGTGGACAAGTATGGGCAGGCATGTTTGCTGATTTGGATGCACCCATCGCTATGCCGGCCGGCAACAAGACCCTGCGCATGAAAGTATGGATGGATCACGCAGCACCCGTTGTTTTAAAAATGGAACAGGGTGTTGACGGAGCTCCTGGCTCAGGTGACGTTTTTGCAGAATACAACCTGCCCAACCAATGGCAGGAACTCACCTGGAATTTCTCCAACCTGCCCAACGGTGCTCAATACAACAGAGTAACCCTAATCATGGACATCGCCAACTCTCCTTCAACACTGAGGACATACTACTTCGATGATTTGGTGGTAGCAGGAGAAAGCTGCGACGCTGTCAATACCAACGAACCGACTGCCATCGAGCAGCTCAAAATATGGCCCAACCCTGCTCAGGACTGGCTCCAAATAGAGGATGCAGCGGGTGATCTGAACCACTGCGTCATTTTCAATAGTCTTGGACAGCGGATTGAAACGGTTAGATTTGCCGGTGGCGCTGTGCGTACGCAACTGGACTTGTCGGGACTGGCTCCGGGCATGTACGTTTTGGCGGCTTACAACCACCAAGGCGTACTGATTGCCAACGCACGCGTTGTCAAGCAATAATTGATTCAATTACTAACAAGTAGATCAGTGGCTATTCTGTCTCCTGTTTCTCTGCCTTGCGCAGAGAAACAGGAGACAGAATGACTACTCTTTGGCGACCAATGCCACCAAAGAGTAGCTCAAGACAGTTGCTATCCGCCAATATCACGCCCATGCTTGGTCGAACAGGCATTTTTTTGCTACTACTTTCTCTGGCTTCATGCCGTACGGGCTATGAGCAGCAGGCAAGCTCTGTACCTTTGCCTCAACCAAAAAAGGAAGCTTTCAGCCTTGACGAGTTGCAGAAGCGAACCTTCAATTACTTTTGGGAAACGGCATTAAAAAACAATTACCAGATTCCTGACCGCTGGCCAACAGAAGCATTCAGCAGTATTGCTGCCACGGGTTTTGGACTCACGTCCTACTTTATTGGCATTGAAAGAGGATACATTAGCCGTGAACAAGGTGCAGAGCGTACACTGCAGACACTAAGGGTCTTGTGGAATTTGCCGCAAGGTCCGCAGACCAGTGGTGTCAGCGGCTACAAGGGGCTTTTCTACCATTTTTTGCGAAATGACGACGCCCTGCGTTTTAAAGACGTTGAGTTATCGACAATCGATTCGGGTTTGCTCATGGCCGGCATCCTCTCTGCACAATCGTATTATGATCGCAATAATCCGGTTGAACAGGAGATACGCGCTTTGGCAGATTCTTTGTATCGCCGCGTAGAATGGGACTGGGCGCTCAACAAGGACGGCAGAATTTCTATGGGCTATCACCCGGAAAGCGGATTCATCAACCCTGATTGGCATGGCTACAACGAGGCCATGATTCTGATTGTCCTCGCCATGGGTTCACCCACACATCCCATACCTGACAATAGCTGGGAGTTGTGGTGCGAAACATATGAGTGGGCCAATTTTTATGGCCAGGAGCACGTCAATTTTGATCCGCTATTTGGTCATCAGTACAGCCAAATGTACATCGATTTTCGGGGCATACAGGATGCATATATGCGTCAGAAGGGTATCGACTATTTTGAAAATTCCCGTAGAGCCACGCTGGCCAATCGTGCATACTGCATCGATAATCCCCTGCAGTTTGTCGGCTATGGTCCTGACGAATGGGGGCTGACAGCTTGTGACGGGCCGCGCGATATAGACACCCTTTGGCAAGGCAAACCACTTCGATTCTGGTCTTATCGCGCCCGCGGAGCCGCTTCCATGCAAATCATTGATGACGGTACAATAGCGCCTACCGCCGCCGGAGGCTCTATCCCGTTTGCCCCGGAAGTATGTCTGCCTGCGCTTGCCCACATGTGGAATAAGCACTACGACAAGCTGGTGGGTCCCTACGGTTTCAAAGACGCCTACAACCAGAGTTACACCCATTGCAACGGTTGTGAGGAGGGGTGGTTTGACATTGACTACCTGGGCATCGATCAGGGTCCCATTTTGATTCAGGCTGAAAATTATCGCAGTGGTCTGGTATGGGAAGTCATGCGCAAAAATCCCTACATTCGCCGTGGGCTTATCCGAGCAGGATTTAGCGGTGGCTGGCTGGAAGGAAAGGCATCACCCTAGTCAATGGAATCTCGTACAGCCTCCAACATGCAGAGGGCAATTCTTCCACCTGCACGTGGTACTCAAACGTTTATTAAGCTTCGTCAACAAAATTAAGCAATGACAACAACCAGACAAGCATTGATAGCAGTGCTGTTGAGCTTCAGTACGCTGCTCACGGCACAACCTTTTTTGCCCGATGCAGCGGGTGAGCGATTCATTGACAGCCTGCTTTCGCTCATGACTCTCGAGGAAAAAATCGGCCAGATGACGCTGTTTACCAGTGACTGGGACGTTACCGGGCCTACTTTACGAGCCGGCTACCGGGATGACGTAGCCAAAGGCAGGGTAGGTGCTATTTTTAATGCACATACAGCAGCTTACAACCGCGAACTCCAGCGCATGGCTGTCGAACAGACCCGTATGGGCATTCCGCTGCTCTTTGGTTACGATGTCATTCACGGTTATCGAACCATATTTCCCATCTCACTGGGAGAATCGGCCAGTTGGGATTTGGCAGCGGTAGAACGAGCTGCACGCGTTGCTGCCGAAGAGTCTACTGCAGCCGGTCTGCACTGGACTTTTGCACCTATGGTGGACATTGCCCGCGATCCCCGATGGGGCAGGGTTATGGAGGGAAGTGGTGAAGATGTCTATCTGGGCTCGCGTATGGCTGTTGCCCGCGTACGAGGATTTCAGGGTGATGATTTGAGCCTGCCCAACACCATGCTTTCCTGTGTAAAGCATTATGCTGCCTACGGCGCTGCACAAGCGGGACGGGACTACCATACAGTAGATATATCCGACCGCGTCCTGCGGGAGACCTATCTCCCGCCGTTTAAGGCCGCGCTCGATGCCGGTGCAGCCAGCATCATGACCAGTTTTAACGAACTAAACGGCATTCCTGCTACCGCCAATGCTTATTTGTTGCGTGACATTTTGCGACGGGAATGGGGCTTTCAGGGATTTGTCGTTACCGACTATACATCCATCAATGAAATGGTTATGCACGGCTCCGCCGCGGACGATGCGGATGCCGGTCTGCAGGCATTGCGTGCAGGCGTAGATATGGATATGCAGGGGGCCGTTTTTCACAACTACCTCAGCCAACAAGTAAAATCAGGGCAAGCTGACATCAGACACATCAACGAAGCTGTCCGCAATGTCCTGAGACTAAAATACGCCTTGGGTCTTTTTGAAGATCCTTATCGCTATGGCGATGAAAATCGTGAAAAGGCAGTGATCTTGTCTGCTGCCCACCGTGCAGAAGCGCGGGATATGGCCCGCAGATCCATGGTATTGCTAAAAAATGAGCGCAACGTACTGCCGCTCTCCACCAACCTGCGCAGGCTGGCTGTCATTGGTCCACTCGCTGATAATCAGGCTGATCTATTGGGTGCCTGGCATGCCGATGGCAAAGCTGCTGAGGTCGTTACGCTTTTGCAGGGCATTAAAAACAGGCTTGGCAATGCAACAGATATTCGCTACGTAAAAGGCTGTGAAGTCACCGGCAACAGTCAGGCAGGATTTGAAGAGGCGGTTGCAGCAGCTCGCATCAGCGATGCTGTGGTTGTTGCCGTAGGAGAACATGAATGGATGAGCGGTGAGGCTGCCAGCAGATCGGACATCAGACTTCCCGGCGTACAGCTCGAACTGGTCCAGGCATTGCTCAGGACGGGTAAGCCCGTAGTAGTGGTATTGATGAACGGCCGTCCATTGGCCATCCCTGAATTGGCCGCACAGGCACCCGCCATACTGGAAGCATGGTTTGGTGGTACCGAAGCTGGCAATGCGATTGCAGATGTCCTTTTTGGAGACTACAATCCAAGTGGCAAACTACCCATCACTTTTCCCCGATCAGTTGGGCAAGTACCTCTGTACTACGCTGCCAAACCAACTGGCAGACCCAGAGATGAAAACAACAAATACACCAGCAAGTATCTCGATGAAGCCAATACGCCACTTTTCCCATTTGGCTATGGCCTGAGCTACACGACCTTTTCTTATGGACAGCCTGCTGTAAGTCAGTCTGCCATGAGACTGAATGACAGTATACAACTTAGTATTACCCTTACCAATACAGGAAAAAGGGCAGGAGAAGAGACCGTACAGCTGTACGTTCGCGACAAGGTAGGCAGTGTTACCAGACCGCTGCGCGAACTCAGAGATTTTCAAAAAATTCAGCTGCAGGCAGGAGAGTCCCAAAAAGTAACATTTTCCATCACAGCAGAAACACTGTCTTTCTACCGGGCAGATATGAACTACGCTCCAGAAGCGGGTGAATATATCTTGTTTGTAGGTGGTGATTCCAACGCATCGCAATCAGTGACCATACGGTTTGAATGACAGCTGCAAGCAATTCATTAACTTCGTAAATTCAAGTGAGTATGAAGCAACATAATATACTGCGCCTGCTGTATGGCCTGATGCTGCTGGCCATGGTTGGACAGGTGCAGGGGCAGAATACTTCCCGGCACAATGTCAGCGGCACTGTAAGTTCGGGTACTGAGAAACTCATTGGTGTCAATATTCTCGTTAAAGGCAGTAGCAGTGGTACCATCACTGACATAGATGGTGGCTATTCACTCAGTACTGGCAGCGCCGCAGACACCTTGGTTTTTTCCTACACTGGCTACGCGATACTCGAAGTTCCTATTGCCGGTCGTTCGCGACTGGATGTCAATATGGAAGTTGCTGCTGAACTACTCCAGCAGGTGGTAGTAGTGGGATACGGCGTGCAGCGCAAATCCGATCTTACCGGCTCTGTGGCTACCGTAACATCGGAAAGTCTGACAAAAATTCCAACACAGTCAGTAGGGCAAGCGTTGCAGGGAAAAGTTGCAGGCTTGCAAATCACCCCTCAGTCGGGAGCACCGGGCGACGATGCCATCTTCAGGGTAAGAGGCACCGGTACATTCAGGGATGCGAATCCGTTGTTTGTTGTTGATGGCATGATTGTAAATGACATTTCCTTTATCAACCCGCAGGACGTTGACAACGTCTCCGTACTCAAAGATGCCTCTGCAACAGCCATCTATGGCTCAAGGGGTGCCAACGGGGTCATCATAGTAACAACGCGCAAAGGCAGTGCTGATCGCGACGGACAGATTCAGCTGAGCAGCTACACAGGTGTGCAGGAGGTTATCCGAAAAATTGATCTGGCCAATGCCACAGAATATGCGACACTAGCCAATGAGCTTTCCATCAATGAAGGTCGCCCCGCACCTTTTCCCAATCCGGAAAGCTACGGAGAAGGCACCGACTGGCAGGATGTTATTTTCCGGCAGGCGCAGACCCAAAATCACCAGCTCAGCTTTACGGGCGGTAGCGAACGCAGCACCTATAACGTAAGTGCTAACTATTATCGGCAGGAGGGCATCATACGCGGGTCCGATTTCAATCGCCTGTCGCTGCGCATCAACAACGAGTACAAAGTGAAACCATATTTGCAGCTCGGCCACAATGTCGCATTGATAAGATCGCACAATACGCTGGGCCCCAATGTGCTGTTGTCCGCATTGCGCTCTTCCCCCATAGTCCCGGTTTTTGACAGTCTCGGCAACTACGGTAACACCGGAGACGCTTCATCAACGCCCAACGTAGAAGCACAAATTGCCCTCAACGACAACTACGATGTCAACAGTCGGGCAGTAGGCAACGTGTATATGAATGTTAATTTTCTGAAGCATTTTACTTTTCGCAGCAGTGCGGGACTGGATTTTTTCCTGCGGGAAGGTCGTTCATTTGTACCTGTATTCTTTGTATCGGCCATTCAGCAAAATCCCGACAACCGGCTTGAAGTTCGCTATGACCGGGGTCGCAACTGGTTGTGGGAGAATACGCTCAGTTATGACAGAAGCTGGAGCCAATGGCGCATCAATGCACTTGCGGGTGTCACCGCTCAGGATAATTTTGCTGAATTTCTGCGGGCATCGCGGCTAAACTTCATTGATGAACGGGATATTTTCCATTATCTGAGTGCCGGAGAGCAAGGCACTGACGCAGTTGCCAACAATGCGTACGATAACTGGGGTATTTTCTCATACCTGGGACGCGTAAATATGTCTTTCCGCGACCGCTACCTGCTGACGCTCTCCGGAAGGGTTGACGGATCTTCCCGCTTTGGGGAGAACAATCGCTACGGCTACTTCCCCTCCTTTGCGCTTGGCTGGAATGTATCTAACGAACCTTTCATGGCCGATGCCCCCTTCAGTCGGCTCAAGCTACGGCTTAGCTGGGGTCAAACGGGTAACGACCGCATAGGCGATTTTGATTATACGGCCCGCGTAGAGTTGGGCCAGGGTGCGGTGTTTGGGCCTGACGAATTTCTCAACAACGGTGCTACGCTCCTGCAACTGGCCAATCCCAACCTGCGGTGGGAGACTACTACGCAGACGGATGTGGGCGTTGAAATGGGATTTTGGGACAACCGCCTGCTGGCCGAAGTTGATTACTACCGCCGCGTCTCTGATGATATTCTGTATGCTGTACCGATTCCCGATTATTTGGGTGCCAATGCACCCTCGCAAAATGTGGCCAGCATCCTCAACCGGGGTTGGGACATCAAGATTGACTGGCAGGAGCGCACTTCTGAAAAATTCTCCTATCATTTGGGAACCGTGATCTCATTTATTCACAATGAAGTGCTCGCTGTCAGTACCCAGAGCATTGATCTGCTCGGCGGAGGCGTAGGATTCAGCGGGATTCTGGGTACCAACTCAAGAGCCGGCTATCCGGTTGGTGGCTACTTCGGCTACATCGCTGACGGTATTTTCCAGAATGAGGCGGAACTTACACAATTTCCAACCTTACAAGGGCAGCAGCCGGGCGACATACGCTTCAGGGACGTCAACGGGGATGGCAGCATTACGCCTGCCGACCGTACCCTTATAGGTAAGCCTACACCTGATATGATTTATGGTATCAATGCAGGTATTAGCTATGGCGGTATCGATTTTTCTGTTGATTTTATTGGCCAGACAGGGTATGAGCTGATCAATGCCAAGCGGGCGTCGCGTTTTGGGCTTTACAACTTCGAGGCAGCTTATCTCGATCGCTGGAATGCTGAAGGCAGCAGCAATACAGAGCCGCGCGTGACTACTTCGGGTCGCAATTACGATACCTTTTCCACCCGTTTTATTGAAAGAGGAGATTTTTTCCGGCTTCGCAATATTCAGCTGGGATATAGTCTGCCAGATCGCCTGATAAAGCGGATGAAACTTGGACAGCTGCGTATCTACGCAAGCGGCAATAATATTCTCACCTGGCAGTCGTTCAGTGGCTACACTCCTGAAATTTACAATAGTAATGTTTTTGACGTAGGCATTGATCTGGGCAAATACCCCATTGCGAAGACTTATTTGCTGGGACTGGATGTTCAATTTTAATAACGGTTAACAATGCTTGTTGCTATGAAATATATACGACCGATAGCTATGAGTTTACTGACGGCCAGTGCGCTACTGCTGTCCGCCTGTCAGGATGTACTCGACCGCGAGCCACAGGGGGTGTTTACGCTGGCCAACTTTTTTGAAAATGAAGAACACGCTGTGCTGGCCACCAACGCAGTATACAACTACCTTCGCAACTGGGAAGTACATGTGTTTAGTTATATTGGTATGACGGACATTGCCAGTGACGATGCAGATAAGGGAAGTTTTCCTGCGGATGCATTCTTTTTGCAGGAGCTGGACGATTTCACACATAATGCGACCAATCTGGCGCCACAGACAGTCTGGGGAGGATATTATACAGGCATATTTCGAGCAAATCTGGCAATCGACGGTATCCCCAAGGTTCCGGAAATGGATGAAAACCTCCGTGCTCGACTCATTGGCGAGTGCAAATTTCTACGGGCTTATTACTACTTCAACCTTGTCCGCTGGTTTGGTGATTTACCACTCATTACCCAGCCGTTTCCGGAAAATTTTGAAATTCCCCGTACGCCCAAAGACAAGATCTATGAGCAAATCATTGCAGATCTTGAAGATGCAGCTGCGGTACTGCCGCTTCGCTCGGCTCAGGCCCCGTCAGATCTTGGCCGTGCCACCAGCGGAGCTGCCAAAGGCATGTTGGCTAAAGTATACCTGACACTGGGTAACTTCGCGGAAGCGGAGCGCTATGCATTGGAAGTTATCAACTCCGGGCAATACAGCTTGTGGCCAGACTACACCACTCTCTTCATGGAAGAAGGCGAGAATAGTCAGGAAAGCCTCTTTGAAGTTCAGGCGGCTGCTTATGAGCAAGGGGGAGGCGGAAGCCAGTACTCTGAAGTCCAGGGCGTGCGCGGCAGCCCCAACCTAGGCTGGGGATTTAATCGGCCGAGTAACAACCTTGTCAGTTCTTATGAGCCAGGAGATCCCCGCCGGGAGGCGACCATCCTCTACGTAGGGGAGGTGCTACCGGACGGATCAGCCATTATTGTAGACAATCCGGACATTATTGGAGAGCGCTACAACCAAAAAGCCTGGCGGCCAACACCGGTAGGCGGTAATGGCAACGGGGGGGCCAATATCATGATTCTGCGCTACGCGGACGTCCTGCTCATGGCTGCGGAAGCACTCAATGAAAACAACAAACCGGATCAGGCGCTGATCTACCTCAATCAGGTACGCGCCCGGGCGCGGGCGGGCTCCAATGTGTTGCCCAATGTGACTATTACCAACAAAGACCAACTTCGGCAGCGGATATGGCGCGAACGCCGTTCGGAGCTTGCCATGGAGCAGGTCCGCTGGTTTGACCTGGCTCGCCAAAACCGGCTGACAGAGGTGCTGCAGGCGGTGGGGAAAAGTTTTGTTACCGGTAAGCACGAGCTTTGGCCAATACCCCAGAACGATATAGATCTTAGTAACGGAGTGCTTACGCAAAACCCGGGTTACTAAGACTGAAAAAGATTGTGTTGATGAAAGCTTCATGACCCGTGGTCGCCCCGTCAACCGGGGCGGCCATTTTTATCTTCCGGCGCAAAGAGACTGTGGTGAACCTGTAGAACCTGAAAGACGAGCGACTGCTGACCATCATTGACAATAACGAAATCAGCCCTTGCCACTTTTTCACCTTCCGGCATCTGTCGGGCAATGCGAGCCTCGACCTCTTCACGGCTGCACTGGTCACGCAGCATTACACGCTCAATCCGTGTTGGCAAAGGAGCGGTAACCGTTATCATGCAATCCATCTTTTTATACCCTCCGCTCTCGTACAACAGGGCAGCTTCATACAAAGTATAAGGTACAGATGACTGGCGAAGATGCCACTGTTCGCTATGGGCAGCTACAGCAGGATGCACAAGTGCATTCAGTTGCTCCAGCAGTGCAGGATGCTGAAAAACACGGCTGGCTATCCACCGGCTGTTGAGCTGCCCCTGAGGCAGGTAAGCTTCGGCGCCCAACAGTGCTGCAATGGCTTCCCGTAGGGATTCATCGTGAACCATCAGCCATTTGGCCTGCTGATCAGCATAATAGACTGGAATTCCGAGTTGTTCAAAAATCATACAAACTGTTGATTTACCGCTACCTATACCCCCGGTTATACCTACTCTTTTCATAAACCACTTCTTTACCATCACAATATCAGAAAAGCTTTGTAAATTATCGGTCGAAAAGTATTGTATTGACCATCAGGAAACCAAACCATCGGTAACCAAGCATGCGCACAAGCCTACTGCTGCTGCTGACTACTTGCCTCCTACAGCTGACGGTTGCTGGTCAGGATTTGCATTTTACCCAGTCGGGTATAGTGCCCGTATTGCATGATCCCTCACAGTCGGCCGCTTTTGACGGCGATATGAGATTCAGCAGTCTTTACAGGCAGCAGTGGCAGTCAGTACCCGTACCATTCAGAAGTTTCACAGCCGTTGTAGAGAGTCATCTACCCATGCCCGTACGGCTACCGGGCAGAGTAGGCTGGGCACTTAGTTTTCAAAATGACCAGGCCGGTGATGGTCAGCTCAACTGGACGACTGTGGGTGGCAGAGCTGCCTACCGACTACCTTTGGGCAGCTTTGAAATAGCTGCAGGAGCAGGTATTGATGTTGGTCAGCGCGCTTTTGACCCTTTGCGGCTGCAGTTGGGGGACCAATACGATGGAGAACTTTTTGACCCGGCCAATCCGACGGCAGAATTCTTTGAACGCAGCAGTACTTCTTATGCCAGCCTGCACGCAGGACTTGGTCTTTTTTTCAAGCCTGCGGATCGCCGCGACCGCCTCTGGGCGGGCGTATCTGTCAATCACCTTAACAAGCCTGTCATTGGCTTTTGGAGCGATATAGCCACAGTGAGACCTATGCTCATCAAGCTGCAACTGCAGGCCAGTGCGGAGATAAGCGACCGGCAGGATCTAGTAGGGTGGTTGCAGGCGCAGACACAGGGTCCCTACCGGGAAGCTATGGCCATGATAGGATTGCGCCATTTTTCGGCAGCGGTAGCTGACGAAACCCTCTACCTGACACTAGCGGCCGGCTATCGCCTGGCCGACGCTGCACTCCTATGCATGCAGCTGGGCAACGCCCGCTGGCAGGCATCCCTGAGCTACGACATAAATACCTCTGCATTTCGCGTAGCCACACAAGGAAGAGGAGGTCCAGAATTATCATTCCAGTACATCATCAACCGGGTACACCCACCAGACACCTTTAAGTCATGCCCCATCTTCTGATCATCACAGCACTGGTATTGGCTACTATTGGTGGTAATGGCCGGCTATCGGGCCAGAGTTACCAGGCTTGGTACCGCGCAGGGGAAGAAGCCATGCGCGACGAGGACTACTACGCTGCCCTGTACTATTATGAACAGGCGCTGGCGCGAAGGCCTGATCCTGCAGCCTGGTATGCAGCTGGAAAAGCTGCCATCGAATTTCAGGCCTGGGAGCTGGCTGCTGATTATTTCAGCCGGGTAATTGAATCCCCGGGAGCTGCTGCTTTTCCGGAGGCTCCACTCTGGCTATCGGTCTGTAGTATGGGACAAGGTATGTACGACTCCGCTTACAGCCTGTTGCACGGACTATCAACTACCGAAGCATCATTTCCCCCCCTTATCCGGCAACGAATACAGCTGGCCAGACGGTCCTGCGAGATGATGCAGGAGCGGGACAGTAGCGACAACAAGTGGATTGTACGACGGCTAGGTCGAGAAGTTAATACTCCTTTTTCTGATTTTGGCGCCTATTGGCGAGCGGACAGTCTGTACTATAGTTCCTATCGCTTTGATTGGCCCAAGGACAATCACCGGCCTGCACGAAAACAGGCCAAGGTCATGATGGCAAAAGGGCAGGGGAGAGGCCGCCTGCTGGGTGGATCCTTCAATCCCGACACTTTACATACAGCACATACGGCCATCAGTGCCGACGGTCAGCGGCTGTATTTTACCGTCTGTAAATTCAGCTCCAAGGCAGCCATACGCTGCCAGCTAGCCTGGCGCGGTCGGGACCGGCGCGGTCGGTGGCAGGACAGTTACCAACTGCTACCCGCTCCGATAAATCTACCTGATTTTACTGCTACACAACCAACGATTGGACGAGACAGCCTCAGCGGAAGGGAATGGCTATTCTTTGTCAGTGACCGCCCCGGTGGTCATGGCGGGCTTGATTTGTGGAAGGTAGCAGTGCCTGCAACAGGAGAACCTTGGGGGCACCCCGCGCCCATTGAAGAACTTAACACCCCTTTTGACGAACTTACCCCTTTCTTTCACGCCCCTCAGCAGCGCCTGTATTTCAGTTCCGACGGTTACCCTGGGATGGGCGGCTACGACTTATTCAGTGCCCGTAGGCAGGCCGACAGCAGCTGGTCAGTTCCGCAACATCTTGGAACGGATATTAATTCTGCCTACAATGACGTATACCTGTACCTGCGGGATGACGAACAAGGAGGCTGGCTAAGCTCGAATCGGCCGGGTGGTGCCTGGCTTGACGACCGAAGCCGCAGCTGTTGCCTGGATATTTTCAGTTTCAGCCCCAAGCCGCCGCCTGTTACCTCCACGCCAGCAGTGGTAGCCGTCAGTACAGTCGAACCAGATCCTGTTCCACTGCCCATTGACAGTCCGCCAACTGAGGCGCAGACCTTTGACGAACTGAGTGATTTTCTTCCGCTGGCACTTTACTTTGACAACGACGAACCAGATCGGAGGAGCAGAAAAACAACTACCAGTCAGGCATACCCTACTACTTACGAGCGCTACGCGCAACTTCAGTCGACTTACAGCATAAAAGTCCAGCAGGGGCTGGCACAGGAAGAAGCACAATCGGCAGCCGAAGGGGTAGATCAGTTTTTTGAGGAAGAAGTGAAGCGCGGATATCAGCATTTGGAGCTATTTTCAGCCTTGCTGCTCCGCCGCCTGGAGGCGGCGCATCGCGTTGAAATTTTTATAAAAGGATACACGAGTCCGCGCGCACAGAGCGACTACAACCTTGCGCTCGGCAAGCGGCGTGTAGCCTCTGCGAGGCTGCACTTTGAGCAATGGCGCGAGGGAGTGCTGCAGCCTTACATCAGCAGCGGACAACTAAAAATAGCCGAAGTATCCTTTGGGGAGACGAAGTCTGCCAGCGGGATTTCTGACGAGCTGACTGACGAGCGAGGCTCTATTTACAGCCCTGCAGCTGCGCGGGAACGCAGGGTGGAAATTGTCAGCGTCAAGGAAGACTAAGCACTAGCCGCCGGAGCGTTTGGTCTGGCTGTATCCTTTTTCCAAAAGCCACTGAACGACTTTATCCCGCTGGTCTCCCTGTACCAGTATTTCACCATCTTTGGCAGAACCGCCCACACCGCACTTGTTTTTGAGTAACTTACCCAATTCGGCCAGATCAGTCTCGCTGCCTACAAAACCCGTGACCAGTGTTACAGCTTTGCCTGCCCGCTGCTTTCTGTCGAGTGATACCCGTAGCTTCTGCTGCTGAGGAGGCAGGGTATCAGCCTCTTCGGGCTGCTCATACCTATATTGAAAATCCGGATTCGTACTAAATACGACACCCTCTCGTCTACCATTTTTATCTTTAGCCATACTACAAGATCTTGATTAACAATTCAATAATTGCTGCAAGAGCTGATACACAGGTAACCTTACTTTGTATTTAGTAACAACCGAATCCGGGGCATTGTTGCAGGCTGCACATCACTGTCCCAGCTCCTCCGCACGTTGTCGGGCAGCCGAGACGCCCTCAATGATTTGATCTTCCAGCTGCCGGGTGGTAAACAGGTGCATAGCGGCCTCTGTTGTTCCGCCCTTAGAGCTTACCCGGGCGATCCAATCCTCACAACTGGCTGTGTTCTTACTGTACAAATCCACCGCCCCCCTGAATGTCTGGCTAACCAGCAGCTCTGCTTCAGACTCGCTGAACCCCATAGATTTTGCTGCTTTTATCATAGCATTCATAAAATAAAAAACATAGGCAGGTCCACTGCCGCTTATTGCTGTGGCAGCATCAATAAATTGTTCATCCTCAACATAAATAGCTTTACCAGTCGTATTGAGAAGATTCTGTACGGTCACCAATTCTATGCGCGTGACCTCTTCACTGGAGGTAAATGCCGTCATACCCATCCCCGTCTGTGCAGGCAGATTGGGCATTGCGCGGATCACTTTGGTCACGCCCAGCGACTGTCGGATAGCCTCAATGCGAATCCCTGCCATAATGGACAAGTAGACTTGTTGCGGATCGGCTAGTGGCCGGAGGCTGTCAAACAAAGCGGCTGTATCCTGCGGCTTAACAGCCAGCACAATGAGGTCGGCTTGCTGCAGACAATCGTCAGGACGGCTGTAGATTCGCCCGACCTGACGTGCAGCCAGATCAGCTGCCTTTTCGGGCGATTTTTCCAAGATCATCATATCTGAAGCCTGCGTGATGTGTGCGCGCAGAAAACTTTGCGCATAGGTGAGGCCCATATTGCCGCCACCGATAACTAGAATTTTCATTGGCTTTGCTGGGAGGGGTGTAAGTCAATCCCTGCGCAAAGGTAAACATAACGAATCAATTGCATGAGAGCTACAATAGCTTCCCTAAAAAAAACTAACAAGTCACGAAAAAAAATCAAAAAACACTACCTTTCATTAAATGTATATACATATATTTGCAGTATGAAAATTGAACAAGCCATACAGCAAAAGAAGTTCCGCAGTGAGCAACACAAAGCACATATCAATGTGCTGTACACTGCTGCCTGGCTGAGCCTGCAGATGACCCGTATGTTAAAACCATACGGCATCACCTCGCAGCAGTTCAATATACTTCGCATACTAAAGGGTCTATATCCAGAGCCGGCTACCATCAAGTTGCTGACTTCCCGGATGATTGATAAAACTTCAAACACTTCGAGGTTAGTAGACAAATTGCTGGCCAAAGGTCTGCTGGATCGAATTGAGTGCAGCCAGGACAGACGTAGGGTAGACATCCGAATTACGGACAAAGGCCTGGAGCTAATCAATACTGCCAGTGAAAAATTGAACTTACTTGAGGAAGGAATGTTTCAACTTGAGGAGTTAGAAGCAACTGAGTTAAATCGGTTGCTTGACAAGATGCGCACCGACGAATAAACTTTTTTGGCCCTTTTGTATGTATATACATCTGTTGTAAATACTTTTTAAATTAATAAACCTAGCAATTATGAACCGTATCATTTTGGGACTGGCCGTAGCTTTCGGCATTGCAGCAATTTCCTTCAGCACGGCACTTGTCAACAAGACTGTTGATGTAAGCCAGAGCAACATTGTATGGAAAGCGTACAAAGTAACAGGAGCCCATGAAGGCAACCTCAAGCTGAAGAGTGGCTCATTGCAGCTTCAGGATGGCAAGCTCACAGGTGGTAGTTTTGTTGTCAACATGAATACCATTACTTGCACTGACCTGACTGGCGGAACAGCGGACAAGTTGATAGGCCACCTGAAGTCGCCTGATTTCTTTGATGTTGCAAAACATCCTGAAGCAACTTTCGTCATCACACAAGTTGTGAGCCGTGGTACGCCAGGTGCATACCGTGTAACGGGCAACATCACCGTAAAAAACATCACCAAGCCAGTTCGCTTCAATGTTGATTTAGGCGAAGAGAAAGGTCGCACTACGGCTACGGCAGCTTTCAAACTGGATCGCAGCGACTTTGATGTACGCTACGGCTCTGGATCTTTCTTTGAAGATCTGGGTGACAAGACAATCTACGACGAATTTGATCTCGAAGTAAAGCTGGTTACAGCTCAGTAAGCTGTCCCCCAGTTTTTACAGGTTCCAATAAGGGCCACAGTGCAGCGATGCTGCCTGTGGCCCTTTGTCTTTTTTTACAAAAAGCCAGCCTGCCAGCCGGGATGCTAAAGATTGGAAAAAAAGAAGGACTTGGTTATCTTTGACTGAGAATAGTAATTTGTACACAGGGAGGCAATACCGCTAAGCAAGCATGAATAGTACGATAGCCGGCATATTATTAAGGCATACGGCAGGCAGGCTCCTGCTTGGTTGCCTGATACAATGCCTGGGTTTTGCATCAACCTTATTTGCTCAGCCCAGCATGCTTTCCTACAAGCAGTACACAGTCGATGACGGACTGCCTTCCATGGAAATTTACGACCTGTTACAGGACAGGGACGGATATATATGGATGGCCACCTCTGCCGGTTTATGCAGATTTGACGGCTACCAGTTCCGCATTTTTACTACCCAGGACGGGCTGCCCAGCAATGACGTAATTGAGTTACGGGAAGACACTGACGGCAGGATCTGGATTGGCAGCTTTGGACAGCTTTCATATTACTACAAAGGACAGATACACCTGCTCGACTCGGTGCCTGAGCGATCGACTTTTCTTGCGTACAATATTTTCCCCTACAACGAAGAATCTATCTGGATGAAGATGAGTTTTTCGCGACAGCGAAAATCAGTCATTCAGGAGCACCTCCGGCAGTCCGCTTTCAGTCGCATTGAAGAGCGCAGGCTCTACAAGCGCCCATTTTTTTACGTATCTGATGAATTATTGGGAGTAGCGACCATCGATTCTCTTTATTTCATTGACAAACAAGAAATCAAACTCTCGATTCCCCTGATTTGTCGGTTACAGTACGATCGGAATTTCACCACAGCGGTACGCAACAATTATGTCTACTACATCAGTCCATGCGGATTACATCTGTACGACCGGAAAAAACAGCTATCCACAACACTGGATTCATCCGTCACGGAAGCAGTAAGAATAGCCATTGTAGGCGAATCCCTCTGGATCGTGGGCAGTAACAAGGGAACCTTTGGCAGACCGATTAACGCTGACGGCAGGCTGGGGGATAAAGTTGATAAAATACCGCAGCCACTCATAACCAAGGTGATACAAGACCAGGAAGGAAACTATTGGTTTAGCACCAATGGCAGGGGTATTTTTTTCAGGCCTGAGATGTCGACGACCGGAGAAATCCTCGAGATAAAAAGCCAATCGGATCGTGAGCAGATAGAGTCCATATTGATTGACCACAATCTCATGTATGTAGGCACCAGAACGGGGCATCTCGTCAAGTGTGACCTAAGCACCGGAAACCAGCAATCTTACCCGATTTTTTCCAGACCCGGGATTGCCAACCGCATTCTGGACATGCAGCAATTGGGTAATCGGCTGCTTGCATTGGCCACTGATGGCGGACTTTATCTATTTCAGGACAGCCGCCATTTTCTTGTCAACCTGATACCACAAAAGGGACTAAGTTTGGGCCGCAATGGCAACTTATTGTCTGCCAGCAGAAACGGAGTTTATGAACTACCGCTGGAGGAGCTCAGGCCATTTCACCGAAGCTCGGGCAGCAGCTTTCCCAACCGAGTTTTTGATGGTTACCCCATCACCACCAACCGCGCGTATTCTATCTTTGAGGACAGCAAATACCGATTCTGGCTAGATGATATCCTCAATGGTCTGATGATGATCAGTACAAAGTCAACCGTTTATTTTGCTAAAATCTCGCGTCTTTTCTCCGTACGAATCAACAACATTGCCGAACTACCCGATGGCACCATGATTTTTGCCACCGAAGGGGAGGGCTTATTATTGCTGGCACCCAATGACACAGGGCCAGACCTTAAGCCCGCCAGTATCTGGCAAATCAGCAGTCCCACCTTACCGACCAATATATGCAACGAAATGGTCGTTGATGACAACGGTAATATATGGGTTGGCACGAATAAGGGCCTCATAAGACTTCGCATCTATGACGTCAACAGCCGACGGCATGAGTTGGTCGTCTTCCGAAAAACAGACGGACTCCTGTCTGACAATATTTCTGCCCTCGCCGTTGCGGGTCCCTATTTGTATATAGGTACAACGGAAGGCGTAGTGGTCATTGAAAAAGACTGCCTGACACCCAATCTTTTCCAACCTAAAATCCACATAACAAGACTAAACACTAATAAAAAGCAATTTAATACAGAGGGCCTCGACACAACTATTTTGCTGCAATACCCTGATAATGACATCACTTTTAATTTTGTGGGCATCTCCTATAACAGCCTTGGCAAGATATCATACCAATACCGATTAATTGGTTATGACGACCAGTATTACACTACCTCTGCCCGCGAAGTACGCTACGGCAACTTACCCCCGGGTGTATACGAGTTTGTTGTAACGGCCAAAAGTCAGTCGGGCATTCTGTCGGCCAGACCAGCACGGTTGCGATTTGAGATACGACCTACTTTTGTACAAACTATTCAATTCAAAATAATTATCACTGCAGCGCTCATTACGCTTATACTAATGCTGGGGTACGGTGCCTATACTTTTTACAAAACAAGAATTCTGGAAAAACTCATACAGGAAAAAACCAAAGATATCAATGACCGGATAGCAGAACTCAACAACCTAAACCAAAAACTGCTATTATCCAACCACGAACTGCAGCAATTTGCCCATGTTGTATCGCACGACCTAAAGTCTCCCCTGCGCACCGTTGTAAGCTTTATGCAGCTGCTACTCCGCAGGCTCTCAGACAACCAAGTTACCGATGAGATACGTTCTTACCTCACCTATGCCGTCGAGGGTGCCAAGGATATGGAGCAGGTTATCAATGATTTATTAATGATGGCAACAGTTGACCAGGTAGATACTAACAAAGAAATTGTTGACCTGCACGTACTGCTAACCGAAGTTATCCGAGACCTGCAAACAGACATTGGTGAGCGACAGGCCACGGTAGAGATGGTGAGCCGTTTGCCAATTATCCGGTTCAACCGTACCAATGCACGCCGCATTTTTCAAAATCTCATCGTTAACGGCCTGAAATACCAATCAGCCGGCAACCGGCCGCACATTGAAATAGGATGGTCGCAAGGAATTGATTGTCTGAGGTTTTATGTCAAAGACAACGGAATAGGCATCCCACCGGGCTACGAGCACAAAATATTTGAGATGTTTCAGCGCCTGCACAACCGCGGCGACTTTGTCGGCTCCGGCATGGGGCTTGCCATTTGTAAAAAGATCATTGAAAAAAATGGCGGGAAGATATGGTACGAATCAACGCTGGACCAAGGTACTACCTTTCACTTCAAGCTTCCCTTTGATTTTCTCGATCTGGGCGGTGAGGAAAGCTAGTATAACCTTAACCTATGTACACCCGGCTCATAAGTTTGCCGCAAAATTTCTATAATTGACAGATAGTCCACTTCTTTCCCTATAAAATCAATGTCGCTCACATCCAAAATCAGGATGGGAATCTCCGCCGAAGTTCTAAAAAAATCAAAATAAGCCTGTTGGATTTGCAGTAAATAAGCCGGCTCTATCTTCTGTTCAAACGCACGTCCCCGTCCATGGATATTAGCCAACAGCCTGTCGACGGGTCTGTGCAGATAGACCAGGAGATCAGGTTTGGGAAAATTGGCATTAAGTATATGGAATAAGCGCTGGAAAAGACGGTACTCCTCTTTTCCCAGGTTATTATGAGCAAAAAGCAACGTCTTTACAAAAAAATAATCCGCAATCACCTGTTGATTAAACAGTTGTATCTGTGCAAGTTCCTCCTGCAGCTGTTTGTGCCGCTCAGTCATAAAGAAGAGTTCCACGGTGAACGCATATCGTTCGGGATTTTCGTAAAAGAAAGGTAAAAAAGGGTTATCCGAGAACTGTTCAAGAATCAGGCGTGACTGAAAATCATCGGACAACCTGCGCGACAGGCTGGTCTTTCCTGCACCGATATTGCCCTCGATGGCAATAAACTGATGTGGTAATTTTTCTGTCGACAGTTTGTTGGTCATGGAAGCACCTTTAAAGCAGGCAACGAATATCTGACAATTATGGGAAAAGCCGTCAAAAAATACCATGACTGCTCCAAAATAATCGCTTCGGGGCTCTTGATAATTGCGAACATTGCCCACCTACATTTGTTCTAACCTCACATAATTAACCCCAAATATACAAATCATGCTCAAAAGAAGAGCCATTGTATGGTTTCGGCAAGACCTGCGTATACATGACAATGAAGCCTTGACAGAAGCCCTGCGCTTTGCTGAAGAGGTCATTCCCGTGTACGTATTCGATGAAAGAATATGGCAAGGCAGCACGTACAGTTACGGTTTTCCCAAGATGGGCCGCTACCGCGCACAATTCATGCTCGAAGGACTAGCCGATCTTCGCTCTTCTCTGCAGGAAAGGGGTGCCGATTTGGTCCTGCTATGGGGACAACCGGAAGTAGTAGTACCCGCACTTGCGCAGCGCGCGGGTTGTTCCTGGGTTTTTTGCAATCGCGACCCCATTTACGAAGAAGCGCAGGTACAGGACAGGATGGAAAAGCAGCTGTGGTCAATGGGCATGGAGCTGCGTTACACGCGGGGAAAGATGCTGTATTACACTGCTGATCTACCATTTCCCGTTGCACATACACCGGACGTATTTACCCAGTTCCGAAAGGAAGTAGAAAAATTCGTCCCCGTAAGACAACCCCTATTGGCGCCTGCTGCACTACCCAAGTTGACGGTAAAAATTGAAGCAGAAGCGTTGCCAAGCATTGAAGCTTTTGGCCACGAGCCCTTCCAGCAGGATCCCAGAACGGCATTCCCGTTTCGTGGGGGTGAGAAATCGGCTCTGCAACGACTTCAGCAATACCTTTGGGACAGCCACCACATCAAAAAATACAAAGAGACGCGCAATGGGCTGCTGGGGCCCGACTACTCGTCCAAGTTTTCCCCCTGGCTTGCGCAAGGATCCCTTTCCCCCAAGTACATTTATCACGAGATAAAAAAATACGAGGCCAGGCACGGAGGTAATGAAAGCACCTATTGGCTCATCTTCGAACTCCTCTGGCGTGATTTTTTCAGGCTTATGGGAAAGAAACATGGCGTGAGCCTTTTCTTGAAAGGAGGAACCAGAAAATTGAAAGCGGCACGTTGGCGGGATGACTGGAAATTATTTGATAAGTGGAAAGACGGACGTACTGGTTTTCCCTTTGTTGATGCTAACATGCGCGAAATTGCGCGAACAGGCTTCATGAGTAATCGCGGGCGCCAGAATGTTGCCAGCTTCCTGGTGCGAGATCTGGGTGTCAATTGGCAAATGGGCGCTGAATATTTTGAGTCTACGCTGCTTGACTATGACGTATGCAGCAACTGGGGCAACTGGAACTATGTAGCCGGTGTTGGCAGTGACCCCCGGGAAGACCGCTACTTCAACGTTCTGGTTCAGGCTAAGCGCTACGATCCGGATGGCACTTTCGTCAGACAATGGTTGCCTGAGCTCAACAATCTTCCGACTGACAAGATTCATCAACCTGAAACCCTGAGCTTGTCCGAACAGACGCGGCTTGAATGCAAACTGGGTGCCCACTACCCGCTACCTATTGTACGATTACCAAGAAAGGCAGTGTACTAAAAGAATCAGGCCGCCTGTACAATCCGGGCAAATAGGCAGGTATAGGCTTGCAGGCACAACAAAAGTGTCCTGCCTGTGGTAAATACTCATTCAACAGCCTGCTGCTACAGGTATTTTTACTATTTTTGAGCCTGGCAAATGTTGTATGACAGCCACGGGCGTGTGGCTGTCATACAGGCAACAAATGCCACAGGAGAAAATTTGGCCCATGTATATCATCTTAATCAGTCTGGTCATTGGCTTGTTCGTTGCCATGCTCTTTGTCAACATCTACTTCAGATGGAAGGTTATCAAGGCTTACAAGGTACTGGTACAAAACAGGGTAGAATTTGGCGCCGCGCATGTTTTCAACCGAAACAAACTAGAGAAAGAAGTACTTGTACGTTATGATCCGGTAATCAGACAAGCCATCCTTTCCTTTGTACAGCACCTGCATTTTTCCATCCGCATGGCCAGTGTGCTCATCCTCCTGATTACGCTCTTTGGGGCTGTACTGATGTATTATCGGGAGTAGTCATTTTTTTCTCGTAATTTTGACCATTTAAGCGAACAACCTTCAGTCAGCCCTTTCTAGCGTTGGGATTCATATACGTACACAGCATTACGAATACATGCTTACAATTGGGGTTCTCGGTACAGGCCATCTTGGCAAAATTCATATTAAGTGCATACAGCAGGCTCATGAGCACTACGAGCTGGCGGGATTTTACGATCCGGATCCCGCGACGGCTGCCGAAGTAGCGCAGGCTTTCGGCATCCGTGCCTTTTCTACTGTCGAAGCATTGTTGGACGCAGTAGAAGTTGTCGATATTGTCAGTCCTACCATTACACATTTTGAACTGGCGAGTAAGGCCATTTCGGCGGGTAAGCACGTTTTTATTGAAAAACCGCTCACCCATACACTGGCACAGGCCCAAGAGCTACTTGAGTTAACGCACAAAATGAACATCAAGGTACAGGTAGGGCATGTTGAACGCTTTAACCCGGCTTTGCTGGCGCTCGACGATTTGCCCATCAGTCCCATGTTTATTGAAGCACACAGGCTGGCCATCTTTAATCCTCGAGGCACGGATGTTTCCGTCATTTTGGATTTGATGATCCACGACCTGGACATCATTCTGAGTCTCACTGACAGTCCGGTAAGTAAGGTCAGTGCCAATGGCGTAGCTGTAGTGAGTGACACCCCCGACATTGCCAATGCGCGCATAGAATTTGCCAATGGATGTGTAGCCAACCTGACCGCCAGCCGAATATCATTGAAACAGATGCGCAAACTGCGATTGTTTCAAAAGGATGCTTACATAAGTGTTGATTTGCTGGATAAACAGGCGCAGGTAGTTAGACTCTATGAGCCTGCAGACCCGCAGATTCCGCAACATGGACAACTCATACCATTGCAAACAGCTTCGGGAGAAAAACGCATACATTTGGACATGCCCGCCATAGAGCCTACCAACGCCATCCGGCTGGAGCTCGAAACCTTTGCAGAGAGTATTCGGGCCAACACACGTCCCAAAGTAAGCATTGAAGACGGCTACCGGGCGCTTGAACTGGCAGAGCGCATTGCTGAAGTAATTGCCGGCAACCCTGCTATTTCTCCAACAAACAAGAACCAATGAAGCGGCAAACCTTTTCATCACTGCGCAAAATTTGCCTGTTTGGGTTGATCGGACTCTTCTTTTCGGCCTGCGAGATAATCAATCCGGAAGAAGACATACCTGCCTACTTGTATGTACAGCCATTTACCTTCACAACCAATCCACAGACCCAAGGCAGCAGTAGCCACCGCATTACGGAAGCCTGGTTATTTGTTAATGGTGAGTATCTGGGGGCCTACAATCTGCCTGCCCTCATCCCCGTATTGGCTGAAGGAGATGCCAATATCAGGCTGGAGGCAGGAATTAAAGAAAACGGGCTGAGTGCCACGCCCGATATCAACCCCTTCTATGAACCTTACCGCCTACGTATGAATCTGGCAGCGGGGAGGATTGATACCATCAAACCACAGACACGCTATGTAGATCAGGCGCGCTTCGCCTTCATTGAAGATTTTGAAAATGAGAGGTCGAGGATTTTTACGCGGACGATTATAGGCACCGACATTGCGCCCAACGGCCTGCCGAGAACATCCGTTTCGGGAGAAGTTTTCGAAGGACAATTCTCAGGGCTTCTTAAGCTAAATAAGGAAAATCCTATTGCAGAGATTGCCACCAATCTGACACTTGAAGGTTTGCTGGATCGCGGTGCTTTTGTCTACCTGGAAGTCAATTACAAAGCGGAAGCCCCTGTAATTTTTGGCATTGTTTCTGATCAGGGCGCCAACTACGACCGATATTACGATCCGGGATTTCTTGCCCGCGACAACTGGAACAAGATATACTTCAACTTGGGGCCTGTCATATTCAACAGCAATGAGGACAACTACCGGATTTCGTTTCAGGCATTGCTGCCAACAACGACCGACAGTGCAAGAGTCTGGATGGACAACATCAAGCTGGTACACTTTTAGACAGAAGCTATGCGCATGAACCGCCGTCAGTTGGACACGCTTGTTTATCGCTTGGCTGATTTTGCAACAGCCATGGCGGCGTGGACACTCTTCTTTGCCTATCGCAAACGCATAGAGGCAGAGGTGCAGTGGAGCGAAATTCTTCATGATCCCAACTTCATCAAGGGAATCATCTTCATTCCTACAGGATGGATGGTTTTCTATCTGTTGTTTGATCAGTACAGTGACATCTATCGCCTGTCGCGTCTGTCGGCACTTGCCCGCACCCTTTTTCTGAGCTTTTTCGGTGTCCTGATTTTGTTCTTTACGCTTATTCTCGATGACTTCGTCACTGGCTACAAAACCTACTACGCTTCGTTTACCACCTTGTTTTTGTTGCATTTCATGCTTACGGCCACTGTGCGGATGATGTTGCTGACAAGAGCCAGCTGGCGATTGAAATCCGGTATTGTCACCTTCAATACCATCATTGTAGGTGGCAACCAGAATGCACTGGATCTGTTTCTGGAGATTAGTGGTCGAAAAAAAGGTCTGGGTTATCGATTTGTAGGATTCATTGAAGCCAACGGACACAAGACCAGCGAATTGAGCCAGTACTTACCCTGCCTTGGGTCCATTGAAAACTTGGCCAGTGTAATTCGCGTCCATAATGTTGAAGAGGTTATCATTGCCATAGAGACCAGTGAACACAACCGATTAAGTGAAATACTCAATGTACTTTTTGATTTTGACCGGCAGCTTCTGGTCAAAATCATTCCGGACATGTATGACATCATGCTGGGAACTGTGAAGATGACACATGTTTTTGGAGCCGTACTGATTGAAATTCGCAGAGATCTCATGCCGCGTTGGCAGCGCTTGGTAAAAAGGCTGATGGACATTGTAGTATCTGCATTCTTTCTCCTGCTGTTATCCCCGCTCTACCTGTACATTGCTTTGCGTGTGAGGCTTTCAGGTCCAGGCACCGTTATTTTCAGGCAGGAGCGCATCGGACTCAATGGTAAGCCTTTTGTCATCTACAAATTTAGGTCAATGTATGCGGATGCGGAAGATAAGGGGCCACAACTGAGTTATGACGGTGACAATCGTTGTACTCCTTGGGGTGCGGTGATGCGCAAATGGCGGCTTGATGAACTCCCGCAATTTTGGAATGTCCTCACAGGAGATATGTCTTTGGTTGGGCCAAGACCAGAGCGGCAGTACTATATAGATTTGATTTCCAGACACGCGCCGCATTACAGACATCTGCTCAAGGTTAGGCCTGGCATAACATCCTGGGGACAGGTAAAGTACGGTTATGCGTCAAATGTAGAGCAGATGCTTCAGCGCCTGAAATTTGACATCTTGTATATTGAGAATATTTCCTTGGCGCTGGATTTTAAAATTCTATTCTATACTTTGCTGGTATTGCTGCAAGGCAAGGGCAAATAGCTTATAGACAAGCCATTTGCCCTTGGTCCGGCCATTACCACCGGATCAGATTGGCACCCCAAGTAAACCCGCTGCCGAAGGCGGCCAGACAAACCAAGTCACCTTTTTTTACTGCCCCTGCCTCATAGGCTTCCGATAGTGCAATGGGTATAGATGCTGCCGTTGTATTACCGTATTTTTGAATATTATTCCACACCTGATCATCCCGCAGTCTGAGTTGTTTTTGAACGAATTGACTGATTCGCAGATTGGCCTGATGTGGCACAAGGAGATTAATGTCTTCTACACCGAGACCCGCTGCCTCCAAGGCCTCTTTAATCACCTGCGGAAACTTCTGTACAGCCATTTTGAACACAAACTGGCCATCCATTTGAGGGTATGTCAAACCGGAATCAATCATGTGCTGGGTGATAAAAATTCCGCCTGGTTCATCTTCCGGCGGGAATCCATAATCGATTGGCTCTGCAAGCCTTTTATTATGAAAACCACCATGACAGCCCGGACTTACATAGGCCAATTTTTCTGCATACGTACCATCGGCATGTAATTTGGACACCAGAATACCCTCATTTTCATTCGTTGTCGGTTGAAGCACCACAGCCCCTGCACCATCACCAAAAATCACAGAAACATTCCTTCCCCGATCACTATAATCCATTCCGAAAGAATGCATTTCAGCCCCTACCAGCAGTACATTTTTGTACATACCTGAGCGCACGAACTGATCTGCGACAGACAAGCCGTAGACGAATCCGGAGCATTGGTTGCGTATATCCAATGCCCCGACCTCTGTACGGGTCATCTCCAGTTCACGCTGCATAAGTACCCCACATCCCGGGAAGTAATAGTCGGGGCTCAACGTAGCAAAAATGATGAAGTCAACATCGTCTTTGGTGATTCCTGCGCGTTCAATAGCAATTTCTGCGGCACGAGCCCCGAGCGTGGTGGTTGTATCTTCATGTTTCCTGCCATAACGACGCTGCTGTATCCCTGTACGCTCTTGAATCCATTCATCGGAGGTATCCATGATGGCCGCCAGCTCATCGTTGGTTACGATTCTTTCCGGAACATAATGGCCGATACCGGCAATTTTTGTGCGAAGCATTTGGTTCTATTTTGATGATAATCACGGGCAGCAACAAGAGCAATATCCGTTAAATACCTCCTATGCATTCCTAGTTACAAACATAATCATCGAACCTGACACTTACAAATACACATCCGGGCAATTATCAATACTTTTAGTTGCCTGATACAAGTCAACCCAAAAACTGATGTAGAATTCCTTGGCAGACGAGCAAATTTCAGTACCTTTGAGGTGTTATATAAAATCAATTGCGCACAATATGAACCTTCACGAATTTCAGGGCAAAGAGATTCTCACCAAATACAATGTCCCCATTCAACAGGGCTACCTCGCTCACAATCTTGATGAAGCGACTGCAGCCTATGATCGCCTCCGCGCTGAAACAGGCAGCAACATTGCTATCGTAAAGGCGCAAATCCATGCAGGAGGCCGCGGCAAAGGTGGCGGGGTAAAGCTGGTGAAAAACATGGACGAACTGCAGGAGAAAGCGGGTGCCATCATCGGCATGATGCTCAAGACCCCACAAACCCCAGGCGGTCTTGACGGTCCCGGCAAGCTTGTACGCAAGGTACTAGTGGCTGAAGATGCCTATGGTGCTGACTTCGATGCCTGCAAGGAATACTACGTATCTATCCTCACCGACCGCGCCCGTAAGTGCAATGTCATCGTATATAGTACGGAAGGCGGGATGGACATTGAAGAGGTCGCAGAGCACACGCCCCACAAGGTTCACAAGGAATATATTGATCCTACGCTGGGTATACAGGGATTTCAGACCAGAAAAATAGCTTTCAATCTGGGTCTGGAAGGTGATGCCTTCAAAAACATGACGCGCTTCATTACCCGCCTGTATGCTGCCTTTGTTGGAGCGGATGCCAGTTTGATTGAAATCAACCCCTGCCTCCATAAGCCTGATGGCAGCATTCTTGCAGTCGACTGTAAGTTTACACTTGATGACAACGCTCTTTTCCGTCACGCTGATTTGGCTGAGTATCGCGATATATACGAAGAGGATCCCACAGAAGTAGAAGCTAAAAGCTATAACCTCAACTATGTACAGCTGGATGGTAATGTCGGCTGTATGGTCAATGGTGCGGGGCTTGCCATGGCTACGATGGATATCATTAAGCTCTCCGGAGGAGAACCAGCCAACTTCCTCGATGTGGGTGGCACGGCTGATGCTAAGCGAGTAGAAAATGCCTTCCGGATTATTCTTCGGGACGAGCGGGTCAAGGCTATCCTCATCAACATCTTCGGCGGCATTGTTCGGTGCGACCGTGTAGCTCAGGGGGTTGTTGATGCCTACAAGAGTATCGGCCACATTCCTGTACCAATCATTGTCCGACTGCAAGGCACTAACGCTGATTTGGCAAAGCAGATTATAGATGAGAGCGGCCTCAATGTCCGCTCGGCCATTGCACTGCAAGATGCAGCAGATGCGGTCAAGGCAGTCATCCAATAGTAGGTAGCTCTTTGTCTGTATAGACCTGAACGTACGATGCACGCTGGGTAGCTGGTGCCACCCAGCGTGTATCGGTATCGCTATAGTCAGGTTAATTTTTTTCAGAAAAAGCGTACCCTATACCTGATGTAAGCTCTTTTCATGAATTATACAGACATCCTCAAAGATATCAAGGCGGGTAAGTTCATGCCTATCTACCTGTTGCATGGCGATGAAGCCTACTTCATCGACAAAATCTGTGACGCCATTGAAGAGCACGCGCTGCAGGAACACGAACGGGCATTCAACCAGACGATCCTCTACGGTAAGGACACTGACCATCTGACTATTGCCGATGCTGCCCGTCGCTTTCCTATGATGGCACCCCGACAGCTTGTCCTTGTCAAGGAGGCTCAGGACATTAAAGACCTGAAAACGCTGGTATCTTATGCCAAAAATCCCTCTCCGCAAACAGTGCTGGTCTTGTGTTACAAGCACAAAAAGCTCAACACCACCAGTGAGATTGTCAAAATCATCAAAGAAAAAGGGCTGGTATTTCAAAGTAAGACACTCTATGACAATGAGATACCTGAATGGATAACTGGCTATCTGTCAGCCCGAAAACTATCTATAGCTTCTCAGACAGCAGCCTTAATAGGGGAGTACCTGGGTACTGATCTCTCAAAAATTGCCAATGAACTTGACAAATTAAGTCTTGGCATTCCTGCCGGTACAACCATCAGCGCGCAGGATGTAGAGCAAAACATAGGGATCAGCCGCGATTACAATGTATTTGAGCTTCATAAAGCCCTTGGCAATCGCAACGTACTACAAGCCAACAGAATAATTAACTATTTTGGAGATAATCCCAAAAACAATCCGCTACCAGTCATCATAGGTAGTTTGTACGGTTACTTCAGCAAAGTATACCAGCTCTCAGAACTGAGTCAGGCAACCGATAAGGAGGTTATGGAAAAGTTGCAGCTGCGCAGCATTTATGCTGTACGAGACTACCGTACGGCGGCTAAGAATTACCCGCGCAGTAAAACAGAACAAATAATCCGTGTACTGAAAGAATACGATTTAAAAAGTAAGGGCGTAGACTACAGCAGTACGGGCAAGTCAGAGGTTGACCTTTTGAAAGAAATGACTTGGCGGATCTTGCACGCCTGAGTGTTATTCAGCCTGTCATACGGTAACGAAGGCCCCGGACAACAGGCTTAATGCAAGAATTATTTGCCTGATTTTTTCAAAAATTTTTTTGAAAAAATCAGGCAAATAAGACTCCATTAAGCAGGAACCAAAGCAGATTTAACTGTTTTGATAATACGTGCGGCGACTTTATAGGGATCTGCTGCGGAGTTTGGACGGCGATCTTCCAAATATCCCTTCCAGCCGCGTTCAACTGTAGCGATAGGAATGCGAATAGAAGCCCCGCGATCGGAGATACCGTAGCTAAACTTATCGATAGACTGTGTTTCGTGCTTACCTGTCAGTCGCAGGTGATTATCAGCTCCATATACGGCCATGTGCGCCTGTGTATTGGGGCGGAAAGCTTCCAGAATTTCTGTATAAACCGCCTGGCTGCCGCAGGTACGCAAGGCAGTATTGGAGAAATTGGCGTGCATACCAGAACCATTCCAGTCGCCGTGTACGGGTTTGCAGTGCCAGTTGATGCCCACATTATACTTCTCTGCAATACGTTCCAACAGATAGCGGGCAACCCAGACCTGATCACCGGCTTCTTTGGCACCTTTTGCAAAGATTTGGAACTCCCACTGTCCCGGAGCAACTTCTGCATTGATCCCTTCAACATTTATACCAGCATCGATGCACATATCCAGATGTTCCTCAACAATATGACGACCAAAAGCCTTACCTGCGCCGACAGAGCAGTAATAAGGTCCCTGAGCCTGCGGATAGCCGCTTGCGGGAAAGCCCAGAGGCTTGTTGATGGTCAGATCCCAGAGGAAATATTCCTGTTCGAAACCAAACCAGAAATCGCTATCGTTGTCCTCGATGGTTGCGCGGCCGTTGCTCTCATGCGGCGTACCATCGGCATTTAGTACTTCGCACATGACCAAGAAAGCCTCACGTCTGCCCGGATCGGGAAAAATAGCAACAGGTTTGAGCAGACAATCAGAAGAATTGCCAGGAGCCTGCTCTGTCGAGCTGCCGTCAAATGACCACATCGGGCAATCCTCCAGTAGGCCACTGAAGTTTTTCTCAATTCTGGTTTTGCTGCGCAAACCCTGTGTAGGTTTGTAACCGTCGAGCCAAATGTACTCCAATTTACTCTTAACCATGTTGATCAATATTTTGCTTTGATTGATTTCATATCTTTTTAGACACAGCAGAGTCATGTGCGCCACATGGTGGCACAGCAGCATGAAGAAAAACATGACTGTGTCAGAAATTATTGGAAGACCCTAATTGTTTCCGGACGATGTTCCTTTGCTCTCAGATAGCTTCAGCCCCCTCATCACCCGTTCGAATCCTTAACACTCGCTCAATATCATAAACAGCGATTTTGCCATCTCCCACCTCACCGGTTCGACCAGCTTGCATAATGGCTTGGATAACCGTCTCTACATTTTCATCCTCACAAATAATATCAAGCCTGAGCCTCGCGATATAGTCAGATTCGTAAGCATTGCCCCTGTACAGCAGCTTTTCTTCCCGCTGCAGGCCGAACCCTTTCACCTCACTGAGGGTAAAAAAATTGAGTCCGATATCAGCCAAAGCGTCGCGAACCTTATCGAAACGTGAAAGTCTGATGATGGCTTCAATCTTTTTCATTAATTTACTATGTTTGCAGTATATGTCTTTTGTCGACGTCCGGTTAACGTTCACCAACTTTTGTGCCTGTTAACCTTGTGCGGACCCCTTACCGCCTGAACATGATACAAATATAGCTACGCAAAGCTGCGCTCTCCTAATCAAAAAATGTTCTACTCTTTTACACCCAAGCACCTATATTTTTTTTCAAAAAATTCATTTACAAATACTTATAAGCAATATACCTGACATGTCCACCTCTTCCAAAGACCAACTTTTCAGGCTTATAAAAACACTTACCAAGGCTGAAAAGCGACATTTCCGGCTGTATGCCAACCGGACCATGGGCCAGCAGGAACGCAAATTTTTACGCCTTTTTGACGTGATGGATCGTATGGACAACTACGACGAAGAAGAGCTCATAGCACGCCTGAGCGGCTCCGAACGCTCACATTTGCCGCACCTAAAGCGCCATCTGTACCGTCAATTGCTGATAAGCCTGCGGCTTGTACACATACAGCGGAACATAGATATTGAAATTCGCGAGCAACTCGACTTTGCGCGCGTCCTGTACAGTAAGGGACTCTACATGGAAAGCCTGAAAATACTGGAACGTTGCCGGAGTACAGCGGAAGACAATCACCAGGACATCCTGCAACTTGAAATTCTTGACTTCCAAAAAAACATTGAAGCACGGCACATTACCCGCTCGAGGCAGGTGAGCAGAAAAATGGATAAACTGCTCATCGATGCTACGCACAGAAGCGAAATGATCTTGGTAGCCAATGAATTGAGCAATTTGAATATACAAATACAAGGTTATTATATAGACCACGGACACACAAGAAATGAAGAGGATCGGCATCGGCTAAGCCAAGCCTGGCAGGAAATGCAGCCACTCCCCAAGCGAGTTGAGTCAATAGGTACCTTCTTCGAAAAAGTCAACCGTTTTCAGGCACACATGTGGCTCAACTATATACGCCTTGATCTGTATGCAGCTCGTGAAAATGCTGCTGAATGGGTTATCTTGTTCAGGCTGTACCCACAGATGCGAGACAAAGACCCTGATTTATACATGCGAGGGTTGTACTATCTGCTACTCTTTTGCTTTTTGCTCGATGACTTATATTCCTTCAGCAGATACTTGGAGGAGTTCCATACTTTTGTTGATAACAAGGCTGACTCGTTTATGCCTGCCAGCAACCTACTGGCCTTTCAGTATCTCTCATTGTCAAAACTCAACCATCACCTGCTCGCCAATGATTATCAGCAGGCCGAAGTTACCATGCAGGAAATCAGGGAGGGGCTCATTAAATACAAAGACCGGATTGACGAACACCGATCCATGCTTTTTTACTACAAATTCGCTTACATTTACTTTGCCCAAGGCAACTATACGGCAGCGCTTGACATTTTGGACGAAATTTTACAGACTCGCAGCAGCTTTCTTCGCGAAGACATTCACTACAATGCGCATTTGCTGGAGCTAATATGCCGCTACCAACTTGACCAGTTTATGCTGCTGGATTATCGTTTGACTGCCTTGCAACGCCTGCTGAAAAAGGGACGCGACGTGAGCAAACTCCAGCGACTTGGCGTGAGCCTGCTCCGCAAAGCCATTGGCAAACCAGCCTCAGAAAGGAGGGATGTATTTCGATACTACTTACCTGAACTGCAACAACTCAGAGACGATCCCTATGAGCGCAAGGCCCTCAAATATCTCGATTTACCCCTGTGGGTCAGTAGTTTGCTCGCCGACCAGACACTACAACAAACCGCCCAAGCAATGAAACCATTCAAGGATCAGCGGCTATAGCCACATAAGATAATGGCCCTTGGCAGCATGAGCTACCAAGGGCCATTATTGCTAAAGGTATGGTTTAGCGGGCTATCAACAGTTTTTTGATAGCGGTAGTCTCACCTTGTACAAGTTGTACCATGTACATACCTGCCGGTAACGTACTCACGTCCAGCGTAAATAAGTGCTGGTCATCGCCAACCATCAGGAATGATTGGGAAATGAGTTGACGGCCTGACAAATCCAGCACATTAAGTACAACTTCCTCAACTTCCGAATCCGCTGTTTTGGCAGGATTAATCAACACCGTTGACTGGGCAGGATTGGGGAAAACGCTGAAATCAGCGCTTGGCGCCCCTTCAATAACAACACCATCCTCTGCGGTACGCAAACCATTCTCACTAATGCGAATTTGCAGTGTATAGCATTGATTCGGCGCTGATTCGCCACCATTGCTGTATACGCGAACGAAGTAGTTGGCAGAAACAGGTCCTCGATTGTAGATAATCGTCTTGTTGATCGTACCAGGTAGTTGGTTGGTAGCCAACAGAATATTGTCTCGATACAGCTGGACAGCATAATTGGCCGGAAGGTTGGTCAGCTCGATGCGGATATTCTTTTGCTCCGGTGTATTGGCAAAGCGGAAATAGTCATTATCCGTGGCAGCGCTGATGGAAGCCTGAAACTCCACATTTACCGGGGACAATGGTAGTCCGGAAGAAGCACTTTCGTTAGGCTCAAAGATATCGGAACAACTGCCTGCCCCCAGCGTCTGAAAGAAAACAGAATTGGTGAAAGCACTTGTATTGAGACCACAGACAGTCTGCACCTGAAATTCATAGAATGAACCCGCCGTAAGGTTGCTGATGGCCAAAGAATTACTACCTGCAGCCGTGGTTGTCCAGTTGGCTGCATTGACTATCCGCCAACGAACATTGTACGAACTGGCACCACTCACTGACGACCAAGAGAGAATGGCCGTACTTTCCGTAACGTTGGCAGCATTCAAATTGCTTGCCTGTCCACAGGCAGGTTGCTGCAGCGTCGTAAACGAGCCGGTAGCCGAGAATGCGCTCAGCGTACCCCCGCATACAGCTTGTACCTCGAATTGGTATACCGTATTAGCAGAAAGATTAGAGAGGCTAAGGCTATTGACAATAGTGCCAGAAAGACTCCACACCCCGCTGCCAAGCGGCCGCCAGCGCACGGTGTACGAACCAGCACCCGGTACGGACAGCCATGTCAGCACAGCACTATTGAAAGTGATACTGTTGGTACCCAGACCTGTGGGTGTGGCACATCCGGAAACAGAGGAAGTGACTACCACCAGAGAAGCAGAGTAGGCACTCACAGACCGGATACAACTGGCCTGTACCTGAAACTCATAGGCCGTAGCAGGCTGTAAATTGGTGACAGTAAAAGTGGTATTGGAAACTGTTGTTTCCTGCCAGCTACTACTCCCTTGCACACGCCATCTGATGTTGTAGTTATTGGATCCAAAGACTGCCGACCAGCTGAGTGTCACCGTTGTAGGCGTTATATTCGTGGCCGCCAGGCCTGAAGGAATGGGACAGCCGCCTTCCTGGAGTGTGTTAAAAACATGCGAGTTGCTAAAACTACCTGGCGTAGTAATACATACTGCCTGCGCTTGGAATTCGTACTGAGTACCACTATTGAGCCCCGAGAGGGTAACCGTATTAAAGCCAATAGTTCCGTTGGTCCAAGCAGAAGTGCCGAGTTGTTTGTATCTATAATTGTAATAGGTTGCACCTGCAACCGCTGTCCAGTTGATTACAGCCGTTGAGAGCGTAATATCCCCATTGGAAAAGCCCGTAGGTGTTCCGCAACTTACAGCGGAAAGGGTGGTAAAATTGGCAGATGCCGAGAAACTACCGGTAACAGCACACACCGCCTGCACCTGAAATTCATAGGTTGTCTGTGGAGTCAGTCCAGTAATTGCCAGTGAAGTAGTAGCTGAGGAGCCAGTCGTCCAGGTAGTTGTACCCGTCACCCGATAACGGACATTGTAGCTGTTGGCTCCTGCCACAGCCGGCCAATTGAGGGTAGCGGTGGTGGTTCCGACATTGGAAGAAGAAAGTCCGGTGGGCGTACCACAGGTAGCCGCGGGCGGACTACACCCCAGGGAATTAAGCAAACTAGCCCGCGAGCCTCCCGTCTGCAATACCGCCTGCATACGGGTCTTTTGGCCTGCCGTAAACATGTACATACAGATATCGTTGGTGTAGTCCATGTAGTTCATGGTCATTTCAACCGGTGTTCCGGTACAGGTACTCAGGTGCGGATAGGCAGGACAGCCACTGTTGGAAGCATTGTGCACGGGCGTATCGGCAACAAGGTCATTACCACAGGTTGCATCGCCCCATATATGCCGTAGATTTAGCCAGTGGCCGATTTCGTGTGTGGCTGTACGACCCCTGGCATAGCTACCTCCGGCAGGATTGGGCAGTGCCAGTGAACCAAAAGTAAAATAAGCACATACAATACCATCTGTATTGGCTGCGCCGCCAGGAAACTGGGCGTAGCCCAACAGACCAGAACTACTCCCACCAAAAGCCACACTCCACACATTGAGGTACTGATTGCGATCCCAGATGGTTGAGGGCTTAAGCGTATTATTTATCTGCGTAGAAGTCCAGGTTGCCTGTCCGCCATTGATTCGGTTGATTCCCGTTGTGGCCGTTCCGTCGGGTCTGCGCTGTGCAAGACAAAACTGAATTTCAGTATTCGCTGCTACCGACTGGAACAGCGAAGGAATATTGCCTGCATCCGCGTTTAGTAGTGCAAAATCCTGGTTCATCTGTTGCAGCTGCGCTAACACCAGCTCATCAGGAATATTCTCATTGGTACCATAAGCATCTCCGTTATGGACAATATGAAATACCACAGGAATGGTCACAACCATACGTCCACCCTCATTGGGATTGCGTTCCTGGAACTCCCGGGTGAAGCGCTCGATAGCTTCCATCCGCAAGGCCATTTCGGGATCCTGCTGCAATTGGTGGTTGAGCTCTTCCATGGTACCACAGTTGCGTCCTTCCTGAGCGAAGGCGACTGACGACACCAATAGAGCCATCAACAGACTGATAGTTCTTATTAACATACGACTTGGAAATTGAAAATATTGGAAATGTAGTACTTTTTCACGATTATCTTCCTTGTAAATCTACCCGACTAAGGCCATAGCTGACTGCCACCTCTCTGTGTACGAATTCAGGGATAAAAACGGGTTAGACAAGGCAAAGGTAAAAAGTCGAAAATAAGGGAAGAACTTCCAATTTCTGTTGGGGAAAGTACAAGACAAAAAACGAATTTTGGGACTCTTTATGCAACCTTTTGGGATGACTGCAAAAATTTGTGGTCTCGCTAGGAATCGAACCTAGATCTTGGGCTCCGGAAACCCACATACTATCCGTTGTACTACGAGACCTCACCGCGGTTAATTGCGATTGCAAAAGTATATCAATATTTGTAAATCCACAAATTTTATGTCGCAATTAGTGTAGCCGGGTATAGCTCTGTCCGTTTACACCCTCCTTATTTTTGACAACAGGCTGTTGACCAAAGCATTGATATCCGGAGAAAGTTGCCATATCCAGATGCCTGC
>CAZYAO010000009.1:0-4948 GCA_964645715.1 uncultured Saprospiraceae bacterium
CTGCTCAATGATTGATCGTTGGGAGCCGACTTGCCCATGATACCTGCCTGCCACGCTGCAATAATGGCCATTAACATACACCTCAATACTCGCTGGCTGCCCATAACACCCCCCTCCGGCATGCAACTATTTCAGCAAATCAATGTTACTACATCAAATAAGAATCGACATGCAAACCAGAAGTGTTCAGCAAATAACCACAGGGCACAGCCTGCAGATGGGCGCCATCAGCGTACGCCAGCCGCTGCCAACGCAGCAGGTTGAGCAGGTAGATCCGTTCATTCTGTTACACCATTTTGGTCCCACGACTGCGGAGCCCGGTTTTGATCCGCTCGATCTGGGTCCCCATCCGCACCGGGGGTTTGAGCCGGTGACTTTTCTGTACCAGGGGGCGCTGCGGCATCGCGACAGTCGCGGCAACACAGGGCACTTGCAGGCAGGAGATGTGCAGTGGATGACTGCCGGCATGGGCATCATACACAGCGAGCGGGCGCACCAGGACTTTGTGGAGCAGGGAGGTACGCTTGAGGGCATACAGTTGTGGGTCAATCTGCCCAAGCGACACAAGATGGTGCAGCCTCGTTATCAAGATATTAAGCAAGCACAGATTCCCTTGGTGGCGATGCCTGATCCGCAGGCAGCTGTGCGGCTGGTGGCCGGCCCCTACCTTGGACTTGAGGGGCCAGCCATGACGTATACGCCTATGCTGGCGTTGCAGATTGAACTGCCCGCCGGTGCGGAAGCTGCCCTGCCCCTGCCCGCTGACTGGAATGCGCTCATCTACCTGCTGCGGGGGGAAGTACAGCTCAACGACAACTGGAACTATGGTGCCGAAACGCTGCTTACCTTCCGGCAGGATGGTGAGGGCATCAAACTCAGGGGTGTGGCGGAACACAGCCAGGTATTACTGCTGGCTGGTGAGCCGCTCAACGAGCCCGTTGCGCAGTGGGGACCTTTTGTGATGAATAACCAGACGGAACTCATGGAGGCCATGCGCGACTATCAGATGGGGAAAATGGGGGTGTATGTTGAGCATGACTAGGAAGCTGTTGTTTGTCAACTATTTGTGGCCTTAGGGATGCAGCTGAATATATGTTGCGCATGACCAGGAGATTGGTGTTGCGCAGTACGGGCTGGACAGGCAAAAGCTTCACTTGACCTCAATCGACTGTATGTTCGTGCCGATTGCAGCGTACATGCTGGACAAAAATGTTACCTAGGCTCAATCGACTGCACATTCGGACCAGTTGCACAATGTACAAACCGAAAATTTTTATTCGTCCAGCCTGTACCTGCTCACAGCAGCCCTATGACGGCCATGGCACGCCCCGTGACGCCCCCCGAAGCCCTGTGTGAAAAATGATCCTCCACATGGCTTACCGTCGAAAAAGGCGAGCAGTCGACCTGCCCGGGGGGGAGTCCGCCTTGCAGCAACTGGTCGCGGTTGGCGAGCTTGAGGTCCAGCAGGTATTTGCCGGGGCTGCGCCCGGTTTGCAGGTAGGTGGGTGAAAAAGCGTCCGCGACGGCGCTGCCCACCTCATAGTTGTCAACATCAATGCAGGTGCCCACATAGGCCCACATGCGGGCGGGCTCCGCGCCCAGCACCTGCATGGCCTGCAGCGTCTTGTAAGCAATAGCTGCCTGCGTGCCTTTCCAGCCGGCATGCGCCGCACCGACGACGCGTGCGACGGGATCCACCAGCAGCACTGGTACACAGTCGGCAACCGAAACACTGATAAACACCCCTGCCTGCCGACAAACGAAAGCATCGTAACCATCCCACTGCCCGTCTGTTGTAACCTCCAATATCTCAGCTCCGTGCACCTGCCGGGCACCGGCCAGCTGCTCCGCCCTAAATCCGAGCTCCTTACAGAACCGACGGCGGTTTTCGGCCACATGGAAAGGATGGTCGTCGGTATACAGCCCCAGATTGAGCGAATCGTAGGGCGGCGGACTGATGCCGCCGTGGCGCGTACTCTCCACTGCGAGCACGACCGATGAGAGCTCGGCGGCCCAGGCAGGCAGCCGGTACATGGGTTTTTGCCCTGCGGGGGTTGTGGACATGATTATGTAAAATTATGAAGCCAGGCAAAAAACCACTGCCTGCCGGACAGTTGAGGCTGCCCAACAGGCGGATAGACAATGCTATGAGCGAAGCGCAAACCACCGCTCGTTATAGGGCAGCCTCAGCTGCCCTATAACGAGCGGAGCGCCTGCCCTTTTAGCTTTTTTTAAAAAAAAACAAAAGCGGCATAATGGCCTACAGGAACGCCAGATTGAGCAAATCCATCACCGTCAGAATACCCCGCAACTCCTTCGATCCGCGCTCGAGCACAGGCATGGCATGGAAGCGATTTTCGCGAAACATACCTACTGCCACCTCCACTGTATCGTCTGTAAACACGAACACCACCGGCTGGCTCATCACCTCTCCGACCAGCATATTATCTGCCACGGTGTCGTTAAAATAGCGGCTTTCCTTGGTATTAAAAAGCGTAAACCCGTGCAGGAGCATCAGGTAATCCGACTTGCTCACCATGCCCACCACATGCGCATCCTTCACGACCGGCAGGTGATGAATATTGTATTCGTGAAACAAATCCCGGACGCGCCCCATGGTCTCATCAGGTCCGACGAAGACGACTTCGCGGGTCATTACCTCACTAACTGGTGTTGTCCTGATCATGACAGCTGTTTTTTCGGTGAAAAAAAGTGCGCAGGCACAAGCTCCCTTCGCTGGCCTAAAGATAGGGTAAAATCTTTAACGAAACAGCCCTTCTCACCCTGCAGGCAAACTGTTTTCCATTCTTGACCACAGTGATTTTAATCAGTTTAGTATCTTACCGCTCCGTTACGATCAACCATCAACCTCCACTACGCCATGGCCAGTATCCGTATACACCGGGTCAGCAACCGACAGGATCTCCGCACCTTCATCTACCTGCCCGAGAAAATCCACCAGGCGCACCCGCAGTGGCTGCCGCCCCTGTACGCTGACGAAGCGGATTTTTTTGACCCCCACAAAAACAAGGCCTTTGCTTACTGCGAAACGGCTCTGTGGCTGGCCAGCCGGGACGGGCAGGTTGGCGGGCGCATCATGGGCATCATTCACCACCCGTACAACGCCCGGCAGGGCGAAAAAACCGTCCGGTTTTCCCATTTTGACTGCTATGACGATGCCGGGCTGGCTGAGGCACTGCTGCAGACTGTCGAAGACTGGGGTCGCAGCCACGGCATGGACACGATTGTCGGGCCCTTTGGTTTTTCCGACAAAGACCCAGAAGGGCTGCAGATTGAAGGCTTTGACCATCTGCCCGTCATGGTCACCGCCAACAACCTGCCCTACCTGCCCACTTTTCTCGAAGCCCGGGGGTATGAAAAGATGCTGGACTGCCTTGACTACGCTTTTGATCTTTCTGTCGGCCTGCCGCCGCGGCTGGCGCAGCTGTATGACCGCCTGCAGGCGCGGCTGCCCTACCGCGTGACGCATTTTCACAGCAAACGCGCGCTGCAGCAGGTCATACTGCCCGCCCTTCGGCTCGTCAACGACAACTACGACCACCTCTACGGTTTTTCCCCCATGACGCCTGCCGAGATGGAGGCGCTGGCTGCCCGCTACCTACCCATCCTCGATCCCCGCTACATCAAAGCCATTTTTCACCCCACAAGCGGTCAGCTGCTTGCCTTTATGGTGGGGCTGCCCAACTTCAGCCGCGGCATACAGCGCGCCCGCGGGCGGCTGTTGCCTTTCGGCTGGCTGCACATTTTGTGGGCTATGAAAAAAGCCAGCCAGCTGGACCTGATGCTGGGGGCGGTAGATAAGGCGTGGCGGCATCGCGGTCTGGAGGTGCTTTTGGGGGTGGAAATGATGCGCGCCGCCGCTGCTGGCGGCCTGCGCAGGATGGAAACGCACCTGGTGCTGGAAACCAACCAGCCCATGCGGGCGGTCTATGAAAAAAATGGTGCGGCGCTTATTAAGCGTTTTCGCATATACCGGCGCTCGCTCGGCTGATGGTGGGCGTGCGAATTTTGCGGCGGCGCTGGGGGTGATACCGGCGAGCGTGTAGTGTGAGCGCATGATGTGGGTGCGAATTTTTGCGACAGCGATGGGGGGTGAGGATGTAGTGTAGATGCATGTTGTGGATGAAATTTTTGCGACAGCGATAGGGGCTCAGGCAGGGGCAGTGTGGTATGGGCGCATGTTGTAGGTGAGATTTTTGCCCGCAGGTGCTGATCGTATCTGTAGGTTGGCCTATATTTGTTGTATGGGCATTGCCTTGGGGCATGGGTTGACAAACCGATGACCGGGTGCGGCTCTTTTTTATAGGCACACAAAACAATCCAAGACCATGGCAGACAGCAGCGATACGCAATTATACAACCTGAAGCGCCGCGTCAATCAGTACCACGAGGTGCTCGAAAATACCCTCGACTACCGTAAGCTTTGGAAAGAAGGGCTGAGAGAGGCGATCTTTCAGAAGCTGACCTCCCTTACCCAGCAGGTAGGGCTCAAGGCGACGATCACTTACCGGGAGCAAATAGACAATCTCGAAGCCGTGGTGGTTAGTCTGGGCACCGTAGAGAGCGGCATCTCGCAAAAACTGGGTGATTCTCTGCAGCGGGGGCTGATCAAGCACAACGGAGACCTCATCTACCAGCAGCTCTTCAATGGCAAGATTCTCGTCCTCATCAACTACCCTTTCATCGAGGGGTATGATGAACCCACGGCTCCCAAGACCATAGCCATCTACCGGCCCGACGAGCTGCAGGAGCCCTACTACCAGCGCCACCTCGAGGAGTTTATCCAGGAGGTCACCCTTTGGGAGGACTATGACGATGATGAGCCCCACCAGCGGATAGGCTTCCAGCTGAATTTTGGTGCTGGCCAGCCGAAGCCGCTCAGTCCGACTGGCGCGCCCGCTGCTTCGGATGAGAAGGGGGATTGATG